>NZ_JBNGOS010000012.1:0-177412 GCF_050589685.1 Saccharicrinis sp. 156
CCAGTTCTGCGGCAATGACGGCCGCTTCCAGGGTGTTATGGTCCTCGCTGTTCACGATAATGTCAACCACGGTTGTTTTAGGTATAATAACCTTGTCAATAAAATGAATGATTGATCGTCCAAAGTGAACATCTGCTCTCCTCACTTTTGAATCATTTACATAAATGTTGTGATCAACATGCGATATTAACAATGGGTTACCATTTATGGCTTCAAGATGAGTGCCATCAGTTAAATCAGTAGAGCTATAAACTCCGGAAACCATATGACCTTTCAGCAAATCAATAAGGTCAATGAAAGGATGCTGGAAGTAGAAATCTTTCTGTTCTTCCGTTAAATGTTCAAAAGCATCTTTGGTAGGTAAAAAAACGGTTAGAGGAGCTTCATCCACAATACTCTGAAAAAGGGAGTTTAAAAATTCATAATGTGGATCATCATAAAAATTGAAAATGTTGCTTTGGGTAGCACTTTTTGTTTGTCCGGAGGTAGAAATAACAATAGGACAGAGTAGTAAAAGAACCAGAAGTCTTTTTACAAAGTAGTAATAGTTTTTCATGACATAAGTTTATTTTGGAAAAAAAAGAATAAAGTAAGAGAGGGAGGGGACCTTAAACAATTAAATTCAGTTGCTTGATGGAGAATTTAATAAAACCTGAATTGAAATAAAAAGATAGTCATAATTAAAATAAATTTCAATGGTTAATAGATATCAATATTTCTTAAACAATAATGTTTAAGAAAAGTTCATAAAAATTAAACAAAAAAACTTAATGTGGTATTTTTATTCTAATATTGTGGTTATATAAAGGCAAAGGAGTGGGTTTATATTTATTTTAAAATGGTTTGAGAAATTGAGCTCAAATATATTTCTTATCGTATTTTTATTTAACAATCATATATTTGTAAATAAAAAAGATGATTGATACTTTGTTAAATCACAAAACCATCCGAAAATATACTTCTCAAAAAATTGATGAAGCGTTACTTAACCAGATTCTGGAAGCAGGAATTCGAGCATCAACAACGGGGAATATGCAATTGTATAGCATTGTGGTATCACAGGATGAAGAAATGAAGGAGAAGTTGGCTCCTTGTCATTTTAACCAGCCCATGATTAGGCAGGCGCCTGTTGTGTTAACCTTTTGTGCAGATTATAACCGCTTTAATAAATGGTGCCAATTAAATAATGCTAATCCGGGTTACGATAACTTTTTATCTTTTATGACAGGAGCAATAGATGCTTTGTTGGTTGCCCAAAATGTTTGTGTTGCAGCAGAAAGCAACGGGTTGGGAATCTGCTATCTGGGTACGGTTATCTATACTTCGGATAAGATAATTGATGTGTTGAATCTTCCCAAAGGTATTGTGCCGGTGGCTACTGTAACCATAGGTTACCCTGATGAGAATCCAGAACAGGCTGAAAGGTTGCCGCTAGAAGGTGTAGTACATTATGAGAAATATGTGGATTATTCGGATGAGATGATAAAACGTATATATTCCGAAAAGGAACAGCTTGCGTCAAATAAGGCTTTTGTAAAAGAGAATGACAAAGAAAGTTTAGCACAAGTGTTCACGGATGTTCGTTATAAAAAGCAAGATAATATTGCCTTTAGTAAGGTGCTGTTGGACGTGCTTAAAAAACAAGGTTTTATGAATCAGTAATAAGCTATTGTTAATTATCGGAATGAAATAATAGTATAGACAGAAATAAAGATGACTTTTTTATAGGATATGATTGAACTTTTTATTGCAAAACTGCGTTTTAAAGGTAGATTATTTATAATAATTTTAAGGTTAACTATTGCATTTTTGTCTGTTTATAGCTAACTTGCTTGATGTATTAGTTTAAAAAATGATATTAAATTATTAAGCAATTCATTTGTTTGTGTTGTGTGTTAACAAATGAATTTTGTGTGTTGTGTTAGTTGAGAATGAAAAGGCCTTTATTTCCCCAAAACAAAGGCCTTTTTCAATAATATTAGCTTAAATATAACGTAATCTTGAAATTTTCCTTTACTCATCAATACGCTCTATGCTTTCTTAAATGTAAGCCCCAACGATTCCCCAATCTCGTTTAATTCATGGATGACCGGAGGCAATAGATTAATCCCGTTTTTCATTCTTTCTTTGGTCAATTCTCTTTCCGGATCACCGGGAACCAAAACTTTTTCAAATCCCTCAGCAGGTGTTGCATTTCTGAATGTGGTAATCCAATTGTCCATGTGTTTCTTGAACTCATCTGCGGGACGAAAGGCGTCTATCCTCATAGCTCCCAGGAAATGACCAATACCTTCTCCTACGGGGTTGTCCGGCACAGGAATATAAGACACAAAAGGCGGAACCCATGGGCCGTAATTTGCACCGGGTAATACAGCCGATAAAATATCAACCAATGCACCCAGACAATAGCCTTTATGGCTTCCGTGTTCGCGGTCGCTACCTAAGGGCAACATGGCACCGCCTTTTCTCAGGATGGCGGCATCGGTTGATGGATTTCCCTTTTCATCTTGCGCCCACCCCAACGGAATATCTTCTCCTTTACGTTGCAGAACTTCCAGTTTTCCGTTGGCAACAGGAGTTGTTGCCATATCAATAACAACAGGAGGTTGTTTATCTGCAGGAATGGAAACCGAAATAGGGTTGGTACCCAAAAACTTACTTTTTGAAAAAGTGGGCGATACCAAAGGACTGGCATTGGTCATCGACCATCCAATCATATCTTCTTCAAGTGGCAACATGGAATGAAATCCGGCAATGCCGTAATGGTTAGAGTTTTTGACCGCAACCCATCCGGTTCCAACATTCCTGGCTTTTTCCATAGCTATCCGCATGGCTTTAGGAGCAACCACCAATCCGGCACCTAAATCACCATCAATAACCGCTGTGCTTGGTGTTTCATGAACAATTTTAATTTTTGGGGTGGCATTGAGCCTTCCTTGTTTCCATAAACGAACATAGCCACCCAGTCTGGCGACACCATGAGAGTCCACCCCTCTTAAATCTGCTGAGAGTAAAACATCGGCAGCTAATGCTGCATCCTCTTTCGAACTTCCCATCTTAAGAAAAATATCACGGGTAAATTCTTTTAAATATTGTATGGTATACATTATGACTTGATTTCGTATGAAATATAAAGATAGATAAAACACGCAATACGGGTTATTTGGTACGATTGTTTTCGTGAATGATTATATTTTTAATATAAACTATTTGTAATTATGTTTCGATTTTTGTTAATTTATAATAAATATTTTATACCCTAAAACTAAATAAATATGGCTAGATCTACTACCCTTGCAATAATTATGTTTATTGCAGTACAGCTGTTTGCTGGAAAACCCCCCATCAAATTTGGTAAAATCGATATTGAGGATCTAAAAATGACCGTGTACGAACCTGATACTAGCGCGGCTGCCGTGGTATTGTGCAAATATGGATATTTTAATGGAAATCAATTTGAGTTTACCACAGTTACCCGCATAAAAATTCTAAAAAAAGCAGGAGTAAGCTTATCCGAGTTTTCTTTTCCGGGAAAGGAAGATATGCAAGTACGTGGCAGAGTATATAATCTCGAAAATGGGGAAATAGTTGAAGAAAAATTAAAAAAGGAATCCATTTATAAACTAAAAATAACGGAAGACTATTATCGATTGAAGGTGGCATTGCCAAATATAAAAGTTGGAAGTGTTTATGATATAGAGACAACTCAAGCCTTACTTCCCGCGGAATTCGCATTTCAAAGAGAGATTCCTATAAAATATTGCGAACTTGTTTTGGAATCAACATCTGAAATTGAATTTAGGAAAAGAGCTCGTGGTTTTGGCAGAATTAATCCAATAGGCAGCGATAAATATGTGGTGGAGGATATGCCTGCTTTTAAAGGAGAATCATTTATGGATTCTAAAGAGAATTATTTGACAAAGTTCGAGTTTGATATTTTAAGCATCAGTATTCCAGGTTATTATAAAGGATTTACTACATCATGGGAAGCTGTAAATAAAATGTTGCGATCGAATCTATATTTTGGTGGGACTTTAACGAATGGTGGTGCTTTCTTGAATAGTATCAAAAAAGAAATTGAAGCAAAGTATACTGATCCTTACGATAAAATGGTAGCTGCCTATGAGGCTATTAAACAGGTAAAATGGAATGAAGTTGAATCACTTTATGCTTCAGAATCTCATTTGGGCGGTGCTTTTAAAGATAAAAAAGCTAATTCGGCAGAAATAAATATGATGTTATATCAGTTGCTACAGAAACTGGATATTTATGGATTGCCGGTAGCAATAAGTACAAGGGAGAACGGACGGTTGCATCAATTTTATCCAAGTCTGGAAAAATTAAACTATATGTTTATTCGTGCAAAAATTGATAATGACGAATATTTATTGGATGCAACAGAGGAATTAATGCCGGTCAACATGCTTCCGATGAGATGTTTGAATAAAAGCGGTAGACTGATTAATAACCAAAGCGGTAGTTGGATTAACTTAAAGACCGATAAGAAGGATAAATCTGCTATAGTTTATAATTTGAAACTTACGAAAGAAATGGTTGCGGAAGGTACAATGGCGTGTAGCAGAAGTGACTATTCTGCCTACTATTTCAGAAAAGATTATAAAGGCTTTGCGAGTGATGATGAATTTATACAGCATATGGAAATGGAACATCCAGGTTTAAGAGTGAAAGATTTTGAAGTAAATAATATAGATTCCATTTATAAACCACTTAAGGAGAAATATAATGTCAAAATTCGTAATTTGGCGCAGCAAGTAGGTGATATGGTGATGATTAATCCATTTATTTACGAGAGAGTAAATGATAATCCTTTTAAACTTGAAGAACGGAAGTATCCTGTGGATTTTGCTTATAAACGAGAGAAGTTAGTTATGTCTTCTATTACAATACCAGATGGGTACACTTTTAATGCCGTTCCAAAACCAACTAAAATTGCTTTGCCTGAAAAAGCGGGTTCTGTTTTGATTAATTATTCAACAAATGGTAATGCGTTAAATGTGCTTTATAAAATTAAAATTAATAAAGCGGTATTTACTCCAGAGGAATATGCTTATTTAAAACAATTGTATGCTTTAATTATTGAAAAACAAGCAGAACCAGTGGTAATTAAAAAGAATCAAGATGCGGCTACGTTATAAATTAATATTTGCATTGTTTGTGTTTACAACGTTAGCTTTCGCCAAAAAAACACCAATGTATCCGGTTTCTGCTATTCCCGCAGAACTATTAAAAGGTGCCGATGCTGTTGTTCGTAAAAAAAGTACGGTAGTAGAAGTAGTATCGGAAAGCAAGATGTACTGTTCTGAGAAATTTGCTATTACCATACTTAAGGAAAGTGGCAAGGATAAAGCATTGTTCCGGGAAAGTTATACCAATTTAAGTAGTGTCAGCAATATTACGGCTATTGTGTATGATGCACTTGGAAAAAAAGTAAAGTCAATCCCTACAGGTGAGATCAATGATTTTACGGCTATATCTGGAGCTTCTTTGTATGAAGATAGAAGGGTGAAAGCAATCGATCCTAAATATTCCGTTTACCCTTTTACAGTAGAATATACTTTTGAAAAAAAATATAATTCGGCCTATTATTTACATGGCTGGTATGCTTTCCAAGGATACAATACGGCAGTTGAGGATTACCGATTTAAACTATTGGTGCCTCTAGACTTTAAGTTTCATTATAAAGAATATAATTTGCCCAAGACAGCTGAGGAGGTTGAGGTGGATGAGAAAAGGCAGTTGTTTTGGCAAATTCAAAATTATAAAGCCCCCCAGAAAGAAGTATTAAGTGCCCATTACGAACATTGGGGGCCTGCTGTGGCTATTGCACCTAACCGTTTTGAAATCAATGATTACAAGGGAGATTTAAACAGTTGGGCAAGTTTTGGTCGTTTTTTCTTTGAACTAAACAAAGGCAGAGACAATGTTCCCCAGGCAACAATTGATCATTTGGCAACTATGTTAAACGAAAATATGTCAGATTATGAAAAGATATCAACAATCTATCAGTATTCACAGAAGAAAAACAGGTATATAAGTATACAGGAAGGTATAGGTGCACAACAGCCATTTGAGGCTGAAACGGTGGACCGATTATCTTATGGAGACTGTAAAGCTTTATCGAACTATGTAGTTTCAATATTGCGTAATTTCGGCTACAATGCATATTATGTACTGGTTCAGGCGGGTGAAGAAAGTTTTTCGGAGAAAGATTTTGTGAATGACTATTTTAATCATGTCATAGCTTGCGTTCCACTTGATACCGATACGATATGGTTAGAGTGTACCAATTCTTTTATTCCATGTGGATATTTAGGCGATTTTACGGATGACAGAAATGTTCTATTGATAACAGAAGAGGGTGGGAAACTGGTAAAAACACCCGGGTTCGATGTAGAAGAAAATAATCAGTCAATAAAAGGAGATATCAAAATTTTTGATGATGGCTCTGCTTCAGGGAAAGCTCTAATATCCTATAAAGGATCATTATATAGCGATGAATATGGCTTATTGTTGATGGATGAGACTGATCGTAGAAAGAAAATAATAAAGTCTATAAATGTCCCCCACTTCGATTTAATAGATTATGAAATAGTTCAACACAAGTTAAGAAAACCATGGTTGGATAAAAGTTTGTCCATATCCATTCCTGGTTTTGCCAGTAAAATGGGAGAGCGGTTATTCTTTTCTTTAAACGGGATGAATAAGTCATCTGTTATTCCGCCATATTCCAGAAACAGAAGATCACCTATGATGATTTCACGTTCATATAGTGAATGCGATTCAATGACCTACCTGCTTCCAGAGGATTATAAGATGGAAGCTATTCCTGAGCCGGTTGAACTGAAATCTGAGTTTGGAGAGTATCGGAGCAAAGCAAAAATAATAGAGAATAGGATTGTTTATGAAAGATCTTTGAAAATTTGGAAAGGGCAATACCCCAAAGAAAGATATAATGACTTTGTAGAGTTTTTAGAGAAGATAGCGAAGTACGATGAAGTAAAGGCTGTACTGGTGAAAAGCTCTTAGGTTAGTGACTGATGAATTACGATACATAAATAAAGCCTGCTTGTTTCAAGTAGGTTTTTTTTATGAAATAATTGTATTTTCACTGCTCTAAACTAAATATTCCAATTCTTGAATCGCTTTACTGTCTGTCTGTTTCTGTTTTTCAGCTGTTCCTGCTTGTTCGCTCAAATCATAGGGGTGGTTGTAAACGCGGAACAGGTGCCAATTGAATCGGTTCATGTTCGGAATGTGAGCACAGGAAAAGGGGTGGTGTCCGATAGCTCGGGTTTTTTTAGCATTGAGGCATCAGTGGGCAACATACTGGAATTTCACCATCTCAATTACAGCAGTTGTTATCTACCCGTTTCATCCCCAAGTTTAGACATAATAGTATTGCAAAAAAAGGATTTTTCCATTGATGAAGT
Source organism: Saccharicrinis sp. 156 (assembly GCF_050589685.1). Taxonomy (NCBI): domain Bacteria; kingdom Pseudomonadati; phylum Bacteroidota; class Bacteroidia; order Marinilabiliales; family Marinilabiliaceae; genus Saccharicrinis; species Saccharicrinis sp. 156. The sequence goes on from NZ_JBNGOS010000012.1 coordinate 7,452, forward strand.
AAATGTAACTTCCCATATCAATCCCGAATTTACCCAATCAACCATAACCAGCATTAATAGGGTGCCTAGTTTTTTGGGGGAGCCCGATGTGATTAGGTACCTGGGCACTTTACCCGGGGTTACCTCTCTGGGAATGCTGGATGCGGGTATTTATGTAAGAGGTGGGAACAGCTCTCAGAATTCCTATTTGGTAAACGGCAACCCGGTAGGTGATCCGCAGCATATCGCCGGTCTCTTGTCAACATTCGATCCTTATATTCTAAACCAATCCAAGTTCTTTAAATCAGGTTTTCCTGCAAAATATAATGGTTATTTATCTTCTTATGTTAATATGAAACCGGTAGATTATTTAATGGAAGATTTTAATGGAGAGGTGTCTTTGGGGTTGTTATCATCATCTGCAAGAATTAAGATTAAACCTGATCGAAAGAAAAAGTCACTTTTAGGAATTTCATTTCGTCAATCTTACTTTCAATTACTTGCCAATGCATATAATAGAGACAAAGAGAGTAACCAACAATTGCCGGCTTATTCTTTTAATGATTTTACGCTATCCTATAATTTTTCGTTAAGCAGAAACTGGAATGCCACGTTTTTTTTCCTGATGACCTCAGATCATTTGCCCATGGATTTTGGCGAGGGTTTCAACTATGGATTGAGGTGGAGTACTTTCTCCAGTTCGGTACAACTAACAGGAAGGATATATGAGGGAATCCGGGCAATTGTGTCGTTAGGATATAATCGCTATATGTCAGACGTCAATATGGATTCATGGGTGAACTCAAACAGTATAAATAAAACCAGGCAGTTCAACGCGAGAGCTCAAATGGTGCAAACCATATCATCAAACATAGGCATCAATTATGGAATCGAAACCACCTTTAAACAATATGATTACAACCAGGAAATAGAGAATTCAACGGAGAACTATTTTGCAAATGAATTGATTTTCGCATTTACCGAAGGCAGAGTAAAGTTGAACAATAGCCTTTCGCTAATTGCCGGAGTAAATGCATCTACTTATTTAAGCGGTAGTGCTAAGTTTTTTTTATCGCCCAGGCTAAAGTTGTCTTATAATAATAGCATTTGGTCGGCATGGATGGACTATTCCAATTCACTGCAGTTTGAAGAACGGATGAATATATTTACGGTTCAAAGCCCGGTGGATATTTGGCTGCCGGTAAAAGAATATTCACCTTCAAAAAGCGATCAGGTATCTTTGGGAGTAAAATTAAGGCTAGGTGCCAAAACTAGTGTTCATCTGGGAGCATTCTATAAAAGTTTAACGGACATTAAAGAATTTGAGACTTTTAACAGGGTTGATCTGAGCGAGAGTATCGATAAGATGATATCAGGGTGGGGAAATTCTAAAGGCGGAGAATTGGATGTTACCTATAATTCGGGCAAAGTATATACACGGGTAAACTATACGCTTTCGCATGTGCGGGCAAAGTTTAAAGGCATCAACAATGGCAACTTTTTTGATCCGCCTTATGATTTGCGTCACAATATCCTGTGCAATACCTCATTTAAGGTTCTGAAAGCATTGAACTTTAACTTATTGTGGACATATAAATCCGGAGTTACGGCAACTGTTCCCGCCGGTGTTGCTATTGCGAAAGATATTGGTGGAAACGGTTCGGAATTTATACCCGTATATGAAGAACGGTATAATTACAGAATGCCTTCGACACATCGCATGGATTTAAATATGGAATACCTGAAAAAAACCAAGGGCAACTTGTTGAAAGTTAATGTGGGTGCTTACAATGTATATAATCAACAGAACCCGAGCTTTGTGTTTGTTCAGGCTGAATCAAAAGATGATTATTTTATTAAGTTTAAACTCAATTCAAAAGTTATATTCCCATTTATGCCGTATTTCTCGGTTAGCTATAATTTTAATGTTAAAAAATAGACAAAGGATATTTTAAAAAGATGAAGTTTACAATTATAGTGGTTTTAGCGTGGTCGTTGTTGTTTTCATGCATCGAAAACAGAGAGCTGCCATACAATGGTTTATTGGCCGAGCCAGGGTATTTTATTGAATGTTATTTGGTGCCGAATGATAGGTACAAATTAACAGCAACGAAATTGCAGCCTTTATACGACGATTATATTTTGGATTATTCGTTGGAGTTTGATGTGAGGATAGATACGTTGAAACTTTGGCAAGGGTTATTTAGAGAGAATAATTCGGATTACGTGTTTAATTATAGGCATAGTTATCGATTTGAACCATCCAATAAAACTTCGATAGATGTACAGGTAATTACACCTGAAATGGATACAGTTGTGGCTACGACAACTATACCGGAGGAAATTGATATTTTAAACGAGAAGAGAACAGGTGATGATATATCATTTGGTTTCGAACTGTCGGAACAGGGGTGGCACAACTATTTCATGATAAATATAAACACGGCACAAAAGGATACCACATTCCGGAAAGTACGCTTTTTAGACTATAGCCATATGAACACAAGAGATACAGTAAATATTAATTATACAGTTTTAAATAGTGAAACTTTTGATCGTATAGAAATAATTCTTCGAAGAATAACAAAGGCCAACTACGATTATCAGATATCTCTTGAAAACGCCAAGGATGCCAACAGCGATAATTTAATTTTACCATCGCCATTGGCAGGGAACTTAAAGAATGCTACGGGTATTTTTACCTGTTTCACTCGGGATAGTGTGGTATGGAACAGGGAGTAAATTATTCAAGAAGAAAGTACGAGCTGCAATAAAAGTGTTGGCCAGAGCGATAGATCTTATCGGTGGTGGCGGGAGGAAGGATTCTATTGGTCTATATTTTTTTGCTTCCGTGCCTGTCAGCAAGACAAGGTTTTTGCAGCGAAGATATAAATGAAGTATCGTCCCAAAATCAAATAAATTATAGAACGAAATTCGTTGACTTAACAATATTACCCCAGCTAGAGGAAAAAGGTTTATTTTGTTGTAAGTAAGGATGTTTCAAGAGGAGAATGCTTAATGTGGACCTCTGTTTTGACTTGGCACATAGTAAGAAGCTACTCAAAATCCAATTTGGTAATAAAAAAGTTAGGCGTAAAAACCAGGCTGATACCATAGGCGTATTCCAGCGCTGATGCTTCAACATCGTAGTAACTCTCCACTTGAGCGTTAAATTTAACTTGTTTCATAAGAGTTTTGTGGTAGGTGAACTTGGCGGTTATTATTTGCCTTTTTTTGGTATAATAATCTAGCTTGTAGTCGGATACTGAATAAAACAGCGCACTTCCTTTTGGGGCAAAGAAATTACTGGCGTTCCAATAACCGGCCATTATTTCACCATGCTTGTAGGTGAGGATTCCGGTAGGATAAATTGCACCACCTTTATTGAATGGGAATGTTCTGGCGTCTGTTAAATCATTATAGCTGCAAAAATAGGTGGCAAGACTAATCTTCTTTATAAAAGCGCCGTCAATCTGCTGTGATACTTTAAAGCCTGATACCAGGTTTATCAATGAATACGATTCGGTTAAATAATCACTGATTTGACCACCTAAATGAAATGCGGTCATTTGAAATGGTATGCTCAGATTAAACCGGGCTTCGGGTTGTGTGATTTTGTAATCGAGGCTGATTCCACCGGTGAACTTCTCGGGAATTTCATCACCATGGAATATAAACTGTTCCCAATCTATCCAGGTGTCTAACCAAAGTCGTTCGGATTGGTGAAAAAACTGAACACCGGTTTCGGTAGGCCTTAAATATTGCCATTCCGGATTAAACAAAGGTTCAATAAGTCGGTGATGAACATCTCCTTTAATATTCCCCAATATCATGTCCCATTTTTTACCCAGCTTAACATACGCGGAAACTACAGGAACAAATTCGCTAAAGTCTTTGATACCACTATATTTTACGAGGTGTGCACCAACTTGCAGACGGACATTTTTACCTGCGTAATACATCAGCGACGGCTGGATTGAATAACCGGGTAGCGTATATCCTTCGGTATATTCGCCAAAATATTCGTTGTTTTTTACAAAGTTGTTGTTTTCTATTCTGAAGTATAATTTTCCTGTCGCACTCGTATCAAATTCCGCAAAGGTATATCTATGTGACAAGTCGATTTGAGCCCTGGAAGTATAAGATGCTCCAATTAGAATAATCGTGAAAAAAAAACTTTTTAAACAAGTATTTGCTTTCATTGAGTCGCTTATATAAAAGTCGGTAATTGGTACATCATACTATCGGGCAAGTATAAGGTTACAAATAGGTATAAAAATATAAAAAAGCCGTAAATACTGTGTAAATACGGCTTTTGTTTATTGTTAATTTATTTTTTTTGCCACGTTAATTGGTCAGTGTGTGCCAATGGGTTTGTCTTTGTATCAAACAAGAATGTAGGTTTGACGTATTTTTGGGAACGGTTTTGAGGAAATCACTACAGCTCAAAACGGCACATTGCTTTTCCTTTCGGCTTTTTACTCTCCGCGTTCCGCTCTCTGCACGTTCCGATTTTCGACTTGTACATCTCGCTTAACGACAACACTGGATTAGTTTTGTTCAACAACTATTGACCAGTTGGCATTGTCTATCTTAATTGCGCACCAACTTCTTTCTCAAAATTGCGGATCATATTATTCATGATCTTGTCAATTTGTTTGTCGGTAAGTGTCTTGTTTTCATCTTGCAGAATGAAGTTTACGGCATATGACTTTTTATCAGCACCCAACTTTTCTCCTTCGTAAATGTCAAATAGCGAAACGCTCTTCAAAAGTTTTCTTTCTGTTTTTTGAGCTACCGTTTTTATCTGGCCAAAAGTCACTTTTTTGTCTACCAGCAATGCCAGGTCGCGACTTACCTCGGGATATTTAGGGATTTCCTTGTAGGTTAAGGATTGTCTTCCTGCTACTTTCAAAAGATTATCCCAATTGAATTCGGCGAAATAAACAATGTCTTTTAGGCCGAAGTTTTTTCCAATCTCAGGACGTACCAAACCATAGTCTACCAGATGGATTTTGTTTTTGGTGGCGACGGTAACTCCCTCTATGAAAATGTCATTTGTGACATCTTCCTCGCTGAGCATACCTTCAGGCAAGTTTAAACGACGCATTACCTGGTCAACCACAGCTCGCATATCCGCAAAAGAAACCTCCCTATCCTGGGCGTTCCAGTTCGCGGCAATCATCTTACCTGACAAGAAAATACCCAAATGGTGTTCCTCGTTATACTTTTCGAGCGATCCTTTTTCTCCTTCAGGGTTCAGATAATAACAATTTCCGAATTCAAAGATCTTAAGATCGCTGTTTCTACGGTTTATGTTATGCGCGATAGATTCCAGTCCCCCCATTACCAATGACTGACGCATTCCTGCCAAGTCGTTGCTCAACGGGTTGAACAATGCTACCACATTCTTTTCGGGGTATTTCTCCAGTTTTTCGTAGAATGATGGCTTCGTCAATGAGTTGCACATGATTTCGTTAAAACCCTGTGCCACCAATTGGTTTGCAATAATATTTTTCACCTTATGATCATCCGGCTTATCCGAATACACCAAGGTAGAGTGCACTTCATTTGGAATTTCGATATTGTTGTAACCGTATATTCTTAAAATATCCTCGATCACATCTACTTCGCGCTGTACGTCTACTCTGTATGGAGGAACGGACAACAACATGCCTTTTTCGTCCTCCCTTACAATCTCCATCTCCAAGGCAGAAACAATGTCTTTAATTTTCTCCTGACCCAGTTTTTTTCCGATTAAACGATCTATGTTTTTCCATGTAACCGCAACCTCAAAGTTTTTAACGGGGTTAGGGTAGATGTCTGTAATATCCGATGAAATGGTTCCGCCGGCCACTTCTTTGATTAATAGCGCAGCTCTTTTTAAAGCATAGACAGTAATGTTCGGATCAATCCCTCTTTCGAAGCGGAAAGAGGCATCGGTGCTCAAGGTATGCCTTTTGGCCGTTTTACGCACAAACACAGGATTAAAGTAGGCACTTTCCAAAAACACCTTGGTGGTAGACTCTTTTACCCCACTTTTTGTTCCACCAAACACACCCGCGATACACATGCCTTCTTCAGCGTTACAAATCATCAGGTCCTGATCGGAAAGTTCTCTTTCCATCTCGTCCAAAGTCATGAACTTGCTTTTTTCAGGCAGAGTTTTTACGATAACTTTGTTGCCTTTTATCTCGTCCCCATCAAAGGCATGCAAGGGTTGGCCCAACTCGTGCAACACATAGTTGGTAACATCTACAATATTATTGATGGGTGACAAACCGATTGAAACCAACTTGTTTTTTAACCACTCCGGAGAATCTTTTACTTCAACATCTGAAATGGTTAAGCCTGCGTATCTTGGACAAGCCTCTTCGTTTTCAACGGCGACATCCACCACAAAGTTTTTGTTTTCTACAGCAAAGTCATCAATCGAAGGAGGCGATAAGACAGCATCCTGGCCGTTTGACTTTAAGTAAGCCGCCAAATCGCGTGCTACACCATAATGTGATGCTCCGTCTACCCGGTTAGGTGTTAAGTCAATTTCAATTACCGTATCGGTCTCCACATTAAAATAATCTTTGGCCAACGTTCCAACGGCAACATCTTCCGGTAAAACCATAATTCCGTCATGGCTGCTTCCCAAACCAATCTCGTCCTCGGCACAAATCATTCCCAAAGAAGCTTCGCCTCTGATCTTTCCTTTTTTTATGGTGAAACTATCTTCGCCATTATATAACACAGTTCCAACAGTTGCCACAACTACCTTTTGTCCTGCAGCCACGTTAGGTGCACCGCATACAATAGCTAGGGCATCTTCGTTACCGATGTTTACGGTTGTTTTGCTAAGTTTGTCGGCGTTAGGGTGCTTTTCACAGGTAAGAACCTCACCAATCACTAAACCTTCCAAACCTCCTTTGATAGATTGAACCTCTTCGATTCCACCTACCTCAAGACCAATGGCTGTAAGTATTTCGGAAACCTTTTGGGTTTCCATATCTATGTTTAAGTAATTCTTTAACCAGTTGTATGAAATCTGCATTTTATACTATTTAAAATAAATTTAGTGTTCGGTAAAATGCCAATATTATAAATGAAAACCGTTAATGATCTAATGAAATTAACGGTTAACTCATTTAAAAATCGGAATTAACTATTTTCTATCCGTTGAAAATGAATACAATCGCAAAAGGTTTTATGGGTGAAATCGGTCATATTGCATTTCAAGGCAACAAAAGTAATTATTTTGATGTCAAGTTGCCAATAACAGAACCGAAAACTAATAATACGTATCATACATTTTTATATATATGCTTATCTATTGTATATTTGGGGACTTATTTTTCAATAAAAAACAACGCAACGTGACCAATAAACCATTGATATTAGTAACCAACGACGATGGAATCCATGCCAAAGGGATGGCCTGTTTGGTTGAAGCTGTGAGCGAATTTGGCAAGATTGTAGTGGTATCTGCCAACAAATCTTTTTCAGGCATGTCACATGCTATTACGGTAAAAAACCCGTTATACATTAAGGATATGGGAGAAAAGGATGGAGTAAGTTATTACGTAACCAACGGAACACCGGTTGATTGTGTAAAGCTTTCTTTGCATACGATCTTGCATCGTCATCCCGATTACATTGTTTCCGGCATTAATCACGGCTCAAATAGTTCAACAAGTGTACATTATTCAGGCACTATTGGGGCTGCTCGCGAAGGCTGTATGAATGGTGTCCCATCTATCGGATTTTCTTTGTTAAGTTATCAATCGGATGCTGATTTTAGTGAAAGTATGAAAGTAGTTAAGTCTGTTTTTAGGTCTGTGCTTGAAGAGGGTTTGGCTAAGGATACTTATTTAAATGTGAACATTCCTGACACAGATAACGTAAAGGGAATTAAAATGTGTCGTCAGGGTAAAGGGAAATGGGTGGAGGAATTTCTGGAAAGGACTGATCCCAGAGGTAGAAATTATTACTGGTTGACAGGTCATTTCGAAAATTTAGAACCGGAAGCTACAGATACTGACGAATATTATTTGGAAAATTATTTTGCAACAGTTGTTCCCTGTGCCATTGATGCAACGGATGCAGCTTCGTTAAAAGAAAATAAAAATTATGAACTGTAAATGTAATAAACTCTATATAGGCCTTTTGATAGGTATTGTACTGCCCTTGATAACCTCATATATAGTATTCTATGTGCGCTTTGGGGATACTTTAACGATACCTGAATTTATATCGGGCTTAATAGAATTGGATGGGTTTACTAAACTGTTAAGTTTAAGTGTTATTCCGAATTTAATATTCTTTTTAATTGCCATTAATTTAGAAAGATTATTGGCGGCCAGAGGAATTGTTACGGCAACGGTGCTATATGCCGTTGTGGTTATGGTATTGCGTTTTTCATTATAAAAGTATAACATTGAAATATTATATCATTGCAGGTGAGCCTTCGGGAGATTTACATGCATCCAATTTAATGAAATCCCTAAAAGTTGAAGACCCTAAATGTGAATTTAGGTTTTGGGGCGGAGACCTGATGAAGGAAGTAGGAGGGGATTTAGTGCGACATTACTCCCAAACGGCTTATATGGGCATTAAGGAAGTGGTTTCCAATTTAGGTAAGATAAAAGCCAATTTTAAGTTGTGTAAGAGCGACTTGCTCAATTATAATCCTGATGTTCTTATTTTGGTAGATTATCCGGGATTCAACCTGCGAATGGCCGAATTTGCCAAGAAAAAAAGCATCAAAGTTTTTTATTATATCTCGCCAAAAATTTGGGCCTGGAATACCGGAAGGGTTAAAAAAATTAAGGCTTATGTAGATAAAATGTTTACCATTCTACCGTTCGAAACCCAGTTTTACCAACAATACGGGGTACCTATCGATTACGTGGGTAATCCGGTTTTAGATGCTATCGACAACAGAAATAACAAAGGTGAGGATTTTAACGCATTTAAGGAGCGTAATGGGTTGGATAAAAGGCCTGTTGTGGGGCTGCTGGCAGGATCCAGGGTGCAAGAAATAAAATACGTTTTGCCCGAAATGGTCAGGATGATCGACCAGTTCCCCGATTATCAATTTGTAATTGCAGGTGCCCCCTCGTTTACCAAAGCGGATTATCAACCATTTGTAGCGGGTAAAGATGTAAAGATTATTTTTAAGCAGACTTATGAATTATTGCAACAGGCTCAGGGTGCCCTGGTTACTTCAGGAACCGCCACTTTGGAAACGGCTTTGTTGGATTGTCCACAGATTGTGTGTTACAAAATGTGGGGAGGAAAGAATTTTCATAAGTTTATCAAAAGATTCGTGTTAAAGGTCGAGCATATCTCTTTGGTAAATCTAATACTGAATAAAGAAGGAGTTCGGGAGATGGTTCAGGAAGAACTAAATTTTAGAGATTTAAAGTCTGAGTTGACTAAACTTTTGACGGATCAGGATTATAGAATAAGGATGTTTAATAATTATAACGAGCTGCACAAAATAATGGGAGAACCGGGAACTAGTTCCCGTGCAGCAAAACTAATGGTTCAGGCATTAAATAATTAGTATTTCCATGTGGAGTTTATATCATAAAGAGATAACATCATTTTTTAGTTCCCTGACCGGATACTTGGTGGTGGGTGTGTTTTTGGTGCTCACAGGTTTGTTTTTATGGGTGATACCGGGCGAAATGAATATTTTATTTGGCGGGTACGCTACCCTGGATTCATTATTTTACCTGGCACCCTGGTTATATTTGTTTTTGGTGCCCGCGGTTACCATGCGTTTGTTTGCCGAAGAAAAAAGAAGCGGAACAATCGAACTTCTATATACCCGACCATTAACGGAATTTCATATTGTTCTGGCTAAATATTTGGCGGGATTTACTTTGGTTGTCATTAGCTTGCTCCCTACCCTTATTTATTTTTATTCGGTAGTACAGCTGGGAAATCCGGTTGGAAATATTGATTACGGTGGTACATGGGGATCGTTTGTGGGGCTGCTTTTTCTGGCAGGAATTTATGTGGCAATAGGGGTTTTTTGCTCTTCGTTGACCGACAATCAGATAGTTTCCTTTGTAATTGCCGTATTGCTTTGCTTTGTTTTTTATTATGGATTTGAGGCTTTGTCGCAATTGGTTCCCGGGAGTAACTCGCAATCGCTAATTGTAAACTTAGGGATAGATGAACACTATCAATCAATGAGTCGCGGGGTAATCGATTCCCGTGATTTGCTTTATTTTATTAGTGTAATCACCCTATTGTTATTTCTTACCCGAACAGTTATGGGAAGCAGAAAGTGGTAGGAGTTAGTTAAAAGTTGAAAGGTATGCGAGTTGCTAATTGCTAAATGCTAAAGAAAAATGTCTAGAGATATTCGATCAAAAAATATTTGGCAGCTGGTTGTTTTGCTGGTTGCCATTGTGGTAGTAAACATGTTGGCAGGTTCCTGGTTCTTTCGCATGGACCTGACCAGTGAGAAGCGTTATTCCCTCTCTGAAAACACAAAGGACTTATTGGTGGATTTGGAGGAAGCCATTTTTGTTAAGGTTTATCTGGAGGGTGATTTAAACGTAGGCTTTTCAAAATTATCGAAGGCTACTTACGAGTTGATGAACGAATTCAGGGTGTATGGCGGAAGTAATATAGAATTTCGTTTTATCGACCCGGCAGAAGGAACCAAAAAGGAAAAGGAATTAGTTCAGAAGGAAATGCAGGAGCTTGGATTAAGTCCTGTGCCGGTGTATGAACAAGCCGAAGACGGGAGAAATACGACATCGTATTTTTATCCATATGCTGTAGTATATTACAACGATATGCAGCTGCCATTAAACCTGTTGGAAAATATCAAAGGTTTTTCCGGTGCGGAGAATCTCAATAAATCCATTGAAAGCCTCGAGTTTAAATTTACCGATGCCATTAGACGGGTTACCATGGACGAAAAACCCAGGGTTGCTTTTATTGAAGGACATGGAGAGCTGGATGATTACGACGTGATGGACATCACTGATCATTTATCACAATACTATCAAGTAGATAGGGGGGTAATCGGAAATGATCCAAGTATTCTTGATCCATACAAGGCTATTATCATTGCAAAACCCCAAAGCAAATTTTCTGAAAGTGATAAGTATGTAATCGACCAATATATGATGAATGGGGGACGGGTGATGTGGTTGGTGGATGCGGTAAACGTTACCTTGGACAGTCTGAGGAAAGCCAGGGAAACCATTGGTATGATGGCCGATTTAAATATCGAAGACCAGCTTTTTAAATATGGTGTCCGTATCAATCCGGTATTGATTCAGGATATCCAATCGGCCATGATTCCCATGTCTGTCTCTACAGGCGGTCAGCCAAGGATAGTTCCTGCGCCATGGTTATACAGTCCTTTGTTAATTCCGCAGCCCGATCATGCTATTTCGCGAAATATGAACGTGGTGCAGGGCGAGTTTGTAAGTTCTATCGATACGGTGAACAGTCAGCTTCATATTAAACGAACGGTTCTGTTGAGGACATCGCGTTATTCAAAGGCTGATCAAGTGCCTGTTTTTGTTAGTTTGGCCTTTGTGAACGAAAAACCGGATCAAAGAACCTTTACACAATCGTTTATGCCGGTTTCCGTTGTTCAGGAAGGGGTGTTTACCTCAGTGTTCGAGAATAGAATGGCACCCGGGAATATTTCCCCACAACCAGTAGAGATTAAAACCCAGAGTGTTCCTACAAAAATGATTGTGGTAGCCGATGGGGATTTAATAAGGAATAAGGTCCGCTTTAAAAACACCAATCCAAAAATCCTACCATTAGGCTATGACGAGCTCACCAAGCAAAATTTTGGCAACAAGGATTTTATCCTGAATGCCATTCACTATTTGTGCGACGATGCCGGTTGGATGGATCTGAGGGCCAGAAGTTATACGTTAAGGTTGCTGGACAAAAGCAAGATAGCCGACCAATCGTTTTTCTGGAAGATGATTAATGTATTACTACCCCTTTTCCTGGTGCTGGCATTGGGGTTTGTAGTTTCGTTCTATAGGAAGTATAAGTATATGAGATAAGTTTGGTATTAAGATGAATAATAAGCGTTACTTTCTGATTCTTCTCGCCTTTTTAACATTAGGCCTTGTTTACTATTTCACTCAATCCAAAAGTACGCTTGAGGATGAGTTTGATATTGCGTTGGCGTCGGTGGAGGAAGTAGATGAAATTGAACTGAGTTCTGGAAACGATGCCGTAAAACTAAGAAAAATTGGAGGACTGTGGGATATCAATAAACAAGGCATTGCCTCAAAAGTTAAGATAGATGCATTCCTTAAGGTGCTTGCTTCTTTATCGGTACGTAATCCGGTAACGGGCAGTAGAGGCCAGCAGATTAAAAACGTACTTTTGGAGGAAGGCGTATGGGTAACTTGCAGCAGCAATGGAAACAAACTATACAAGCTTGGTTTTATATTGAACCCCTCGGATATGGTGGGGAGTTATGCTTTTCGTGAGGATCACAGATATGCAGTGCAGTTAAATGTTGTAGATAAGGAGGCTCGTGTGTTTTCTGCAGATCCTGCCTTTTGGCAAAGCAAACTTATTTTCTCCGTCGCATCTGAAAATGTAAAAGAAATAAACGTGGATTGGGGAAGCGAAGCACACAATTTCGCGGTAAGGGAGAATGCCAATTTAGGTTTTGACTTTTTTAGAGATAAATCCGACCAAACCAAACTAGCTGATGCAAATAAACTGAAGTACTATACCTACGAGTTTGCTAACCTAAGCATGAATGACAAAAATAAAAAATATAAGGAATTGGCAGGTGAATGGATTTGTAAAGTAACCGTTACCGATAATAACTTTCAAAAAACGCAAGCCTTATTTTATCAGTTAAAGAATACAGATGGAACGATTGATAAAAACAATTTAGTGGTCAATATAGCCAATACCGATGTTTGGGGAAAGATACCCTACTTAAAAGTAAATCCTTGCCTTAAAAAAGCATCATTTTTTATCCAATCTTAAATGTTTGGATACGAAATCAGACTAAGTCAAGTTTGTTTTAAATAAAACATTGCCGGTTGAACATTCTTTTTTTGAAAGATAGTAAGCCTAAAAAGCTATTTTTTAATATATTTGGTGAGTGTTCAAAAAAGCTGATAAGTACTTTGGGTTAATTTTGGTTAAATCAAAGAATTGCTTTATAATTACCTTTGTTAATATTTTTAGTCAGTAACTTTTTAAATGGTTCATTACCAGTAGCTGATAGGAGCGAGGGTAAAGGATGTTTAAAATTAAATTGTAATCATATGAAACCGTCATGGCGGGAGCAAATAGATTGGTCGCCTAATAGGAAGATTGAGTTTTGCACCGGTTATTGTGGTTTCGCTAATTTTTAAACGCATGAAATTTGTAGTTTCAAGTTCTGAACTTCTATATCACTTACAGGCGGTAAGTCGTGTTGTTAGTAATAAGAGTACTATTCCTATTTTGGAAAACATTTTATTTGAGTTGGGCGAGGGAAAATTAACCATTACGGCTTCCGATTTGGAATCTACCATGGTAACTTCCATGACGCTAGACAATCTGGACGGGGAAGGAGTAATTGCCTTGCCAGCTAAAATATTACTTGAAACACTAAAAAAATTCCCTGAGCAACCAATTACTTTCGATTTCGCTATGGATACCAAAGCGGTGGACATCATCACCGATAAAGGTAAGTTTAGCGTCATTGGTTTAGATGGGGACGAATTTCCTGAAATACCTAAAATTGATGCAGACAAAGCTTCTCGTTTGCAGTTGCCTGCTTCTTTGGTGCTCTCGGGTATTAACAAAACATTGTTTGCTACTGCAGATGACGAGCTTCGTCCTGTAATGAATGGTATTTTAATAGAGATGTCGCCGGAAAACCTAACTTTTGTGGCCAGCGATTCTCATAAATTGGTTCGTTACCAGCGCACGGATGCAACCACGGAGTTCTCTTCATCTTTCATCTTGCCTAAAAAACCTGCCTCGTTCTTAAAGAATGTTTTGGTAAAAGAAGATGGTGACATTACTATTGAGTTTGACGACAAAAATGCTTTCTTTCAAATGGAAAACCATCAATTGGTTTGTCGTTTGGTTGAAGGGAATTACCCGAGTTATAATGCGGTTATTCCTCAGGATAACCCGAATAAAATTATCATTAACCGTCAGGAAGTGGTGAACTCGCTAGGCAGGGTTTCTTTGTTCTCGAACCAGGCCAGTAACCTGGTGAAGCTTTCTATTGACGGGGATGAATTGATGGTTTCGGCGCAGGATATTGACTTCTCCATTTCTGCATATGAAAAATTGGGCTGCCAGTACGATGGAGATCCCATTGAAATTGGATTTAAATCTGCCTTCCTAGCCGAATTGTTGGACAATATATCTTCTGAAGATGTAGTGATGGAATTGGCTGATCCGGCAAGAGCAGGTATATTTTTACCGGTAGACAATGATGGACCCGAGGACGAGTTGATGTTGCTGATGCCGATGATGATTAACGCATAGTTGTCCGCGGATAAATAGAATTAGACAAACTAATATAACTTAAAAGGGAGCATGTTGCTCCCTTTTTTTTTATGTACGACGGAAAATCTGCTTCATCTGTGGCCTAGAACCGGCTGTGAAACAACCATTTTTAAGTTTTATGATTTGAGGAATGACATGTTACTAATTTAATTTATCTTTGTGCGCTAATTTTTTGTACAAGAATAAGAAGAGGAATTAAAATGCAAAAGAAGAAAGTAGTCATAGGATTATCGGGTGGAGTTGATTCAAGTGTAGCAGCTTATGTGTTGAAGGAACAAGGCTATGAGGTGATCGGTTTGTTTATGAAAAACTGGCATGATACTACCGGTGTACTCGAAGCGGATTGTCCTTGGTTGGATGATAAATTCGACGCTATGGCTGTGGCTAAAAAGTTAGATATTCCTTTTCATTTTGTGGATTTGAGTGAGCAATACCGTGCGCGTGTGGTGGATTATATGTTTGCCGAGTACGAAAAAGGTCGCACACCAAATCCGGATGTGCTTTGCAACCGGGAAATTAAATTTGATGTTTTTCTGGATAAATGTTTTGAGCTGGGAGCCGACTATGTTGCTACGGGGCATTATTGTCGTAAGGAAACCATTGAAAAAGACGGCAAAGAATATCATCGTCTGCTGGCAGGTAGCGATAACAACAAAGACCAAAGTTATTTCCTTTGCCAGCTTTCGCAAGAACAGCTTTCTAAAGCTTTGTTTCCTGTTGGGGATATTATTAAACCAGAGGTGCGCAGGATTGCCAACGAGTTGAATCTAGTAACCGCCCATAAAAAAGATTCACAGGGAATATGTTTTGTGGGTAAAGTGGACTTACCTGTATTTCTTCAGCAAAAGCTCGAAGCCAAAAAAGGCAAGGTTTTCTTGATCGATAACGAAGCTGAATTGTATCAGCGAGACTGGCAACAAGCCAAAGATAATCCTTCGGATGAACTGTTGGAGGATTTATCAAAACCATATATGTTTCATCCTAAATATGGTAAAAAAGTAGGAGAGCACGGTGGAGCGCATTTTTATACCATTGGTCAACGTAAGGGTTTAAATATTGGGGGGTTCCCTGAACCCTTGTTTATCATCGGAACTAACATAGAATACAACCAGGTATATGTGGGTATGGGCAAAGAGAATCCCGGCTTGTTTCGTCAGGTGCTAAAAGTTAATGCCGACGAGTTACATTGGGTTCGGCCGGATTTGGCCATGGAAGTAGGGGAGAGCCGTAGGTTGAAAATTCGTATCCGTTATCGCCAACCGTTGCAAAGCGGAGTTATTCACAGAAGAAAAGAAGGTATGTATGTGGTGTTTGATGAACCGCAACGGGGTATTGCCGCTGGTCAGTTTGCTGCCTGGTATGTGGATGATGAACTGATAGGATCAGGCGTGATTAATTAACAGTTATCGGTTGCAAGTTGATAGCCAATGGTCAACTATCACATGGTAGTATTTGATGCTTTATAGGTTGACGGAAAAAGAGAACAGTTGCTGTTTACTTTGTCTAGAATTTTACCGGGTTATTATAAACAAACGTAATGTGTTAATATTTAGTTTTAATGTTGATAAGAATGATCGCTATGAATAAATTGATATTACTGATAGGTTTAACTGTTTTATGGGTTAGTTGTCATACGAATAGGGAGAAGCAAATAAAGATAATTCCCAAGCCCCTCAAGGTGGTAGATATTTCTTCTGCTTTTGTGCTTAATAAAAATACAAATATTGTATTTAATACAGACAACGAAGAGTTGCTAAATTGCAGCGTATATTTTCAAAAGGAATTGAGCAAGATAGCTGGATCTATAATTCCAATGGCGGAAGCAATTAATTATGAAAATCAGATTATTATTGAGCATAAACCTGAGCTAAAAAGTGATGCATATAATCTGGAAATTACAAATAACAATATTTCAATTTATTCATCTTCTTATGGCGGAGTAGTATACGCATTGCAATCATTAAAGCAACTAATCGCAACCAATAATGAGGAGAATACTACACGAATAACTATTCCTGGCCTATTGATAGAAGATGAACCTGCATTTGTATGGCGAGGGTTTATGCTTGACGTGGTTAGACATATGCAAACGGTCGATCAGCTAAAACAGGTCCTAGATTATATGGTAGAGTTGAAGTTAAATGTGTTTCATATGCATTTAAGCGACGATCAGGGATTTAGAATGGAAATTGAGAGTTATCCTAAACTAAACGAAATTGGTTCGTGGCGGGTTGATTATAATACAACGGATGAAAATGTAAATAGCTACTGGGGAAGGCCTGAACAGAAAAAAGGGGATAAAGCTACTTATGGCGGATATTATACGAAAAGTGAGTTAAAAGAGTTAATCGCTTATGCGCATGAAAGGAATATACAAATCCTCCCTGAGATTGATGTGCCCGGTCACTCAAGGGCCATTATTGCATCATATCCCGAATTGTCGTGTTCAAAAAATAAAACCTATGTGGCAACTGGATGGAGTCGTTTGAATAATACTTTGTGCCCAAGTAATGAGGCCACGTATCAAATGATGAGTAGTGTCATTAAAGAAGTGGCTGAATTATTTCCGATGGAATATATCCATATTGGTGGCGACGAGTGCTATAGGCATTACTGGGAAAAGCATGATCAATGTAATGATTTTATGAAATCAAATAGTTTAAAAGATACTCGTGAATTGCAAAGCTATTTTATTCATAAAATGGAGGAATTGGTAAGGGCAAATGGAAAAAAAATGATGGGTTGGGATGAGGTATTAGATGGAGGATTGGCTCCTAATACAACAGTTATGTCGTGGAGGGGCGAAAAAGGTGGAATTAAAGCTGCTCAGATGAACCACGATGTAGTGATGTGTCCATTCAAATACCATTATCTTGATTTTAAACAGGGCCAGTCCTCGTACGAGCCTAATTTAGGGTATGGACAAAGTTTGTTATCTGATGTGTATGCTTATTCGGTTATACCTAATGAGTTAAGTAAAGAACAAGGGAAATATATCATCGGTACCCAGGCAAATCTTTGGACAGAAAGTGTTTCTGATTGGGGAAAGCTTACTTATATGGCTTTCCCTAGATTGTTTGCAGCGGCAGAAAACGCATGGACACAACAAAGAAATAAAAATTGGGATGATTTTGTCGACAGACTGATACCGCATATGGAGTTGATGGATAAAAAGGGTATCAGGCACGCAAAGAGCGTGTTTAATCCTTGGGTGCATCATAAAGGGAATGGTAAGAGGATTGAAGTTTGGTTTACTTCTGAAATATCAGATCCAGTGATCCGATATACCTTAGATGGATCGGAACCGAATATGCAGAGTCCGATGTATACAGATACGATTGAGATTAATAAAACAGCAACGCTAAAGGCTGCCATTTTTGATAAAGATAAAAGGATGGGAGATGTGTTAAATCAAGTATTTCAAATTCATCAGGCTGCTGGGGCAGAAATGCGACTTATCGAAGGAGAAACCAATAATAATCTTCAGTCCTTAACAGATTTGTCTTATGGCGAATTTTTGCAATCAGGCGATACAAGCTGGGTAGCGTTTCATGGGGATTGCCTGATTGAGGTAAAGCTGCCTGAACCCAAAAATATAAATACTATAACGTTACGATCGTTAAGGCATACCTTACATGGTTTATATGCCATAGCCCGATTCGAGGTGTTTGCAGATATAAATGGTGAATACATAAAAATAGGAGATACAGGAGACATTGCAGAGAATTATACGCAAGGGCGTAATATAAAAACGAATAGCTTAGCTTGTCAGGCTAAAAACATTCAGAATATCCGTATCAAAATATATAAAGTAGATCCAATTCCCGAAACGCATGCGGGAGCAGGCAAAGTATCCCATATGAAAATTGATGAATTACAAATTTTTTAAATACGATGGGTTGATGAACATTGTTTACTCAATTGCACAATTCAACCTAATACCCTTGCGCTTTTATAACTTTATTACCATATACCTTGTTCCCAGTTTCTTTTATTCTTTAAACATCTTTGGATAAATATATAGCTCAACTTTTCCGGCTCTGGCTTCAACGTCGTTCCAGGTATCAGCGGCAAAATTAATCACCGTTGTGCAACTCGTAGGAAAGTGCCATAGGTCTTCAGTAATCAGATTTACGGTTAAGCCGGCAATATCCGGGTTATGACCAAAAACGATGATGGTATCATGTGCTTCTCCTACCTTAGATAAATAACTGAGCATCTCTGAAGTAGTATAACCATCGTAAATAAACTGTTCTTTCCGTATTTTATCCTCTGGATATCCCAGATGTTCTGCAAAAATCTTGGCAGTTTGCTTGGCTCGTTTAGCCTTGCTGGTAACAAAAAGACTTGGAAGAATACTTTTTGCTTTAAGTTGCTCTGCAATAATCACAGAATCTTTATGGCCGCGTGACATAAGCTTGCGGTCAAAATCAGATTTGCTGTAATCGTAAACCTGCTCTGTTTTGGCGTGACGCACTAATATTAGTTTTTTCATTTATGAAGTATCAAGTTTATCGGTCAAACATTTATAATTTAAAACCTTTATACTTTTGTATTTCTTCTTTATGCGATTATTTATTGTCTAAAATAAGCTATTTTCGGGCAAAATAAAACTTTAATTGATGACTCGTATAGGACTATTATCGGATACCCACTCTTATTTCGACCCCAGATTTAAGGAACTTTTTGCCGATTGCGATGAAATATGGCATGCCGGTGATATTGGAGATGTAAAAGTACTTGATGCCCTGCGCGATCTAAAACCAACCCGGGCTGTCTTTGGTAATATTGATGATGCACAAATTAGGGCCGACCTGAAGGAACATCTTCGTTTCGAATGTGACGGAGTTGATGTTTGGGTCACCCATATTGGTGGTTATCCAGGCAGATACTCCCCATCTGTAAAATCAGAAATATACAAGAACCCGCCCAAACTATTTATTTGCGGTCATTCGCACATCCTAAAGGTAATTTACGATGATAAAATCAATTGCCTGCATATGAACCCAGGGGCTGCGGGCCGTTCCGGTTTTCACGCAGTGCGGACGGCCATCCGGTTTGCGCTGGATAAGGGTGAGATTAAAGATTTGGAGGTAATTGAGCTGGATAATAAAAGTTTTGGGGCCAAGTATTAGTTTTTTTCTTTCTAAACACTTGCACTTATATGCATTAAATATGATAATCATTCAGTTCTTAATGTTCCTTTGACTACGCCTAGCCCTGTTCCTTCACCTGTTTCACTAATCTATCAGCTAAAGCTTCTATTAAATCATCAAATTCCGGAGCGTTGGCATCACTTAAGGCTGTTATGTTATTTTTAAGGAATTTGGGTGGTGCAAATAAATAGGTTCGTTTTTTAAATTTCCACTCCCGCTCTATTCCCAGATACTGGTGTGTGCGTTCGTCAACTTTGCCTAATTCGAAGATATCTTTTGCATCATTATCTTTTTGGGATTTTTCATCAATGCTTTTACTTTCAATATTTACCAATACAGCAGTTGTTTGAGGTAGACCCAGCAGTAGTTCACAAATAAAGAAGATATTGCCGCTGCGGCACAGTTTGCGATCCCTGTCACTAAGGTTTTGTTTATCCTGGACACCTTTAACCTGATATGCCATGCCGTTGAACATACTTTTTGAGAAGTTTAGTTTTGAATCAGAAAAATTGCGGTTTAAAACAGTTTGGATAAGTTCTTTCCCCATGGGGCCGCCAACACCTTTATGGCTAAAAACTCCTTCTTCCACATTCATTTCAATAAACATTCCGGACTGGTTTAAAATATTTTTCACCGCTTGGTAGTTGTATATAGTGAACGGTTTATCGGTCACATCATTTTTGACGGAGTGCACGGCTTTAGTCATAGCCGTAAAAAACACACTGACATCAATAAAAGAATCTTTAATATCCTGATCGAAATTTTGGATACTGTCAGTGGTGGCACAAAGCATTATATTACCTGTTTCGTTAAATACATAATGCTTGGTCATGGGGGTATAATATGACTGAGCTTCCTTATCGTTGTTCCCTTTTAAATAACGCCAGATTTTTTTAAACATTATAATGGGTTTAGTTACATATGGTTTTGACAAGCATTTACGGCCTTGCATAATTGCCTGTTGTAGTATTAGCGGTTAATATTCTGTTATGTTTAACCCAGGTTATTTCCCGCTTCCGCCTGGTTTAGGAGTAGGTTGACCTCCTTCGTTTTCGGAAATAGCAGACTTAATGGATTCAACTAGGTTGTTAAATTCCGGATCTGACATCGCCTCATTTAGAGATACCGCGTGTTTGACAAAGGAAGGGGGAACGAATAGGTAAACCGCTTTACGAATGGAGATTTCATACCTTTTATTTTCAAAACTGAGGCAAGGTCCCGCTTTCATAATTCTTGCAGCTTCTTTGGCATCAACAGAAATTATAATCGGAGTTATAGAGACTGCTCCCAATAAATACTCACAAACAAAAACAATGGTACCAACTCTTGTTTTTTTACTTGAACTCTCCGACTCAATTTTAATGGATTCTTCTCCCATGCCAACAATCATATCCATCAGTGATTTCCCGATAGATGCCAGGTTACCGCTCAAACCGAAAAGCGTTTGGATCAATTGGTTTCCGATGGTAAGTCCCCATTGACTGCTTATGAAACGAATATTGCTTTGGGTTACCTTAACAAAGAGGCCAGAAGAAGAGACTAGTTTGTCTAAAGCATCATAATCATATAGATTGGCCCCAGCCTCTGTCATTGCTTTGGTCATAGCAGCAAAAAACAAACTTACCTGGCCAAAGGCTTCTTCCGCTTCGTTAGATATGGTTACATGATCAGTATCGACACCGTTGAGTGTTGTTGCAACAAATAGGTTCCCGGTTGCATTTACGACAAATTGTTTGGTGGCCGGTATTTCGGAGTTTTTGCCACTTGTAAGGTTGGCTGCCCGTGTTTCAGCGTTGCTGATCATGTGATCTTTAGGTGGAGTTACTGCTGGCATAACATTATAGTTTTAAAGTTTTATTAGAATTCCTTTTTTTTAGCAATCGACGGTTATTTTGAGTTATCGATCAATAAATATTTAATTGATACTGCACCGGGTTTCGTCCGGGAAAGTATAAATTACTGAGAGTAAGTTAGGTAAATATACAAAGAACAAGAATGTAAGTCAATAAGGATTTCAAAAGCTTGCAAAGTCTGTTTGGATGCAGTGTACCGTCTTGTCGTTTGCGTTACTCTTTTTAACCTGGCAGCTGAGTACCCAAAAATTAAAGAAGTCACCAATTATTCTTATTAATGCTAATATATTTCTGTTCGAAATAATAGAGGGTGTTGAATTGCCAATCATCTCAAAAGTGGGCAAGTATAGCCATAAGTAAAATCCTTATGGGTGCTTAATTATGAATTGTTAACCGTTCGTTATGGCTTATAAAAACAACCAATATGCATGTTGTCTGTTATAATTTAAGCAAGTTGTAAGAATCGTTTTTTATTACAGTAATCCGTGAAAAAAATAACCCTGTTCATATTTTTTCTGTTTTTGGGTATTGCATCAAGAGGTCAAGAGATACTCGTAAGTAACCCTATTCGTTTTTTGGCGTTGGGAGATTCATATACCATCGGGCAAAGTGTGCTTGTTTCGGAACGGTGGCCAAATCAGCTGGCTAGTTATCTGGAGAATCGTGGTTTTACCATTGGCAAGCTTGAAATTATAGCACGCACAGGTTGGAGAACGGATGACCTACAGAATAATATTGAGCTGCAAAACCCTTCGAATGATTACAACCTGGTATCCCTATTGATTGGTGTAAATAATCAGTTTCAGGGAACCAGTTTTGAAAAATACCCAACAGAGTTTAGGCAATTATTAAACCAGGCCATTCAATTTTGTGGAGGCAAGGTTGCTGGCGTATTTGTTTTGTCCATTCCGGATTATGGCTACACTCCTTTTGGTACTTATAACAGGGCGACGATTAGTGCCCAGATAGATATGTACAACCAGGTGAACAGAAGAATTTCAGAAGAATTAGGCGTTACCTATATTGATATAACAACTATTAGCAGAGAAGCAGAGGAAAAGCCGCAATATATTGCCAGCGATAATCTACATCCCAGTGGTCAAATGTATGCCCAATGGGTTAGAGAGGTAATACAGAATATGGATTTAAATATCGCTCCAGGTGTTCCTTCAAACAAGGAACGATATCGCTGGAATTTATACCCAAACCCTGTTATTGATGAAGTTAGAGGTACTTCGGCCGTTCCGATTGCCTCTATTATAATCTATGATTTATCAGGGGAGCAAATTATATACCGGAGTATTCAGGACAATGCGTTTAGTATGGATATCTCCGATTTATCTTCAGGTGTTTATTTTTACCGGACTATATTGGTTAACAAAGCGGAGATATCAGGAAAATTTTACGTTCGTAAAAATTAAGGATGTTCTGTTGCCAGTGTATACCTAATCAAAAGCGACATTGTTGTTTCAATTTCCCTAGGATCTGATCCCCTGCTTCTTTTACATGTCTTTTACCTTTTCCTGGCCACAACAATATCTCTTTTTATAGATTTGTCCACCATATGTTCAAATTCGTCGTAAGGAGAATCAGATAATACCTCAAGTCCATGTTTAGTAAATGTTTCCGAAAGTTTTTGTCGGTTAACAATGAAGGAATTCCATGCTACGATTATTGCGCCGCCTTTTTTTAATACTTTCACCCATTCCGGTAAACATTCATCCAGAAGGTGGGATGGGTTTCTGGTTTTGGAGGCAGTTTTTTTACCTTTTACGTTTCCATGCGCAATGCCATAGGGTAAGTCACCAACAATAATGTTAAACAATTCCTTTTTAAAATATTTAAAAGCATTTTGAGAATTGCCATTCACCATACCCAGGGTTTTGATCGTTTCTCTTGATTTGAATTGTTCTTTGCTGGTAGCATATTCAAATTTCTGAATCTCCACAGCATCAGATTTATTTGAACCATAAATCTGCTTCTTGCTCATTAGATGTTTTACTCTTTCTGTCTGCAAATATTTCCTAAAAAAAATACTCGCTTCGTGCACCGACTTTGGTTCTATTTCAATACCGTATGTGTCAAAGCCATAGGTTGTTCCTTCAAACAAAGTGGTTCCCTTCCCGGCAACCGGGTCCAGCATTTTTATTTTATCGCCGTAGGTAAAATCACTTGAAAGCATAGCAACGTTAATCATCATCTTGGTAAATAACTCGTTGGTTTTGCCGGGGTATTTAAGGAGCGAGCTGATTTTATTGTTCAGGTATTCGTATTCGTCCCTTTGTATTGGAATTAAATAATCTTCATTGTCCTTGTGCTTCAGCACAAAAATGGCAAAAACAAAGGATAGCCTCGCTATTAAATTTAAATCTTTTGGGGTAAGAGTGCCATCTGATTCGATGGATAAATAGCGGATATTTTTAATCTCTACAATATCAATATTGGTGCAATCAGCTGATAATCTTGTGCTGGCCAATTTTAATTCTGCCAACGCTAACTTGTCGGCTATACTGTAATAAACCCGGTTGTGCCCGGGATGCTGTAGTATTAGGTACTTCATCTGATATAAAAATCTATCAACCGATAAACAAATTCCTATTTATAATGGGGAGTTCAGAAATCCCCCAATAGTATTAGTAAGAATGGCTATTGGCTAACCTTTGTTAAACCAATAGCCATTAATGTCATCATTAAACCAAATGAACGTTTTGTAAGTCAAGTGCTAAAAACGTTCAACTTGTTACTTTTAACTTTATGAAGTTACAAAGTTGTATTTAAACGTACATACTGTCTCTTCTTTTCATCAACTCTTCGTCGGCAATGTAATCGTCATAGTCCATCTGCTTGTCGATAATTCCCGACGGTGTTAACTCGATGATGCGATTACTTACTGTTTGAATAAATTCGTGGTCGTGGCTGGAGAACAACACGATTCCTTTAAACTGCTCCAGCTTCTCGTTAAAAGCCTGTATAGATTCCAGGTCCAGGTGGTTAGTAGGCGTATCTAAAATCATGGTGTTGGCATTCTTTAACATCATACGCGCAATCATACAACGCATTTTTTCGCCACCGGAAAGCACTTTGCTTTTCTTGTAGATTTCCTCTCCTGAAAAAAGCATTTTACCTAAGTAGCCTCGGATAAAAATTTCGGTTGTATCATGAGAATACTGTGCCAGCCAATCCTGAATATTCATGTCGTTATTAAAGAACCCAGAGTTTTCAACAGGGAGATAGGCTTTGGTAATGGTCTGACCCCAGCGGTATTCCCCGGTATCCGGTTTGTGTATATCGTTGATAATGTCAAACAAAGCACTCATGGCTCGAGGGTCTTTAGAAAGGAAAACGATTTTATCGTTTTTTTCCACATTAAACGAAACGTCTTTGAACAAGGTTTCTCCCTCGATGGAAGCACTTAAATCTCGAACCTCCAAAATGGTATTTCCCGGCTCTCTTTCCGGGGTAAAAATGATGGCAGGATACTTACGGGTGGAAGGGTGAATTTCTTCCACGTTTAATTTTTCTAACATCTTTTTACGACTGGTGGTCTGCTTACTTTTGGCCACGTTAGCACTAAAGCGGGCAATAAACTCCTGAAGCTCTTTTTTCTTTTCCTCGGCCTTCTTGTTTTGTTGCTGTTGCTGACGAAGCGCCAACTGACTCGACTCGTACCAGAAACTGTAGTTACCCGAGAATAACTGAACCTTACCAAAGTCAATGTCAACCGTATGCGTACAGATGGAGTCCAGGAAGTGACGGTCGTGGGATACCACCAATACCGTATTTTCGAAGTTCGACAGATAATGTTCCAACCAACTCACCGAATCCAGATCCAGGTCGTTGGTAGGCTCATCCAGCAGGAGGTTTTCAGGTTTACCGAATAGGGCGCGGGCCAAAAGGATTTTTACTTTTTGCTTACCGCTCAAAGTACTCATTTGGGTGGTGTGCAAATCTTCCTTGATACCCAATCCGCTTAACAAACTGGCCGCATCACTCTCTGCATTCCAGCCGTCCATTTCTGCGAATTTCTCCTCCAACTCCGAAGCTTTGATACCATCCTCGTCCGTAAAATCGGGTTTGGCATATAAAGCATCCTTTTCGTGCATCACTTCCCAAAGATGAGTGTGTCCCATCATCACGGTATCTAAAACAGTCAGTTCATCAAATTCGTGATGGTCCTGCTTAAGCACGGACAAACGTTCATTGGGGCCAAAAACAACCGTTCCGCCGGTTGAATCCAATTCGCCGCTCAATATTCTTAAAAGGGTAGATTTTCCGGCGCCATTGGCTCCAATAATACCATAGCAATTGCCTTGTGTAAACTTTAAATTCACATCCTGAAAAAGAACCCTTTTCCCAAACTGAATCCTTAAATTCGAAACTGTAATCATTTATATCGTTTTTTTTATTTTCACTTAAATAGTCTTATGGCTAAGCTAGCTTGTTGGGTTTGTAGACTGGAACAGAGATATTGCCTGTAATTTAGTAGCTTAATATATCTTGAAAATAAGTATATTATCTTATGTCTAAAATCTGACGATCTATTCAATAAAATGCGCGCAAAAATAGGTATTATAATTGAGCTTAAAGTACCTTGGGTAGTTTTTAATTGTTAAGGAATGTTTAATGGATGGAAAACGTTAATGAATGAACACCAGAGAACTTGGGTTTATTTCTTCAGACAAGATTTGCAGGATTTGCAATAGAATCCAATCAAGGCTTAAATAATAAGATTTTTGCCGGAGGAATTCAATAGATCAGGATTAAGTTGACACAGAGGAATATTTCTTCTCATGCCTTACCTATTGCGTAACTAATCCTGAATATTATTTATTTCAACTTACTATGGTTGAAAATTAATGTGTAAATTAGTTTTTCAACAATAACAAAAAGGTAGTTCATATGATAAGGAATATTTTAATAACATTTACTGTTTTCTTTGCATGCGCTTGCGCAACCTTAAAAGATAAAACGCATAAAGAGCAAGGTGCTATATTAAGTATGCAGGAATCAAATGTCAATTACGAAATGCAAAAGAAAGGAGTAGATTTCTTGGCCTCGGGAAATGACTCGGTTTGGTTGCTGGAAATTGATTTTGATAAAAAGGTAAGATTCACATCATCCCAATTGGAGAAAGATTTTGAAGTAAATATACTTGCGCTGGGTAAAGGATTAAAAGGTTCGGAGGCAACACACGAAGTGATCAGCAAAGACGGAAAACTGACCGTAAGTATTAAAAACAAAGAAAAAAAGTTTATTCTGCCTGGAGAAAAGCCATTTGATGTTGTTGTGGCTTATGAAGACCATAAAACTAAATCGTTACAAGTGTTTAATGGTGAGGGTGAATTTTATGGTGCCATTGGTTTACATGATAGGTGGAACCTGGATAAGATCAATGGAGAAAAGCTAGATGCTTCAGGCCTTCGCAACCATCCGTTCATGGAAATTTATTTGGATAAAGGAAAAGCCATGGGTTTTTTAGGGTGCAATAATTTTTCATCAAACATTTATTTTGGAAGGGAAGAAATTTGTTTCACTGCAGTTTTGAGCACAAAAAGGGCTTGCCTCAACGATGTGGTTGAACCAAAATTCACAAAAGCAATTTCGGGTAAAGCACTTAAATATAACTTCAATGACTTATATCTAATATTGGAGAATGAAACGGATACTTTGGTTTTTAAGAAAGGAGATTAGATTTGAGTATAAATATGTCACAATGCCTATCTAATAGCTATCAAACAAATCTAAAAACAATTTTTGCCACATAATGAATATAGTCTGATCTAAAAATTATCTTTGCGGCCATGTAAACATATGAGATAAATTTATTTTGCTTAATAAATTAGGGTCTCATTATTCAACGTTTAATGGAAATTGCAAAGTTTAAAGAAGTAGTTCGGCAATATAAAGTCGTGTTTTTTGATGCTTATGGTGTATTGAAAAAGCACAATGGAATAATGAATGGCGTAAAAGAGATGTTGGATTTTCTTAAGGAAGAAGGCATCGAATTTTATATTATCACCAACGATGCTTCCCGTTCGCCCGAGCTGCTGGCAAAAACCTATCACGAAGCGGGTATTGAGATTATAAAAGCAGATAACCTGATTTCGTCGGCTATGATGAGCATGACGTTTTTAAAAGAAAATATTCACCCTGGCGCTTCAGTAGCATATCTGGGGCGTAATACTTCGGAGTTTTTTATTAAAGGTGCCGACTTGGTGCCGGTAAGAATAGAAAATGTTGAACCCAAAGACTATCCTGATATAGAAGCAATTGTTCTGTTTGATGATGGTGGTTACGAATTTCACCCGGGAATTAACAAAACCCTTAATCTAATTAGAGGTACTGATGTTCCGGTTGTGGTAGCCAATCCAGATTTAATTTATCCGGTTAATAATGGTGAAACAGCGTTGGCTATTGGAAGTATTGCCAATATGTTTGAAGCGGTGGCCAATCGTAAATTTTTTAGATTCGGCAAACCGGATGTCAGTGTTTTTAAATATGCTTTTGATAGAGTGAACAAGGAGCGCAAAATTTCGAAGCGTGAAATTTTGATGGTTGGGGATACCCTGGCAACCGATATTATTGGTGGAAATAATTTTGGTATCGATACTGCACTTGTTTTATCGGGCAGTACTATTCCTAAGCAAGCTGAAGTTATGATACAGGAAACGGGGATTAAACCAACCCATATTTGTATCTCAGTGGTGGATTAAAACTTATCTTACCATCTTAATACTTGCGTCTTGTTACTTGCTACTTTAAAAGTATCTTTGCAATATAAATAGATAAATACAATGACAGAAATAGGTAAATATAATGTGTTGAAAGTGGTGAAGGACCTGGACTTTGGCCTTTATTTAGATGCGGGTGAAGATTTGGGGGAAATTCTGTTGCCCCGCAGATATGTACCGGTTAACTGTACCGTGGATGACGAGTTGGAAGTGTTTATTTATCTGGATTCGGAAGACCGGTTGATAGCCACCACAGAAATGCCGGAAGCAACGGTTGGAGAGTTCGCTTTTTTGGAAGTAGTATCCGTGGGTAAAGTAGGAGCTTTTTTGGATTGGGGTTTGCCCAAGGATTTGTTGGTGCCGTTCCGTGAGCAAAAAATGGACATGGAGAAGGGCAAGAAATATGTTGTTTACGTTTATCTGGATGATGAAAGCCGCAGAATAGCCGCATCGTCTAAAATCGAGAAGTTTCTGGATAACCTGCCGCCGGAATTTGAGGAAGGACAGGAAGTGGACTTGATTGTTTATCATCAGTCGGAACTGGGATTTAAAGCGATTGTTAACGGTACACATACAGGAATACTTTATGACAATGAGGTTTATCGTAACTTAAGGCGTGGCGATAAAGTTAAAGGCTACATTAAAAAAGTAAGGGAAGACGATAAAATTGATCTGGTTCTTGAAAAACCGGGATATGGAAAAGTGGAAGGCATTGCCCAGTCGTTGTTGAATAGACTGGAAAAGGCCAATGGATTTATAGATATGACCGATAAAAGTTCGGCAGATGAGATTAACCGCCGTTTGGGAATAAGCAAAAAGAACTTTAAAAAAGCTGTCGGCTCACTCTATAAGCAAAAAATCATCGATATTGAACAAGGCGGAATCAGGCTTTTGAAATAGTACTACAATGGAAAATAAAATTTGTCAATGGCAACTTTAATACCTCTAGTCTGAAAATTAAGATTACTTTACCCAGACTTTCCAAAGCTGTTGACGAAGGGTTTAGTGATATCAGAATATTTTCGGATAAGCCGACTTATTTAAATTTTGAAGCATGAGGAGGTGGAGAAACGTATGTTAGCCCTGCCATTAAAACTCCTAATAAGGTAGAGCTATTAATTTATGGAAGTGTGAATATTGGGGTAGGTAATTCAAACAATGGATTGAGTTAACCGCAGTAGATATTATTTATCCTATAATCGGAACTACACATATGCTATCGAAAAATAAAATGGAAAAACCAATTAAGAAAGGAATTTTATTGGTGTCCTTCGGATCGTCGGTCCCTTCTTCAAAGGTGGCATTGGAGAATATGCATCGTGAGGTGAAAAAATCTTTTCCCGGCACAAAAATCCAATGGGCTTATACCTCTGCCTTCATCAGAAAAAAGTTGCGGGAACAAGGAGAAGCTATTGATTCTCCGGTTGTGGCATTGTCGAAAATGGCAGATGACGGTTATACCCATATTGCGGTTCAATCAATGCATACTATCCCTGGTTTGGAGTATGATTATTTATTACAGACAGTAAAAGGTATCACGGAAATTCCCAAAGGTCCTGTGAAAGTGAAAGTGGGACGGCCACTCTTATACTCCCATCAGGATATTGAGTTGGCCGTAGATGCCATGATCGCTAATTTTCCGGAAAGGGAGCTGAATGAAGGTGTGGTTCTTATGGGACATGGCACTCCTCACTTTTCCAATGTTTTTTATCCAGCACTCAATTATTACTTTGCCGAAAAAACCGATGGTGTATTTTTAGCAACAGTTGAAGGATTCCCAACGATACAGGATATAATTGTAAAGCTTAAACGAAACAAAATCGACAAAGTATTTTTAATGCCTTTTGTGAGTGTGGCCGGAGGTCATGTAAAAAACGATATGTGTGGAGATGATCAAGGCAGTTGGTATCATTTATTAACTTCTGCCGGGGTTAAGGTGGAATGTATCTTAAAAGGAACGGGTGAAATAAATGAAGTGGTTTCTATCTGGGTACAACACCTAAAGGATGCCTTTTATAGTCTCTGACGTGGGATGCTTTTTTCATTACAAAAACAATACTCTCGCTATTTTTTCTAAATTGCACTGCAAAGAATTAATCTTCATGTTCATAAGTTAAGCATTCTTTATGAGCATCTATCTCAATACCTGATTATGATTGAATGTAAAAACATATCCCTCTCGTTCGATAAACTGGAAGTATTCAAGAGGTTCAATTTAAAAATTGAGAGAGGGGAATCGGTATGTATTTCAGGAGAGTCTGGCAAAGGAAAATCGACGTTGTTGAAATTGTTGCAAGGTTTTGAGTTGGTAAATGAAGGAACTGTTATCGTTGCAGGAGACGAACTAAATGAGAAGTCAGTCGGGCAGATTAGAAATAAGATTGTCTGGGTTCCGCAAAATATCAATTTACCCGTTAAAAATGGGAATGAATTGATGGGGCTATTGCAGATAGGGGACCAAAAAGAAAAGGTATTAACCTTTTTAAAACAGCTTGGTGTCGACGCAAGGAATTTGGGGAAAGATTTTTCAGACGTCAGTGGAGGGCAAAAACAGCGTATCATCATTGCTATTTGCCTATGTTTAAATAAAGAAATAATATTTTTGGATGAACCCACATCATCGTTAGACGAGCATTCTGTTCGGCTGTTGGTGAGCACAGTGAAGTCGTTGAAGGGGAAAACTATTGTTTCGGCATCGCACAATAAAATCTGGTTGCAAAGCGTAGACCGGGTAATTGAATTGTAGGCTTTTATGGGAAAAACCATCGACATACAATTGTTTGATCTTAGCCTGGCGTTTTTGGTAATGATCATACCTGTTTCATTGTTTCTGTATCACAGGGTTAAAATAGTGAAAAGCGTTTTTATAGCTTTGTTGCGAATGATTGTGCAATTAAGCATGATTGCTTTGTATTTGGACCAACTCTTTGAACTGAACAATGCCTATGTAAATACTGGTTGGGTTTTTATAATGATTCTTGTAGGTGTTTCTACAGCTATTACCCGAGTGGGGCTGAATTGGAAATACTTTATTGTCCCCTTGTTTTTCTCGGCTTTGACATCAGTACTGGTTATTGACAGTTTCTTTCTGGGAATGGTAATAAAACCCAATTATTTTTTCGATGCCCGTTATTTTGTGCCAATCACAGGCATGGTGTTAGGAAGTTCGTTGAATCATAATATTGTAGGCTTAACTGCCTATTTTAAAGGCCTTACGGAGAAAAAAGAACTATTTTTTTTCCTCTTGACCAATACCGGAGAAAATAAACTGGCCTTGCGACCATTTATTACTGAAGCAGTAAAAAGGGGGTTGAACCCGATGATAGCCAATATGACGGTTATTGGCCTAATCTCTCTTCCGGGAATGATGACAGGACAACTGTTGGGAGGTAGCGATCCTGTGGTAGCAGTTAAATATCAAATAATGATTATGTTGGCCATTTTTACCGGAAGTACCATGAATCTTTTCCTGAGTATTTTGTTTTCCAATCGGTTTATCTTTGATAAGTTTAATAGATTGAAGAAAGAAGTTTTAAAATAATAACTCGAATCGATGTTTAAAACCTAAATTATCATTAGTGTAATGTGCATATCTCCATAAAAAGATTATTTTTGCTTGTTTAATTATACAATCCATAACAGGATTTATCATTTCTTACGTTGAAAACATTAAAAAACCCTGATAATCAATGTAATATATTTTTATATTCCTTTTTGCCATTTTGTTTGTTCTGGCCTTGCCGGTTATGTACCATACTAACATGAAGCGTTTAAAGGGAAAAATTATTTGGTTGCCTTTGTTGTTGATTTTGGCAGTATCGTGTATACCGCAAAAAGAATTGCTATATCTGCAGGAAAAAGAATCAATTGTTGAGTACGAGGCAGTTACTGAAATTACAGGAAAGTACACGCTACAGCCGAATGATTATTTGTTTATCCAGGTATCAACCTTCGACCCTAAGCTTTCGGAGTTTTTCAATACGACACAGGGAACCGGTGTAAATCAGTCAACACAAAACAACCTTTTTATGTACATGGTGGACGACGACATGAATATCGATTTCCCTTATGCCGGAAAAATAAACCTGAAAGGGTGTAACCTGGAGCTTGCCAAGGAAAAAATCAAAGCGGACTTAAAACCCTATTTGAAGGAATTCAATTTAATTGTGCGTTTGGGAAGTAATTCTTTTACTATATTGGGTGAGGTCTCGAGTCCGGGACAACACAAAATGAGCAAGGATCAAATCACAATTTATGAGGCAATTGGTATCGCAGGTGATTTGACAGCTTACGGTAAAAAGAAGGATGTGAAAATTGTTAGGCCACAAGCGGATGGAACCTACAAAACATTCATGGTAGATATTACAGACCATAAGATTATCGGTTCCGATATGTATTTTATATATCCCAATGATTTAATTTATGTTCGACCCATAAGAGCCAAGCAATTGGGTATTGGAGAATCTTTTAGCTTGGGTATTTTTTCTTCGTTATTAGCTTTGGCTTTAACTATTGTAACTTTAACAAGATAGTCGGTAAAGTATTATTTATTGTATGCAAAATTCACCAAACAACACCACTACCGATTCAGGATTAAATATAAACCTCGATTACAAAAAACTAATAAGGGATATACTTCTGTATTGGTGGCTGTTTGCAATAACACTACCAATCGCTTTGGGGGGCGTGTATCTCAAGCATCGCTGGGTTACCGAGATATACAGTGCTTCCATGCGGATATTGATGGAAGAGCGGGGCAATGACATGCCCCAGACGGATATGATGGAAGGTTTCGGTTTAACGCCTGGAATGAGAAATCTGGATAATCAATTGGCTGTATTAACTTCGTGGGACATGGTAAGCAATGCCATCAACTCCCTTAATTTTAATGTAAGTTATTTTGTAAAAGGTAACTTTAAAACTACCGAAATATATCCGGCATATGATTATTGGGTGGAGTTTGATACATTGCATCCCCAACTATTGAATACTGCGTTTTATATTGAAAAGATTGATGCCAATACATTTGAGTTAAAATATTCAACAGAGGGACAAGCCACCTATAATTACAGTAATGGTAACATGAGTTCCGTACCCGGTACATTGCAGGTATCGGAGCGGTATCGAATTGGCGAATGGATTAGTAAGGATTATTTTCGCTTTAGGATAATGAGTGGCCGATTTTCTTTGTCTTCGGAAAACCAATATTATTTTCAGTTTAATCATCCGGGAGCCTTAACGGGCCAATATTCCCGGTTGTTAAGAGCAGAAAAAAATGGTGAGTCTTCTATCGTTCGAATCTCTGTTACAGGAGCCAACAAAGGCAAGAACATAAAGTTTCTTAATACTTTGGCCGATGTGTTTATTGCATCAAATCTTCAAAAAAAGAATCAGATAGCTACCAATACCATCAAGTTTATCGAGTCGCAGCTGATCAATATCAAGGATTCGTTAAGCGATACAGGTAAGGAGCTGAGTAGTTTTAGGACTTTTAACAGGATTCAAAGCATCGATTCTAAAACGGAATATTTGTTTACCCAATTACAGGAGTCGGAACAAAAACTTGCAGAGCTGTACATTATGCAAAACTATTACGACTACCTTATTAACTATTTTGCTAACAGTGAAATAGATAACGAGATTATAGCGCCGGCCATTTATAAGGTTGACAATCAGTTGTTGACTTCCCAAATTCAAAAAATAATTGATTTAAATGCTGAGCGTTTGGCCGTGGGAATCCCTTTGGGAGAAACCAATATTAATCCTTATTCGGAGCAAAAGGAAATGGAGTTGAAGCTGGCAAAGGAAGTGTTGATTAAATCTATCGAGAACCAAAAAGGAAATTTATCCGATCAAATAAGTAGAATTAAGGAAGAAAAAGACAAGTTTGAAGCTGATTTATATGGTTTGCCCGAAACAGAACGAAAGCTGCTGGGGATAGAACGTAAGTTCGACTTGAACAACGAGGTCTTCACCTTTTTGTTACGGAAAAGATCCGAAGCACAAATCCAAAAGGCATCCAATACGCCCGATCATCAAGTTTTAGAAGCTGCCAGGAGTGGGGGGCAAGTAACGCCAAGTTTGCAAAGTAATTTGCAAAAAGCCGGGATGATTGGGCTTCTAATACCTTTACTCATTTTGGTTGTCAGGCAGTTGCTAAACAATAAAATTACCGG
Organism: Saccharicrinis sp. 156; assembly: GCF_050589685.1. Lineage (NCBI taxonomy): Bacteria > Pseudomonadati > Bacteroidota > Bacteroidia > Marinilabiliales > Marinilabiliaceae > Saccharicrinis > Saccharicrinis sp. 156. The sequence goes on from NZ_JBNGOS010000012.1 coordinate 41,870, forward strand.
CGTAGATGATGTCGAGAAGATTACCTCGATTCCTATTATTGGCCAGGTAATCCATAGTAGTAAAAAGGAGGTGAACGTGGTAAGTACGCACCCAAAATCTGTTGTTACGGAAACCTTCCGTAGGGTTCGGACCAGGCTGGAATTTTTGGTGGGCGATAAAAAAGCACCGATTCTTACGGTAACATCCTCTATGCCAGGTGAAGGGAAAACTTTCTGCTCCTTGAATTTGGCTTCCGTATTTGCTTTGTCGGGAAAAAAGACCGTTATCATCGGTTTTGACATGAGAAAACCGGGATTGAACAAAGTTTTAGGTTTGAATGATTACGGAGGGGTGTCCAATTACCTGATTGGAAAGGCTGAACTGAAAGATATTATTTTGCCGGACCCATCCGGGTTGGAAAATTTATATATTATTCCTTCCGGCGTGATTCCTCCGAATCCGTCAGAATTGATTAACTCTGATAAAACCAGTGAATTGTTCGCCGTGTTACGTCAGCAGTTTGATATTATTATACTCGATTCACCACCCATGGGGGTGGTTGCAGATCCATATATTTTAGCGCGACATTCGGATGCTTTAATATTTTTGGTCCGTCATAACCATACTATCCGCCAGGTATTCGCACATACGGTATCTAATTTAAAAGCAGAAGGCATCACAACCAATGTGGGCATTTTGCTGAACGACCTGAATGTTAAACAGGGGGGGTATGGTTCGAATTATGGTTATGGTTATGGCTACGGTTATGGCTACGGATACGGGCATGGATATTACGAGGAATAGGTTGTATTACCTATTCCAACTTTCTTCTATGTGACTTCCTGTTTCTTGATCCTGTGATATGTTTAGGTAGGTGGGAATTTCCTGTTGCATTTCTTCAACGTGGGATATCACCCCAACAATACGATTCTCTTTTCTCAAATTCTTAAGCGTACCAAATACTATGTTTAACGATTCCTTGTCCAATGAACCAAATCCTTCGTCTAAGAAGAAGAAGTTGCGTTCCGTTTCGGTAAGTCTTTGGATATTATCGGCCAAAGCCAGCGCCAAAGCTAATGCTGCCTGAAAAGTTTGCCCACCTGATAGCGTCTTAACGCTGCGTAATTTACCTCCGTTCATATAATCGCGCACCTCAAAATTATTGTCCTCACTCAACTCAAGGCTTAGGGTTTGACGGGTCATTTTGTAAAAACGTTCGTTGGCTGTCGCACACAAATTCTGGAGGTAAACCGAAGAAACATAGTTGACAAATCCACTTTTGTAAAAAAGTTTTCGCAAGGTATCGATATCTGCGGCTCTTAGTTGCAGCTTGTTCAACTGTTCTTTTAAGTCCTTTTGCAAAATCAACTTCCGAGTAAGGTCAGTCAGTATCGATTGTGTTTTACCATGTTGGCGGTTGGCTTCTGTTAATTTCTCTTTTATGTCCTTGGCTTGAGCTATGGCCAGCATATGTTTTTCGGCTTCATATTTTTTTTCGCCCATTTCTTTTGTCAACTTCTGTATTTCAGAGTCGATGGACTGCATGCTGTGATGATACGCTTCTATCTTATGCTTAGATGCTTCAATATCCAGGTCGAGTTTTAGCAAGGACAGAACATGATCAATGCTTTTGTAATCTGATTTTTCAACATCCTTGTTGAGTTTTGTCTCGAGTAGGGAGTTTTGTTTTGATTCTGTTTCCAGGTGTTTTTGGTTAACGTCAATTTTGCCTTGCAGAATGGACATGGTATTCTGGTTATCTTCAACCAATTTACGGGTTTTTTCATAATTGGTGTTAATCTCTGAGATTTTACTTTCCAGCTTTTGAGATCTTTCTATAATAATTTCACTCTGGTCGTCCCTGTGTTTTATGATGAGCTCGCCGGGCAATTGTCCTTCCAGTAACTCTTTAGAATTGATGTTCTTGTCCAGGTCGCGTTGAATCTCACTTAGGACTGTCTGATAGCGTTCCTTATTTTTTGTTTCCTTGGAAAGAGTATCTTTCAGCCGAATGAGTTTGGCTTCGCTTGTTTCAATTTGCTTTTTTACCTGCCGATACGTTTCAAAGGATTTATCCAGCTGCTGTTTGTCTTGATAAATTTTAATACTACCTTTTTGATGCGTTTCGCGTTCCTTTTTTAGACTGTTTATTTTAATATCGATATTTTTAAGCTGGTTTTCCACGGTATTTATGCCGGCAATTTGTTTGTCAATAAATAAGTTCAGTTTTCGTGTTTGCTGGATAATTTTTTCCTGTTTATCGGTTTTGTTCTTTAGTTGATTAATTTGGTTGCTTATTTTGTTAGAATTCAGTGGTTTTGGGTGGTGTTCAGAGCCGCACAGCGGACATGCTTCCCCCGCGTTCAGTTCTTTTGCATATTTTTCCAGTCCTGATTGAATAAGTAAGTGCTCTTTTCGGTCATTCAACAGTTTGAGCTCTTTTTCTTCTTCTTTTAGTTTTTTGCTGAGTCCCTGAATCAAAAGTGGTTTGTTGTCAGGCGAAAAAGGAAGGGTTTGCTCGTTTAGTTTGTTTTGTATTTCTTCCTCCAACCTATTGGTCTGCCCAATTAAGGTGTTTCGTTCTAACGTGGCGTCGTCAATGCGCCCGGCAATATTATTCTCTTTCAGGTGCCATTGTTGAGCCTGGTTGATGATCTCGATGTCGGGCAGCTGCCTTTTTAACGAGGTTAGGGATGCTTGTTCTATTTTTTCTTCTTGCTCTAATTTGTGAATAGTATCAAGAACATGAGCCACTGTTTTTTCGCCATTTTTTAGTCTTTGGGTTCCTTCCTCCACTCCGGCATTCAATCTTTTAACCTCAACCAATTTTTTTAGGTTTTCGGCTTCCCTCTTTAACGCATCCAACCCATTAAATTCGTCACTTAACTGTGTAAAGATTGCTTGTAGTTTATGATGCTCGATTTGTTTTTCTTTTAAGGTTTGGGAATCCAAACTTAAGGCGTCTTTAAGGGCATGTAGTTTTTGCTTATGAAGGCTTAAGGTATCGATGGTATTTTTAAAATTTACCAGGCAGTATTCGTAGTCGGCTAGGTTTTTTTCAAGCTGACCAATGGTGTTTTTTTGTTGGTTCAGGGTTGCTTTTCTGTTTTGTAAATCCTCCAACAGTTCGGAGTTTTCTTTGAGTTTATCAAAGGCCAACACTGTTTGGTCTTTTTGTTTCTGAAGAGAAGAGAGTATGGTTATGTTTTTTTCAACTTGGGTAAGTTGTAACTTCAAATCGTCCAGCTGTTCTGTTGAAATAACCCCAATTTGTTCCAGTCTGCCCTCCAGGTTCTGCATATTGGCATTATTCTTCAATTCCAAATCCTTCACTTTGGGCGACAACTCGTATTTCTGCAGGTTAAATAATTCCTTCATCATACGGGTTCGATCGGTGCTTTTAAGCTGCAAAAACTCCTGGAACTTACCTTGCGGGATAATAATGGTTCGTTTAAAGTTATCATAGCTTAAACCAATGTTGTTTTCAATTTCAGCTTCGTTAATTGGTATATATTCTTCGCCCTTCTTTTTATAAAAGGTGCGAGGCGATGATTTTACATCGTGGTATTTTTTGCTGTTTCGCTTAGCGGTATATTGAATTCTGTATGCCTGGCTATCCTTACCTGCCAAAAAATCAAACTCAATAAATAGTAGGTTCGATTTTAGGTTCATCATATTGTAATTGCGGTTGTCGCCACTTAACAATAATCGGTCGGTTTTTCCATAGAGGGCAAAAGTAATGGCTTCAAGAATGGATGATTTGCCACTGCCAACAGTGCCAAATATCCCAAAAAGATGATTGGAAGTAAGTTTGTTAAAGTCTATGGTTTGCCTTTTCTGGTAGGAATAAAGGCCTTCTAGGGTAAGAGTAATAGGGATCATGCGTTTGAGTCTTTTTGTGCAATAACTTCATCCAGCAAGTTTAGTATGCTCTCACCTGGATCAATGCCGTTAGAATGCTTAAAGTAATCGGAAAATAGTGATCTGATATCTTTGTTGATATTAATGTTTTTGTGATTCCGCGTTTCTGGTTCCCGGTTTTTAAATTGAGGTATCAACGTAACAATACCCTCATGAATCTGATGAAGGTGTTGTCGCTCCTTGGCAGAGATATATTCATCGGTTTTTAAGGTGAGCTCAATTAGACAGTTGGGGCTGTTTTTAAGTTGAGCTTCCGCGTCTTCCATTCCGTCCGCTACAATCCGTAATAATTTTTTGCCCAGAATTAGTTCAACGGGTTTTACCCGGGCTTCTTGGTTGGGCTCAACATCTACTATCATTACATATTTTTTTTGGTCAGCTTCGGCAAAAGAATAGGACAAAGGACTTCCCGAATAAACTACAGGATGATGCGTTGAGGCTATGATTTGTTGACGATGCAAGTGCCCTAAGGCAACATACTGTATTTGTTTAGGGAAGTTAGAGGTATAAATGGCTTGTGCGCCGCCAACATGCAAAATAGGTTTTTCGTCCTCAGGTTCGTTCTGGGGTGTTTCCCCCTTGTTAATGACAAATAAATGCGTGGCCAAAATGTTTACGCCTTTGTCGTCGCAATTTTTGCCGGCAATTTTGTGCCAGTTTTTTTGCAGTATATCCCTGAGGTCAGCCTCCTTATCTTCCGCATCTAAAGCTTGTTTCATCCTGTATTCGTTGGCATAAGGCGTTGTTATTACACGAAGTGGATACGCCACATATGGTAAGTTAAATTCTATAAAACCTTCCTCCGATTTTGATACACGTAAACCGGATTCAAGTACAAAAGGAGTTGTTTTGCTATTGGGGTAACCCAAAAAAACAATGCCACATTCTCTCGCCAAAGGATCTGCCGTTTCAATTCTATCGGGCGAGTCGTGGTTGCCCGAAATAGCTATTACCGGTCGTAAACCCTGTTTGCTCAGCTTTTTCAGTGTTTTATAGAATAATTCAATGGCTTCCGATGATGGGTTGAACGTGTCAAAAAGATCGCCAGATATAATGACAGCGTTAACGTTTTCCGAATCCGCTATATTACATATCTCGTCCAAAACAAGAGTTTGCTCTTCGATACGGGTAAAGCTTTCCAGTTTTTTTCCTGTATGCCAATCGGCGGTATGTAATATTTTCATAATTGTTGAATAAGTAAAGTTTTGCCTCCATCACAATTTAGTCATCTTTCCATGGGCCTGAACTACTTGTTTCCGGACGAATTCGAAAGATTTCGTGTATTATGATAGTTTTATGGTTTGTTTTGGGCATCCTCAAGCCATCTTTAGAAAAGCAAATGTAAAATAAAAACAGGATTTAATCTCAAAAACAATATAGCATCTCCTTTAATCAAATTGAAGATAATAATATAACCATGTTAATAAAACATTAAACCATAGGGGGGTAGGGCAATTTTGATAGGGAATCATCTGAAGGAATGAATATTCATACGAAATAGGTTATTTTTTGATGCCATTTGGGTATTTTGATTAGAGCGTTGATAATTAGCGGTTAACGTGGGATTGTATGGGTTTAAGGGTTATATTAGTTATTTATTTCTTGGGTTAAAAATACGAAATCCCTTTATTTTATTGGCTTTGGATTTGGTTTATACTAGGAATAATCTATATTTGTAGAGCAAATTTGGTGAACTTAGTTGTTAACCCTAAAAATTATCAATTATTATGAACAAAGCTCAATTGATTGATGCTATCGCCGGAGATTCTGGTTTAACAAAAGCAGACGCAAAAAAAGCGTTAGATTCATTTATTAACGTTACAAGTGACGCACTTAAAGGTGGTGACCGTATTTCTTTGATCGGTTTTGGTTCTTTCTCTGTTTCTGAGAGAAGTGCAAGAACAGGAAGAAATCCTCAGACAGGTAAAGAAATTCAAATTGCTGCTAAAAAGGTAGTTAAATTTAAAGCTGGTAGCGAACTAGGTGACGCTGTAAACTAGTTCTCTGTTAAGGAAAAAATATAAGAGAGTACTTTTGGTGCTCTCTTTTTTTGTACCCGAAAGTTTGGTTGTATTGCAGTTATCTGATCATATATGTTTAATGTCTAAATAATTTATTGTTAAATAAGTTCAGGATGAAAGAGGAGTTGGTTCGGTTTTTAAGCGAGCATGTAACGGAAAATAGGAATGCGCTGTTTGATAGGGTTTTAAAGGATAGGACAAAATATATTACTGTAGTTTTAGAAGATATTTTTCAATCGCACAATGCCAGTGCGGTGCTTCGTTCATGCGATTGTTTTGGAATTCAGGATATACATGTTATCGAAAACAGAAACGTGCTTAATGTTAGCAGGGACGTAGCGCTAGGTTCAACTAAATGGCTGACTATAAACAAGTATAACAATGAAAAGAACAATTCCAAGTCAACACTGCAAAAGTTAAAAAAAGAAGGGTATCGTATTGTTGCAACCACTCCTCATACCAATGATGTTGAACTTTATGATTTTGATGTTTCAAGAGGTAAATCGGCGATCGTATTCGGAACGGAGCTGACAGGTATATCAGATATTGTCAAGGAGGAGGCGGATGAGTTTTTGCGCATCCCGATGTACGGTTTTACCGAGAGTTTTAATATATCAGTTTCGGCAGCTTTGGTATTGCAACATTTAGCCCATGAAATAAGACGGAAGAACGTAAATTGGCATTTGGCTGACGAAGAAATGTTGGAGATTAAATTACAGTGGTTAAAAAGAGCGATAAAGAGTGCTGAATTGATTGAAAGGGAATTTTATCGAAAAAAAATATAATGACCAAATTAGTTTGATATTGGATAAACATGTTTTTTTTGATGATTAAAATTGTTTTTCGTATATTTCACCTTTAAAGATTGTTCACGTAACTTTTTCTTTAAACTAAATTTTCTATTTTTGAAAAAAAGAAGCGCTCTATGAATTGTATAATTATTGACGACGATAAGTTATCAACCAAGATTATTGCAGAGTTTGTAGAAAAAACAGACGAACTTAACCTAATTGAGACCTACGAAAATGCTGTTGATGGTATCAACTATCTGAACGGTAAAAATAACAAACAAATTGATATTCTTTTCCTAGATATAGAAATGCCTGAAATGACTGGTATTGATGTTTTGAAAACGCTGAATGTATTGCCCCAAGTAATTATTTATTCTTCGAAAGAAAAGTATGCACTTGAATCGTATGAATATAACGTGACAGACTATCTGTTAAAGCCAGTTACATATCCTCGATTTTTAAAGGCGATCAATAAGGTTAAGGAAAAGAATGAGAAAAGCGAAGATGTTACGAAAAGTTCATCTGAAATATTCATAAAAAACAACTCTTCGTTGGTAAGGGTTAAATATGAAGATATTCTTTGGATTGAAGCCTTGGAGAACTATGTGGTAGTAAACACGTTTAGAGATAAATACACCATTCACTTCACCATGAAAGCTATCTCGGATAAAATGCCTTCTGATAAATTTGTCCGGGTTCACCGTTCTTTTATTGTTAACCTGAGCAAAATTAAGGTGATTGAAGATAATTCGGTAGTGATTAAAACAGAGTCAGGATCTAAGGTTATACCAATCGGTAAATCATATAAAGATCAATTAATGAACGATATTAATTTGATTACCAAGTAAATAAGAATAATGAAATGATAAAGCCGTAAGTGATTTTTTCGCTTACGGCTTTTGTTATTTGGCCTTGTTGTTTACTTTAACAAGTCGGGCCTGCGTTGTTTGGTTCTTTTGTATGCTTGTTGTTCTTTCCAGGCCTCAATTTTTTTGGTGTCACCGGATAAAAGGATTTCAGGAACCTTCATTCCTTTGTAATCTGCAGGGCGCGTGTAAACCGGAGGGGCCAACAGGTTATCCTGAAAGGAGTCAGTAAGGGCGGAGGTCTCGTCAGAGATTACACCAGGTATCAGCCTGATTACTGAATCTGCAATAACCGCCGCAGCCAGTTCGCCTCCTGTTAACACATAATCACCAATAGATAGTTCCAGGGTAATGTAATGATCCCTGACTCTTTGATCAACACCTTTGTAGTGTCCGCATAATATCATCAAATTACCGGTAAGTGATAGCTGATTGGAGATGCCTTGATTTAAGGTTTTACCATCCGGAGTAGTATAAATAATTTCGTCGTATTCGCGTTCTGCCTTTAGTTTTTCTATCAAAATGGCTATTGGCTCAATGCTCATGACCATTCCGGCACCACCGCTAAAGGCATAGTCGTCAACTTTTTTGTGCTTGTTGGTTGAGTAGTCTCTAATGTTGTGGCAATGGATTTCGACAGAGCCTTTTTCTTGTGCCCTTTTAATAATAGATTCACTAAACGGACCTTGAAACATGTCGGGAAACAAAGTTAATATGTCAATTCGCATCGTTATATGTTTGGTGTACAAATATAGTTAAATACAAAGTAAACATTTCATACTTTTTGCTTTTAACCGCAGCAAGCCCAAAAATACGTAAGCCACATGTATTAATTGACGGAAAAAATTTGACATTTTATGTATATATGATATATTCGTACTATAAATTAAATCAATTATTTATTTGCATGTGCAAATGAATTTGATGTACCAAGAACTTAAATGCTGATGGAAGCTAATGATCTAAATAAAACTGGCAACGAAGAAAAAGATTTGAGTAAAACCAATCCAAATTCGGAAGTAAAAAAAGAGGAGACTTCTTCTAATACAGAAACACCTGAAGAATCTGTAGTTGAGCCAGAATCCACGGAAAAGGATAGCGAGCAGGTTACAATAAATAAAACAGATACCGAAGAGCCGGTTGTGGAAGAGTCGGATAAGATAGATACGGCAGAAGCCGAGAAGGTAGAGAAAGTATTTTCGGAAGAGAAGCAAACAGTTCCTGAATCAGCAGCTGAGTCCGTTGCTGAAAGAAATGAGGGTTTAGAGGATGAAAGCCAGGATAAAGTTGCGCCTGAAACGGTAAATACTGATGAAGTGGAAAAGACTCAACCGGAAAAAGAAAGCTCAACCATTGTACCTGCCGAGGAAGTAACTGCCGAGACTCCAATCAAAGGGAAAGATATCGATCTAACACCGAAGTCGCAAGAGGCTGAGGAAATTAAAGCAGAGGCGACTTCCGGTGAGGAGGGAAAAACTGTAGAAACGAAAGTTGAACCGGAAAAAGTTGAACCGGAAAAAGAAAGCTCAACCATTGTACCTGCCGGGGAAGTAACTGCCGAGACTCCAATCAAAGGGAAAGATACCGATCTAACACCGAAGTCCCAAGAGGCTGTGGAAGTTAATGCAGAGGCGACTTCCGGTGAGGAGGGAGAAGCGGTAGAAACGAAAGCTGAATCGGAAAAAGTTGAACCGGAAAAGAGTGAAGAGGAAGAGGCAAAACCCGTACTCGAAAAGGTGGATTTGTCTACTTTGAATCGCGAGCAGCTGGTAAATAGGTTAAGACATATTAATAAAATATTTGATGTTCCCACGATCAGGGAGGAAGTGGAGGACATAAAGTCTGTATTTTATAAGCTGTTTAACGAAGAAGTCGAAGAACTTAAGGCACGGTTTCTTGAATCAGGCGAAGTCGAAGAAAATTTTGCGCCACCGGTAGATGCGTTTGAGGTGGAGATGAAAGAGTTGCTGAAGGATTTCAGATACAAGAAGGCAGCTTACATGCATAAGCTCGACACCCAGAAGGAGAAAAACCTGGAAGCCAAGATGGAAGTTATCGAGGCTATTAAAAACTTGATCAACCGTCAGGAATCGTTGAATGAAACGTTTAACGAGTTTAAGATGCTTCAGCAAAAATTTCACGATATAGGATCTATTCCCCAAAACAAGGTTAGGGATGTTTGGGATACTTATAACTTGCATATCGAGAATTTTTACAATTACGTTAAAATAAATAAGGAACTTCGTGACCTCGATCTTAAAAAGAACCTGGTACTGAAAACCGAGCTTTGTGAAAAAGCGGAGGCGTTATTGGAAGAAACAGCTGTGGTGAACAGTTTTAAGACATTGCAAAAATACCACGACAGATGGCGTGAAATAGGTCCTGTTCCTAAGGAGAAAAAGGACGAGTTGTGGGAGCGTTTTAAAGCGGCAACAACAAAAATAAACCAAAAACATCAGGAATATTTCGAAGGATTAAAAGATCAGTTGAAAGAGAACTTGAAGCAGAAGACCGCTTTGTGCGAAAAAGCCGAGGAAATTGTAAAGGAGGAGGCGCATTCGCCAAAAGAGTGGGAGGGGAAGAGCAAGAAGCTGATCGAACTTCAACAAACCTGGAAAACGATTGGTTTTGCACCTAAAAAGGATAATAACGCTATTTATGAGCGTTTTAGAAGTGCTTGCGATAAATTCTTCGAGAATAAGAGAGCGTTTTTTAAGTCGTATAAAAACGAGCAGCAACAACATTTAATCCAGAAAACGGAACTGTGTGAAAAGGCCGAGGCCATGAAGGACAGCACCGATTGGAGAAAGACTACCGAGGAATACATAAGAATACAGAAAGAATGGAAACAAATCGGGCCAGTGCCTCGCCGTCAGTCGGATGCTATTTGGCATAGGTTTAGAACGGCTTGTGATGCGTTCTTCGACAATAAATCCAAATTCTTCAATAAGATCGATGAATCACAAGAAGAGAACTTAAAGAAGAAAATGGCGCTCATAGAAGAAATTAAAGGTTTTAAAAACCTTGAGGATAACGAGGATACATTTAATATGCTTCAGGATTACCAGCGTAAATTTTCTGAGATAGGGCATGTGCCGTTCAAGTTAAAAGATAATGTGAACCAAGAGTTTCGTAACGAAATAAACAAGCATTTTGATGCACTGAATATGGACGAGTACCACAGAAATGTGCAAAAGTTCAGAAACAGGCTAGAGAATATAAAACACTCCGATCATCAGGATGATAAAGTTTCGCAAGAGAGACATAAGCTGATGACCAAGCTAAAGCAATTGGAGAACGATATTATTGTTTGGGAAAACAATATCGGCTTCTTTGCAAAAAGCAAAAATTCAGATTCGCTCATTAAAGATTTTCAGCATAAAATTGAAAATGGGAAACGCAATGCCAAGCTGTTACAAGAGAAAATTAGAATGCTGAACAAATTAGAAGATTAGTGTTGTTACATAGATTCCGTAAAGAGCGAATGTCATCACATTCGCTCTTTCTGTTTCATTTATGGTGTCGCTTGCCGATAAAATCAGGAATCAACAAAACAAAACACGTCTAGAATTGTATTATCGTTGATATTCTCAATTGTAAGTATTACTTTTGGGTCGTTAACCTTTAATTTCAGTTGTGGTTTTAATCGGGATTTTTTCTACACATGTAATGTATTTGTTGCTGGCTGCAGTATATATCTTCGGCTTTGGGGCATATGCCTTAAATTGTAAGAAAAATGATTGTAAACTGGCAGAAGCCGCTCCCAAGGAAATTAATTATAAGGAATCTTCTTCTAATCCTGAATATTCGCAGCAAAATGATTGTTATTGCTGGAATCAACATCAAGAAGAAACGTTAATTGAAACAGAAGCACAGTCCAAATTAAAATACGATTATCATATTTTTAAGAATGCTTTAAAGGGCAAAGAACATTTCTGCACTTTATATTGCGATATTAAGTTTTCTTTACAGATAGCTTCCCGCCCGCCACCGTTTTCTGTCTAATTTTTTTAGATATCAGCGTAAGGATTCAATTTCTTATGACACTAATAATTAGCACAAGAAAGTATCATTAAAAAAAACAATTAAATGATAGGTGTACTTGGTGTAAACCATAAAACAGCTTCTCTGGATATCAGAGATTTATTTTCAATTGCTCAAGACGATATCATTCCACTTTCAGAGAATATTCTACTGAACCAGGATATTGCCGGAGTGGTAGTTGTGGCTACCTGCAATCGTACGGAAATATATTATTCGCATCATCAATCGGATGTATCCGAACTGAAGTTGGCGTTGTTAAAAAAGCTTCATCTATTCCTGGGCATAGAAAAAAACTATAACCAACATTTCTATCACTTCTCACAATCGGAAGCTATCAACCATCTTTTTAAAGTAATATCGGGGGTTGATTCAATGGTAATTGGTGAAAACCAAATTGTGAGCCAGATGAAAAAATGCTATTTGTACAGCACCGAAGCCAACCTGACTGACGCGGTTTTAATGCGATTATTCCAAAAATCTTTTGAATGTAGCAAAAGGGTGCGTACCGAGACTGCCATTCAGCAAGGAGCAACTTCCATTGGCTATGTGGGAATTGATTTATGCAGCAGGGAGTTCGATAATATCAAGAATAAAAGTGTGTTGGTAGTTGGTGCCGGCGAAACAGGCGAGTTGTCGATTCGGGGTCTATTAAAACGTGGTGTAGATGATATTTATGTGACCAACCGTACCGATAAAAAAGCGCTGGATGTAGCCGAGAAAAACAATATTAAGCCCGTACTGTTCGGTAATTACAAGGATCAACTATATAAAGTTGATATTGTTATAACGGCAACAGATGCAGGCAAGTACCTGATAGAAAAAGAAGATGTGGAAATTGCATCAGATCTGAGAAACGGGAAAAAGCAGTTGTTTGTTGACTTGTCTGTTCCGCGAAATATTGACATGGAGGTGGCAGAAGTTAAAGGGGCAGAACTCTACTCGGTGGATAATCTGCAGAGCATTTTGGATGAGCATAAAGATATGCGCGAACAAAGTCTCGAAAAAGCGGAAATCATCATCGATGAACTGGTAGATGAATCAATGGCCTGGTTAAACAGCCGGTCGCTCAGGCCTGTTATTAACACAATTACAACCAACATGCAGGAATTAACCAAAAGCGAACTGGCCGAATACCGCCGTTGCTTGGGGGATGATACCTGCGATCAATTGGAAAAGTTAACAGGTTTGCTCACACAGAAATATGTTAGGTATTTTATAAAAAACCTGAAGGAACTCACCGATAATGGTAGTTCGACCCAATCATTGGAGGATATCAACCATTTATTTAAATTTGATACCTAACTTAAACAAACCAAAACAACATATATCTATAAAATTATACCGGTAACACTGTTTTGGTTTAATTCAAGTTAATGGGCAAAATAATTTAATACATAATTTGTATTTATGGGTAATATTTCTCTCATGAAACAACAAGGCATTATAAATTTTGCATACGTACCTTACAAATCACTCACGCGCAATAAACCTATATGGAGTCTGACAAAATAATTATTGGTACCAGAGGAAGTCGATTAGCACTTTATCAAGCCAATAAAGTCAAGCAGGAGTTGGAGAATCAATGTCCTGATCTGACTGTGGAAATAAAAATTATAAAAACCAAAGGGGATAAAATTCTGGATGTAGCGCTGTCGAAAATCGGAGACAAAGGGCTTTTTACAAAAGAATTGGAAGTAGCCTTGTTGTGTAAGGAAATTGATTTGGCGGTTCATAGTTTAAAAGATTTACCTACTGAATTGCCACAAGAATTTACGATTGGGGCTGTTTTGGAACGTGCTGATTTCAGAGATGCCTTAGTAAGCAAAGGTGGACTAAAACTGCGTGAGCTGACCGGTGATCATACGATTGCCACCTCCAGTCTTCGAAGAATTGCCGGACTAAAAAAAGTAAATGCTGATTTTACCATAGTGGATATCCGGGGAAATGTGAATACACGGCTTCAAAAAATGGAGGACGGATACTGTGACGCCATGATAATGGCTGCTGCCGGACTAAAAAGGCTGGGGCTTGATAAATACATTACCGAAGTTTTGGAACCTGCTGAGTTTATTCCTGCAGTGGCACAGGGAGCTATAGCAGTAGAAACGCGCGCAGGAGATAGTGGCGTAAACAACGTGTTGCAACGGATCAATCATATGCCTACCCAGCAAGCGGTCACTGCCGAAAGAGCCTTTATGAGAAGCCTGGAGGGAGGGTGTCAGGTGCCCGTTGGAGCCTATAGTACTTCACGGAACGGGGAAATCACCTTGACGGGATTTGTTTCTTCATTAAACGGAGACAATTATCTAAAAGAAACCTTGACGGATAAAGCGGAAAATGCCGGGATGCTAGGAGAAAAGCTTGCGGAGAAATTAGTGGAGAAGGGCGCAAAGGAAATTTTAAAAGATATACGTAGCAATGGTTGACTCACCTCAAAAAAAAACTACCGTATCACTTAAAGGTAGGTGTTTTATTTCCACTCGACCACCAGGTAAATCCAATGAGTTAAGAGATTTGCTAAAACAACATGGTGCCGAATTGCTTGAGTTTCCAATGATTGAATTGTCAGAGCTGGAATGCGACGAGGTATGTAAGGATATTTTGGCTAACTACTGCCATTATACGCATATCGCTTTTACCAGTGCCTACGGGTTTGAGTTTTTCTACCAAAAAATCAGCAAGCATCAACATTTCGAAAAAATCATAGCTACATTTAAGATAGCTTCCATTGGTTATAAAACATCAGCGTTGATTCGTAGAAAAGGTTTAAAGATTGATTTTGATGCCAACGCAAAAACAGGAGAAGAGTTTGCCCGTAAATTAGTAAAATACCTTTCCGGAAAAAAAGCCCACCTAATTTGGGCAACAGGTTACATATCTCCCAATAATCTGATGAAAAAAGCGGGTGCAGTTGCGCAAGTAACCCGGGTAAACCTTTATAAAAATGAATTACCTGATAAAATTGACAGTAAATTACTCCAAAAGATTAAACAGCAACAATATGATATGATTGTATTGACCAGTCCTTCTGCTTTTAAAAATTTATTCAGATTATTGGAGGCAAAGGATTTAAAGGTGGTTTGTATTGGGCGTACTACCGCATCCGAGGTGGAGAGGCACGGTGTTAAACCCCTGGCTGTTGCCGATGAACCCAGTTCAAAGGGAATTGCCGAGGCTATTTTGAAATATTACAGAAGCCTGTAGCTACTAGCCTGTAGTCACTAGCTTATAACAAATAAAACAAATATAATTATGGCTTTCCCAATAACAAGACTGCGAAGACTAAGAAAAACAGAAGTTTCCCGTAATATGATTCGTGAAACTCAGCTGACAAGAAACGATTTAATCATGCCTTTGTTCGTGCGTCCAGGAAAACGAGTGCAGAATCCGATTAACTCCATGCCGGGTAATCATCAGCTTTCGGTAGATATGCTGGTTGAAAAGTGCAAGGAGCTTTACGGTAAGGGTGTGCAATCGGTCTTGCTGTTTGGAATTCCGGAACATAAGGACGAACATGGTTTGGTGGCTTGCGAGGAAAATGGAATTGTACAACAAGCCACCAGAGCCATTAAAAAAGAATTGCCCGAACTTTTTGTGATTGCCGATGTTTGTAACTGTGAATATACCACACACGGCCATTGCGGAACGATTATAGATGGTGATGTGGATAACGATTCTACCTTAATTACATTGGGAAAACAATCGGTTTCGCTGGCGCATGCAGGTGTTGATATGATTGCTCCAAGCGATATGATGGACGGTCGTGTAGGTTTTATAAGACAGGCGTTGGACGAGAATAAATTTACCAACATGCCCATTATGGCTTATTCTGCCAAGTATGCCTCTGCCTTTTATGGCCCGTTTCGCGATGCGGCCGAGAGTGCACCACAATTTGGAAACCGTGCCACCTATCAGATGGATCCCGCGAACAGCAACGAGGCCGTCCGCGAAGTGGAACAGGATATTATTGAGGGGGCGGATATTGTAATGGTAAAGCCTGCATTAAGTTACCTGGACATTATCAACCGGGTGAAAACTGAATTTAATATGCCGGTATGTGCTTACAATGTGAGTGGTGAGTTTTCAATGGTAAAAGCAGCTGCCGAAAAAGGTTGGATAGACGAGGATAGAATCACCTTGGAGATTTTAACCTCTATTAAACGAGCTGGCTCTGATATCATTATATCCTATCATACACAGGATGTTGTTGAAAAATTATAGAGATGGACACTGAGAAAATAAGGTAGAGAATTGAGAATAAATCAAAAGAATAAAACCGACGTATCATGATCTGTATTAAATATACTAAGTGAATGTTCGTTGAAAATTAATAAAGTTAGTTTGATAAAGGATAATAGACTTTGTGTTTATCTTTTATCTAAAAATCTATCATGAATATACAAAATAGCAAATCTGCTTACCAGGAGGCGGTAAAACATATCCCGGGCGGTGTTAATTCACCTGTGAGAGCTTTTAATTCAGTGGGAGGTAATCCTCTATTTATAAAAAAAGCCATCGGTGCAAGAATAACAGATATTGATGACAATGAGTATATCGATTATGTTGGCTCGTGGGGACCAATGATCCTGGGGCACACACATGCCGATGTGGTGAATGCCTTGCATCACACAGCTATCAACGGAACCAGTTTTGGGGCACCTACTCTAATGGAAACCGAAATGGCAAACCTGATTTGTGCGATGGTTCCTTCCATTGAAAGCGTCCGAATGGTAAACTCGGGAACCGAAGCCACCATGAGCGCCCTTCGTTTGGCACGTGGTTATACCCAACGCGATTTGGTCATCAAATTCGAAGGGTGTTATCACGGGCATGGCGACAGCTTTTTGATTAAAGCCGGTTCAGGGGCGTTAACCCTGGGCACACCCAATTCGCCGGGAGTAACCAGGGGAACTGCCAGCGATACCCTGACGGCCGGTTATAATAATTTGGATTCCGTCCTGCATCTTTTCTCTGAATATAAGGACCGGATTGCCGCTGTAATTATCGAGCCTGTTACGGGAAATATGGGCGTCATCAAACCCAGTGATGAATTTATTAAAGGTGTTCGAAAAGCCTGTACTGATAATGGTGCCTTGTTAATATTCGATGAGGTTATGACGGGGTTCAGGGTGGCCAAAGGTGGTGCCCAGGAACTATTGGGCATCACTCCTGATTTAACCACCTTGGGTAAGATTATCGGGGGAGGATTGCCCGTTGGTGCTTATGGGGGTAAAAAGGAAATTATGGATATGCTGGCACCCAATGGGCCTGTTTATCAGGCAGGAACCCTATCGGGAAACCCAATGGCCATGGCAGCCGGATTAACCACCTTAAAAATTCTGAACGAAACAGAAGGTTTTTATGATCGCCTGGAAGAAAAAGCTGCCTTTTTAGCAGATGGACTTCAAAAGAATATGGATGACTTAAATTTTCCCGGAGTCATCAATAGGGTGGGTTCAATGTTTACATTGTTTTTCACAAATGAAGCCGAGGTGAACAACTTCTCCGATGTGATGAAGTGTGATACGGAATTATTCGCCCAATACTTTAGGCTTGGATTGGAAAGCGGTATTTATGCGGCTCCATCCCAATTTGAAGCGGGTTTCGTATCCATAGCCCACACCAATGAAGATTTACAGACAACTATTGATAAGAGCTTTGAAGCTTTAAAACAGTTGAAATAAGTTTTAAAGTCTTTGATTCAAAGTCTCTTATCTACTCCCGCAATACTGTGGGACAAGTAACCTAAATACATGAACGACTCGATTTTATTGAAAACCCTTGCGGGAGAACAAACGGAACGACCGCCATTTTGGTTTATGCGACAGGCAGGCAGGGTTTTGCCATCTTACATGAAACTCAAAGAGAAACATTCTTTTTGGGAAATGATGCAAAAACCTGAACTGGGAGCCAAGGTAACCTTGCTGCCTGTGGATGATTTGGGAGTTGATGCCGCCATTTTGTTCTCCGATATTTTGGTGATCCCCTACGCCATGGGAATGGGACTGGAATTTACCGATAGAGGCCCTGAATTTGAGGTTCCGCTGGTGGCACGGGATAACCCTGTGGAAGCTTTAAATCCCGATCCGGATAAGCTCAATTATATTTACGAGGTCATCCAACAAATCATAGCCACAAAGCCCACTCATATTCCATTGATCGGTTTTTGCGGGGCGCCATTAACCGTGCTTTGTTATATGCTGCAGGGAATTGGTCGAAGCAAGGATTTTCCGTTGGCCACCACCTTTATCTATCAGCATAAAGAGACGGTAAAAAAGTTGGTGGATGCCATCACCGAGTTGTCCATCATCTATGCCAAAGGACAGATAAAACAGGGCATCAAGGTTTTTCAGCTGTTCGAAACACATGGCGGCCTGCTCCCATTTGAGTTGTACAAGGAGCTGTTTGTTCCATCGGTGAAAAAGATAGCGGCGGCGGTTAGGGAGGAAGGTATTCCTTTTATTTATTTTCCCAAAGATCTGGGAACAGGGATCGCAGAGGTAACACCTGATATGTGTGACTATTTAAGCATCGATTGGCAAACGCCCATAGAGGTGGCCAGAAAGATGGTAGATAAAAATATTGGCTTGCAAGGAAATATAGATCCAAGATTACTGTATGCCGATCAGAACACTATTGAAGCTACTTTAAACAGGTATATCAACTTTGGCAGCAAAAACCGGGATTGGATTATCAACCTGGGGCACGGCTTTTTGCCTGATATCCCATACGATAACGCTAAGTTCCTGGCCGATTGGATAAAACAAACCGACTGGAAAAGGTAGGGTCCACGAGAAACGAAGAACCCGGGTAAAACAGTGTGGCGAAGTAGTTTGTTATTAACAATTATTCGAGGATAAACATATGTTGGAAAAACTAAAAACACGATGGGGTATCCACTCCAACTGGCAGATCATCATTATCCTGATCGTATTCTCGGTGACGGGAAGTGCGGCGGTATATGTAAAAAAAATAATCTTCGATTTGTTGGGGATTGATGCCGATACCTCCCTGTGGATTAAAATACCCATGTATATTTTGACCATATTACCGGCCTATCAAATCTTATTGTTGGTATTTGGGTTTGTTTTCGGTCAGTTTCGGTTTTTCTATAATTTCCAGAAAAAGAGTTTTGGGCGTTTTGTTCGCAAAAAGAAGAAAGCAGAAGAAAGCGCCTAGCTACAATACGTTTTCTAAAGTTCAAAACCTTTAAAAAGATTTGATATCTCAAATTTCTATCTCAATAACGCCTGTCGCATGATACATACTTCGCGAATAGCATCCATTTACAAACCATTACAGCAACAAATGTGTCGCCAACTGGAGGAGGGCGATGGCAAAGGTGTGTTTCGACAGATACCATGGACAAAAGAAATAGGTTCGGGCTTGACTTGCGTGATGAAAGATGGTAATGTGATAGAAAAGGCCGGGCTTAATTTTTCGCATGTGGAAGGGGAATTTACCGATAGGATGAAAACTATTTTAGGTATGAAGGCCAATCGATATTCCGCAACGGGCATCTCTTCCATTATTCATCCCTATAACCCGTTTGTGCCTATCATCCATATGAACGTGCGCTACTTTGAGCTGGATAATGGTGTGTACTGGTTTGGTGGAGGTATTGATCTAACGCCGCATTATGTGGATAAAGCGGAAGCAGCGTGGTTTCATCATACTTTAAAAGATATCTGCGATAAATACGGAAAAAACTATTATCCCGACTATAAAGCCTGGGCGGATAATTATTTCTTTATCAGACACCGAAACGAAACGCGCGGTATAGGGGGAATCTTTTTCGACCGTATTCAACCTGGGGGAGTTGATGGACTGGCTAACTTCTTGAGCTTTACTGTCGATCTGGCGAAAGCCTACCCACAGATTTATTGCGATATTATGGATAAAAAGCGCAATACTCCTTTCGACGAATCCAATAAACAATGGCAAGCTTTGCGCAGAGGACGCTATGTGGAATATAACCTCGTATACGACCGTGGTACCAAGTTCGGTTTAGAATCAGGAGGAAACACGGAATCCATCCTGGTCAGCATGCCGCCTATGGCACAATGGGAATATAGTCATCTACCTAAAGTAAATTCACCGGAACAGCAAACAATGGATTTGCTGAAGAAGGGGGTTGATTGGGTAAAGAAGGAATAGCCAGCCAAAAATATTCCCATCATTGTCATCAGACTTCATCTAAATGCCCATTCGATTAACAAAATCTGAACATTATTAAAAACCATTTCGTCCAGAGAGGTTCTCGAGTAAAGGACTTTTGTTGACTGAAAGAAAATCAAACTAAGCCTGATAAGACGCATAATGCATATGGTCAGATCTCGGATGATGGACTAAACCACGTTAACTTCTTTTTCGATGTCGATGCCAAATTTATCTTTTACTGATTTCTGAATCTCAGCGGCGAGGGCAAGAATTTCATTGCCGTTAGCTTCCCCGGTTTTATTGATAAGCACTAAGGCTTGTTTGTCGTGAACTGCTGCATTGCCCATTGCCTTGCCTTTCCAACCACTTTGTTCAATCATCCAACCAGCCGGAATTTTTGTGTATTGATCATCAACCTTATAATAGGGAGCGTTAGGATAAGCTGAAAGAAGCTTATCGGCGATTTGCTTTTCAACCACCGGGTTTTTGAAGAAACTTCCGGCATTTCCGGCAGCTTCGGGGTCGGGTAGTTTGGATTCCCTGATATTGATAACCGCTTTTCTTACATTAGATAGATTGACTTCGCCCAGCTTTTCCAGCTCTTCTTTTACACCACGATAATCGGTTTTTAATTCACCTTGCTTGTGCAATAAAAATTGAACCGATGTAATGATGGTTTTTCCTTTTAAGGTATTTTTAAAAATACTGTTTCTGTATGAAAATTTACATTCTCTATTTTTAAAGCTGAATGGTTCCAGTGTGTCCAGGTATATGCCATTTACCTGGGTAATCACATCCATTATTTCCACACCATAGGCACCAATGTTTTGCACCGGGCTAGCCCCAACGTTGCCCGGTATCAGGGATAGATTTTCAATGCCAAAGTATCCTTTTTCAACACTCCATGCCACAAAACTGTCCCAATCGACACCTGCACCAGCCTCCACCCAAATGCTATGTGTGTTTTCGTCTATGATATTGATCACCTGAATATTCGGTTTAACAACCAGCCCTTTGAAATCTGACTTGAAAAGCACGTTGCTGCCGGCTCCTAATACAAAAAGAGGGAGGGCCTTGAATCTAACATTGCTTAAAACCTCAATTATTTCCTCTTCGTTTTGTGGTGCCGAAAAATAATCGGCATATATATCAAAGTGAAAAGTATTGTGTTTTTTAAGGGGAAAATGTTCTTGTATTATCATGGTAAATTATGACTTATTTGAGTCGGTATAATATCTTTTGGAATAATAGCCGTATCCTCCTCCATTGCTTGAAATATCGTTAAAAATGATACCCAAAGGAAATACTTTTTCTTCCAAAAGATTCTGGTAGGTGTGTTTAAAATGTTCCTTAATTGTTTTGTTGGCTCTTACCACAAACAAATGACAGTTGCTGTGTTCCATTAATAATCGGGCGTCTGCCACAACACCAATTGGTGGAGAGTCGACCACAACCACGTCAAACTCATCTTTGAGTTCTCGGAAAAGTTTTTCCGTGTTGTCGCTCGATATAAGTTCTGATGGGTTTGGAGGTATGGCTCCGGATGGTATAATGGTTAAGTTGTCAATAGGTCCTTGAAATTTTATTTCCTCAAGGGTTGCACGCCCTATAAGGTAATTTGAAAGCCCTGTATGTTTATGATGGTCAAATATTTCGGTAAGTCTGGGTTTTCTTAGGTCAAAGCCAAGCAAGACCGTCTTTTTGCCGGATATGGCAAAAACAGAGGCCAGATTAAGTGCGCAAAAGGTTTTGCCTTCGCCCATACCGGTTGAGGTAACGCTTAAAACCAGTTTTTCCTCGTTTGTGGTCAAGTATTTTAGTTTGGTTCTTAGTGCTCTAAACGACTCGGAAATACTTGAAAGGGGTTCTGACGCTATCACGATATGGTTGGTCCCTTTGTACTCGGGAATATAGCCTAATACGGTAGATTGGGGCGCCAATGAAGTCAAGTCATTTTTGTCTCTGATCTTATTGTTCAGATATTCTTTTAATACAATAATCACCACCGGAAATAAGAAGGCCAGAAATAAAGCCTGCCTGTTATTCTTAGATTTATTGGGCGATACAATGCCTGTAATACCGGCATCATCCAATATTTCGTTATCGGGCGTGTTTGATGCTTTTGTGATTTGAGTTTCGGATTGCTTCTGTAACAAAAAGGTATAAATGGCATCGTTAAGGTTATATTCCCTTTCAATATCCAGATACTGACGTTCCGTTTCGGGCAGATGGTTCATTTTAGCGGCAGCTTTGTTCATTTGCGCAACCAGCTTTTCTTTTTTGATGCCCAGGTTTTTTAAAATTTTACGGAGTGCAACCAACAGGTTTTCCTTGCTAACCTCAATTTTCCGATCTAATTCGGTTAAAATGGGATTGTCCTCATTCGTTTGCGATTCGATCAATGATCGTTCGTTATGCAGCGACAACAGATCAGTAACAAAAGAAGTGATAAAGCTGTTGGCATCCAGCGAAAAAGCGGGTAACAGATAGTCATCGCTCAACGGCGCGTTAACCAAATGTTGGCTTAACTGATTGTAGTAGTTCTCGCTTACTTCCAGCATGCTAATTTCTTTTTCGTATTCAAAATACTGGTCCGCCAGTCGTTCCGATAATTCGGTAGGGGCATTGAAAACATGTTGGCGCCTGAACTCCATCATTTTCCGTTGTGTTTCTCGCAGCGTGTCGGACACCTGTATTAATTGTGTTTTGATAAAAGCAAGGGTTCGTTCGGCAATTTCGTTTTTGCGTTCCAGACTTTGCTCTAAATATACATCGCTCAAAGCGCTTAAAAAAGCGTTTATTTTCAAGGTGTTAGTGCCTGTGGCCGAGATGTATATAATCGAGCTGCCATCCATATACGGACTTACTGAAATGCGATTTCGATAGTTGGATGCGAGCCAATCATTAGAACGAAAATAGAAATAATAGCCTACATCAATAGTTGCTCCTGCCTTACAATTTATTTTGAACTTGCAGAATGAAGTATTTATCTCATCACCAAGGTTAATGGTTTTATCGAAGTTTATGCCTCCCGAACCACCGTGGTTTTTTTCATCTATATAGGAGTGCAGCCCTGCATTTTCGGTTTTGATCTTAATTTTTACTTGCGAAGCGCTAACCGGCTCAATATAGATAGGGGTATTTAAAAGTTGCACGTGCGATGAGTCCATGACAATAGTGTATGGACTCTTGTGATACATGTCAACGTCTTTAAATAATCCATCACTATGAATTTCTATTCCAAAATCTAATTTATCAATAACCCGTTTGACTATTTTTTTGGACCTTAATATGATGGTTTGGTTTTCGATGCTTTTGGTTTCCGGCGAAAGGCCAAATCCTTCGATGATACCGGCACCAGATACAGTTCTTTGTTCGTCACTTTTCATCATAACAGTAACCGAACCTTTGTAAATAACCGGGGTGTATCGGTGATACAGATGTGTTAAGCCAACAAAAAGAGGAAACGATATCAGCATAAGGTACCAATTTTTTTTAGCTAACTGAACAATCTTACGGAAGTCGGGAAGGGCATCCGAAACAGGTTGTGGTTGTGTGTATTGGGTGTTATGGTTGTTTTTATCCACGTAAATTACTTTTTAAAAATGGTCAACAGGATTAAAAATTATAAAAGGACTGTACATCAAGTTTTAAGTTATCCAATGCTTTTTTAACGTGGTAAGCAGCAGCGTTGGGGTACTGTTCCAATATTGTTTTACCCAGAGCCATTGAGGCATGGGCCGGATTTACCATGTTTGCGGAAATATTTACCGTACGAATCATCTCTTCTTTCGCATTGCGAACCAATAACCAGGTAGCAGGCGGCAGGTGTACTTGCATGGCCATATTGTGTTCGTATTCCGTTCTAATGGCAGCTAATAGATTAGCTTGTAGTTCTTTAGCGGTTGCCGCATGTGGCTGCTCCCGTATAACGATTGATTCCGCACTTATTCTTTCCAAAAATAAGGTGAGTCTTTCATAGGCCGCTATTCTTAAGGGCAGCGCATCCTTGTTTTGACCGATCAACAATTCTTGTTTTCTTCTGTCGTTTTCACTTTTTAAAAACCATCTCACCAATAGTAAAGTAAAAATAAATGCCACTATGCTGGGTACTGTATATCTCAATAGTTCAAGAAAGACTTCCATAATCTCGAAAAATGTTACTTTTGCAGAATTAGTATTAATATTCGGTGAAAATAATGGTAATTGCGTTGATTTGCAACCGTTACTGATGATAGTTCGCCGAATGTTTTTTTAAGTTGACTATTTTGTGATTTTTTATCTTTGTCTTCTTTTTAATTTATGTTATGAATAAAGCTCTTCAGGCCTAAGCATCCTAAAAGGGTTAGGTTTACAGAGCGTGAATCGATTATTTTATTGTAGAATAAACTACTTATTATGAATATTTCCGAAAGATTAGCAAACGTAAACGAATCGGCCACGTTGGCCATGTCTCAAAAAAGCAGGGAGTTGCAAGAGCAAGGGCATGATGTGATTAATTTGAGCATCGGTCAGCCCGATTTTAATACCCCCGATCATATTAAAGAGGCAGCTAAAAAAGCCATTGACGATAACTTTTCGAAATATACACCGGTTCCCGGACTGCCAGCTATTCGGGAGGCGGTTTGTACCAAGTTTAAACGGGATAACGACCTGTTTTTTAAACCATCACAGGTGGTAGTGTCTAACGGGGCTAAACAATCCATCGCAAATATTATTCTGAGTTTGGTTGGCCCGGGCGACGAAGTAATTATTCCTGCTCCGTACTGGGTGAGTTATATCGAGATTGTGAATCTGGCCCAAGCCTCAAATGTAATTATTGAAGCTGGGTTAGATCAGGACTTTAAGATTACCCCGGCACAGTTGGAGGCTGCTATCACACCTCGTACTAAGGTGTTTTTATTTAGTTCACCATCTAATCCAACGGGTAGTTTATATACAAAAGATGAGTTAAGGGCATTGGCTGATGTATTTGCGAAACATCCGCACGTGGTTGTGATATCTGACGAAATATATGAGCTAATCACCTTTGAGGGCAAACACGAGAGTATCGCACAGTTCGAAGAAATAAAGGATCGTGTAGTAATCGTCAATGGAGTTTCAAAAGGATACGCGATGACGGGGTGGAGGATAGGTTATATTGCCGCACCACAGTGGATTGCTGATGCCTGCATCAAGTTGCAAGGACAATATACTTCCGGAGCCTGTGCGGTTTCGCAGGTTGCATCTGCGGCTGCTTTAACCCAAACCCAAGTTCCTTCATTGGAAATGAAAGAAGTGTTTTTGCGCAGAAGAGATTTGGTAGTGAAAATGGCCAGGGAAATAAAAGGGATGAAAGTGAACGTTCCGCAAGGTGCATTTTACCTGTTTCCGGAAGTGGACAACTACTTCGGGAAATCAGCAGATGGTTATACCATTAATAATTCGACCGACCTGGCGATGTACCTTTTGGAAAAAGCGCATGTTGCAACCGTATCGGGAGAAGCGTTCGGAAGTCCGAAATGCTTGCGGTTTTCATATGCCACATCTGATGAGCAATTGGTAGAGGCCATGAAAAGGATTAAGGTGGCTCTGGAAAAGCTGAACTAGGTATTTGTTTTTATACAGTAATTATGGCTGCCCAAAAAGGTAAAGCTATTTAAAATATATTACTCAATAACTTCGTCCACACTATCCTATTTGTATGCGAAACAAAGGCATCTGTTACTTCTCTTGTTAGGAGTGACCAGGTCAACCCAATTTGCAGTTGATATTAAAATATTTATTTTTGCATACTGGTAGACACTAGTAGGTAAAATTAGGTTTATGGTAAAGAAAATCATTAAAATATCAGCTGCACATACACAGGCAAAGTACCGCCAAATAATACAGTCCGTTATAAATTCAATTGCGGACGGGGTTATAAAAAAAGGCGACAAAGTTCCTTCTATCAACGAAATAGCCAACGAATATAACCTTTCCAGAGATACAGTTATGCTTGCCTTTAGCGAATTGAAGGCACGAGGAATACTGGGAGCAGTGCCGGGCAAAGGATATTTTGTGGAGAGTGATAATATTGGAATCGAAAAACGCGTTTTGTTGCTTTTTGATGAGCTGAATAGCTTTAAGGAGGAACTCTATAATGCTTTTCTTGACAGTGTTTCGGATGATACACAGGTGGATATCTATTTCCACCATTTCGATATTAACGTGTTTTCTTCCTTAATTAAGGAAAGGGTGGGGAAGTATTCTGCCTATGTAATTATGCCCGCTAACCTGACGGACATATTGCCGTTGATTCAACTGTTGCCCAAAGATAAGGTGTATATACTCGATAGAAAGATCGATGAATTGAGCGGATACCCGGTAATTTATCAGTCGTTTGATGAAGATATGTATAGTGGTTTGAGCGCTGGATATGATTTATTGAAGAAATATGAAAAAATAATTTTGGCCTACCCCGGCGGCAAAGAACCTGAAGGTTTTTTGACTGGTTTTAAACGTTTTTGTAAGGATAGAAAACTCAAATACGATGTATACGAACAGATTAAAGACCGACCGATCAAAAAAGGCGAGGTATATATATTGCCTTCTGACAGAAATCTGATTAACCTTGTAAAACGTTGTTGGGAAAAGGGGTGGAAGTTGGGTGAAGACGTTGGCGTAATTTCGATCAACGAATCTGCTTTAAAAGAAGTGGTAGCCAATGGTATTTCAACTATTTCAACCGATTTTAAGCAAATGGGGAGAACTTTAGCCGATTTTGTGGAGAACAAAAAAACAGGTGAAATGAAAAATATATCCAGATTTACCCAGCGGAACTCTTTGTGAATACTTGTATGTATCAGTATCAGACCGTATTAATTAGGGTTTGTAGTTTTTAATGAGTTTAAAAAAAGTTCTTTTTTTATTTGCAAAATAAAAATAAATTGTAAATTTGCCTATCAGTACCTACCGGTACCTACCAGTTGAGTAGGTTGGTTCAAAGATAAGATTTCTAGTTTCAAGATTATAAACCATTGTAACTAAAAAAAATAGAATGGCACAATTTAACATGGAGGATCATCCTCACAAAAGATTGAATGTATTAACTGGAGAGTGGGTCTTGGTATCTCCACATAGGGCCAAACGTCCCTGGCAAGGACAGGTTGAAAAAGTATCTGAGGAAAAGAGACCTGAGTACGACCCTAAGTGCTATTTATGTCCGGGCAATGAACGTATTGGTGGTCATATGAATCCCAAGTACACCGAACCTTACGTATTTGTAAACGATTTTTCAGCTTTGTTAAGCGATACTCCGGGAGGTGGAGTTGATGAAGGATTGTTTCAGGCAAAAAGTGAAAGCGGCATTTGTAAGGTAATCTGTTTTTCTCCTCGTCACGATTTAACGGTTCCGGAAATGGAAGTTTCTGAAATCAAAAAAGTGGTTGATTTATGGACTTCGGAATATAAGTCGATTGGAGAAAATGATTTTGTAAACTACGTTCAGATATTTGAAAATAAAGGAAGTGTGATGGGATGTAGTAACCCGCACCCGCACGGACAAATATGGTCGAACAGTACTGTACCTAATGAGCCAGCTAAAAAGCAGGCGAAAATGAAGGAGTACTACGAAAAGAACGGAAAGAGTTTACTGGCTGACTATATAGCTGCCGAGTTCGAGAAGAAAGAGCGTATTCTTTTCGAAAACGATCATTTTGTAGGTTTGGTTCCTTATTGGGCGGTATGGCCATTTGAAGCGATGATTGTGAGCAAACGTCATGTTTCGAACTTAACGGAACTTACCGAAGAAGAAAAAGAATCATTTGCAGCTGCATACAAAGAGTTAACCGTAATGTATGATAACCTTTTTGAGGTATCCTTTCCTTATTCGGCTGGTATCCACCAGGCCCCAACCGATGGCGAAGAGCATCCGGAGTGGCACTTGCATATGAGTTTTTATCCACCATTGTTGCGTTCGGCAACAGTGAAGAAGTTTATGGTAGGATATGAAATGTTGGGCACGCCCCAGCGTGACATTACTGCCGAAACTAGTGCACAAAGGCTTCGAGACCTTTCTAAGGTTCATTATAAGCACAGGTAGTTTTTTGGTTTTAGAGTAAAAGAGGTTACTGTGGTAGGTAACCTCTTTTTTTTGCCTTTTTTTGTCCTCAGATCACACAGATTAAAACGAATTTTATTCACAAGTCTATGTGAGGGTGTAGGTATTGCCATAAGAATTGTGTTTTCGAGAACTCGTTAAAGATTTTTTAAAACGATTCTTTGTTTGCGTTGTTATTAACTTAAAATAATAAACATGAATAAAATGAAGATATTGCTTACGCTTGGGGGTAGTAACAGTTTAAAATCCATTAATAAACAATTGGCAGTTTATGCAGCCAGCCTTGTTGAAAATACTCAAATGGTTGTGGCAGATTTAAATGACTTTAATTTACCGGTTTATAGTGTCGATTTGCAAGAAGAAAAAGGAATACCGGATAATGCCTTTAGATTTGATAACCTAATAAAAGAAGCTGATGGTATTGTGTTGTCCTTGGCAGAAAATAATGGTTTGCCTACGGTAGCATATAAAAACTTGCTGGATTGGGTTTCCAGGATCAATAAGAAGTTATGGCGAAACAAACCAATGCTATTAATGGCCACGTCGCCGGGAGAAAGGGGAGGTGAAAATGTATTGGAAATAATGAAAAAATTAATGCCATTCCATGGAGGTAAGGTCGTTGCTGACTATACATTGCCATTGTTTTTTGAGAATTTTTCGGACGAAGGAATTAAAGATCCTCAAAAAAAACAGGAACTGGAACAGAAGCTGAAGATCTTTAAAAATGAATTGGGTAAATAACGGGTGAGTAACCGAACATTGAGGTAATTCTTTAATTGAAGTAAGATTACCTTTGTTATATTGTCCTTCTAAAAGACAGATAATGGTAGGAAGTAAAAAAAGAAAACAGTTTTATTTATAACGATTCTTTCTTAATGTTGTTATAAACTTTGAAACTATAAAACATGGGATGATATGAAGAAACTTAAAATTGTTAATTGGATAAGTACCGGGTTGTTGACGGTGATGATGCTGATGTCGGCTTCCATGTATTTTATAAAGCATGCCGATATGGTTCAGACTTTCGAAGGGTTTGGGTACCCTTCTTATATCATCTACCCATTGGCAATAGCTAAAATATTAGGATTGTTGGCCATTTGGTTTTGCAGAAGGAATAATGTTAAGGAATGGGCTTATGCCGGGTTTTTCTTTGACTTTGTTTTGGCGTTTTTTGCGCATTATATGACGGATGATGGAAAGTTTATTCCTGCACTGGTTGCATTACTGTTGTTAGCCACCTCATACTTTAGCCGGAAAAAACTGGACAATATCAGTTAAGTGATAAACAGAAAAGAATATGAAAGAAATGTGGGATAAAAGGTATAGTGCCGAAGATTATGCCTATGGAACGGAGCCGAATGATTTTTTTGCAGAGCAACTAGCTAAAATAAAATCTGGAAGCATTTTATTGCCTGCCGAAGGCGAAGGACGTAATGCCGTCTACGCAGCCCGGATGGGTTGGGACGTGCATGCTTTTGATTTAAGCCGGGAGGGGAAATCGAAAGCGCAAAAGCTGGCGGAAACACATCAGGTCAATATCCAATACCAGATAGCAGAGTGTAGTGAAATCAGTTTTCGGAAAGGCACTTTTGATGCCATTGGTTTGGTGTATGCACACTTTCCGCCGGATAAGAAATCGATGTACCATAAACAGTTGGATCAATATTTGAAAAATGGTGGTATCGTTATTTTAGAGGGGTTCAGTAAATCTCATCCTGAAGTAAGTAAAAGCAACGAAAAACCCATGGGACCCCCTAATTCAGCCATGCTTTTCTCGCTGGATGAAATCAAGAAGGACTTCAATAATTATGAAATTATTGATCTTAAGGAAGAGCAGGTTGCTTTAAACGAAGGTGAGTATCATGTAGGCATGGGTGCAGTAATCAGGTTTGTGGGGAGGAAAAAGTAGTCGGCAGTCATAAGTCGGCAGTCCTGTGTTGCTGGCCGCTGACAGAGAATTGCCGACCGCTGACTGGTTATATTTTTACTACAACACGTCCTTTGCTTTTCTTGTCGAGCATCAGATCAATGTGGGTTCTAAGAGATTCCAGCGAAGATTCTCTGATTAAACCCGGGTCAAAATCAATAGACCAATCCCCGGCTAATAGATTCCAGATTTCCTGACGAATCTCCATCGGGCAGTTTTGAGAATCGATACCTAAAAGACTTACTCCTCTCAAAATAAAAGGATACACTGTCATTTCAAGCTCACCGGAACCAATATTTCCACATGTAGTGACGTTACCTAGAGGCATACAGCCTTTTAGCATGGTTGTAAGCGTATTTCCTCCGACCACATCAACGGCTCCGGCCCATTGGGTTTTTAACATTGGTCGGCCCGATTTGTCATCAGAAACACTGCGATCGATTTGTGATTTGGCACCAATCTTCTGAATTTCTGCTTCGGGAGCCAATTCGTAATTAGCTGCAATAACCTCAAAACCTATTTTATTCAGAATCTGGCAGGCAATGTTTCCAACACCGCCTAAAGCACCTGTCACAGCAACAGGTCCCATTTCTGGTTTTTGCCCATTGTTTAACAGTCGAAATACGGATAGTGCTGCTGTGAAACCAGCTGTGCCATACGTCATTGCCTGGCGGGCATTCATGTTTTGGGGCATAGCAACAATCCACGAATCCGGCACTTTAATATATTCGGCAAATCCACCAGGATGGTTCATGCCAAGTTCATAACTGGTTGCTATAACCGAAACACCTGCTTTATACAATTCACTATTACTTTTTTCGACGACTCCGGCAGCATCAATGCCCGGAGTGTGAGGATACTTTCTGGTTACGCCTTTGTTACCAATGCTTGATAAAGCATCCTTGTAATTTAAGGAGCTGTATTCTACTTTAATAAGAACTTCACCCTTTTCTAAAATATCAAATGGCATGTCTTTAATAGAAGTGATGTAATTGCCGTTTTCCTCTTCTACGCGAAATGCCTTGAATGTTGTATCGCTATTTTTCATTGCTTATTTATTATTTTTTGAATACTTTTGTACAAAGTACGTTATAAAAGA
This sequence comes from Saccharicrinis sp. 156, assembly GCF_050589685.1. Taxonomy (NCBI): domain Bacteria; kingdom Pseudomonadati; phylum Bacteroidota; class Bacteroidia; order Marinilabiliales; family Marinilabiliaceae; genus Saccharicrinis; species Saccharicrinis sp. 156. Next base: position 72,759 of record NZ_JBNGOS010000012.1, read on the forward strand.
GCTGTAAAACAAGAGCTTACAAATATGTTGCTAACGAACATTTTGTTCCATATTGAGTGGAATAAGGCAAGCCAGGAGAAAAAATATGGAAAAAAGTTATTGCCCTATTGATACATTCATCAATGTTATAAAGGGAAAACGTAAAGGAACTATTGTTTTACATCTTTTTCAGGGAAGTAAAAGATACCATGAATTGGTTAAGCTGTTACCGGACATCAGCGAGCGAATGCTTACAAAGCAACTAAGGGAACTGGAAGATGACGGTTTAATCGGGCGCACAGTGTTCCCCGAAGTACCGCCCAGGGTAGAGTATTATTTGACAGAATTAGGTCAAAGAACGCAACCTGTTCTAAAAGCAATGTTTAAAGGAGGATTGGTGTTTGAATCCATCATAGATGACGTTAAGGAATGATGATTTTCAGTTGCACTGTATTTTAGAAAGAATAAAATGGTGAATAATGCTATCGTGTTTTACTCAAATCTTAATTCTCCGTGCGCGTCATCCTCGCTACTAGGTTTATCATTACTGAATACTTTTATCTGCCTTTTGTTTAAACAGTGACTACTCTTTGTCCACGAAAATCTGCTGCCTTAACCTGTTTGGAATTAGGCTGATAAGAATATTCTTTCTGGATTTGCCGGATTTTCTGTTTAAAACGGTCAGGTACCAGCCCATTGATACGAATCCTTTGACCACGCTTGAAAGGCTGATGGCCCACCAAATGCCAAACATGCCCAGTAATTTTGAGGAGGACAATATGTAGCCTGCCGGTACCCGAGCGCCTGTAAATACGATGCCAACAATGGAAGGTGGGACTGTTCGGCCAATACCATTGAATGCTCCTCGTGTAACAATTTCAATAATCATAAACGTTTGCGAAACGGCCAATATTTTTAGATAGGTGATGCCCATTTGTAAGGGCTCAGATTCTCTTAAAAACAATGAGAAGATCTGCTTGCCAAATACAAAGAACGACATCGTTACTGTTAATCCTAAAAATATACCAACGCCCAAAGTGGTGAAATAACCTTTTTTGATCCTGTCCCAGTTTCCAGCTCCAAAGTTTTGTCCGGTAAAACTACTCAAAGCAGTTGCAAAGCCCGAAGAAGTCATCCAGGATAAGGCCTCAATTTGGGCGCCCACACTTTGAACCGCAATGGGCATATCTCCCCACTTGGTTATCATTCGGGCCAGTATCAATGCAAAAATGGCAAACAGGCTGCTTTCCATAGCAACCGGTGAACCCAGTCTGAAAACATTCTTTGTAATGTCTTTGCATAATTTAAATTGTTTGAATTCCGGATTCATGATTTCCTTTTTCCAGACAAAGCGAATGACAAAAATAATATAAACCACCGCTTGTGCAGTTACCGTAGCTATGGCGGCACCTTTTACTCCTAGCGAAGGAACAGGGCCAAGGCCAAAGATAAGAAGGGGATCTAAAACCATGTTTAAACCTAAGCCAACAAGCAGATAATAAAAAGGTAGTTTGCTGTTGCCTGCACCATTATAAATACCCTGAAAAGTAGGGTTCATAAACGTAAAAATAAAACCCATAGCTACAATTCGCAGGTATCCTATTGCTCCGTTTTCAACGACCCCTTCCGACAATCGAAAAACACCAATTAACTGCGGTGTAAAAACAAGTACGACCATGGATATGAAAGCAGAAAGTACCAATGCCCAAAATAGGGAATGCCTTGCGTAGCGGGCGGCTTCTTCTTTTTCTTTTCTTCCCAGGGCTTGCGATACGCCAATCTCGGCGCCTATTCGGGTGATGAGTAACACAGAAATTCCTAACCACACGAAAAAACCGGCAGCTCCTGCAGATGCCACAGCATTACTTCCCACTTGGCCCAGCCAAATCATGTCGGTCAGGTTATAAGCCATTTGCATGAGCGATGTGCCGATAATGGGAATTGCCAGCTTGAGCAATTGCTTGAAAATAGGGCCGCTTGTTAAATCAATTGTCCTGTTCATATCGCCGGCGAAAGTAAGGAAAAAAGGGTAAAGAAGGAAGTGGGAAGTGTTTTGTGACTTGTAAAGTAGAACGCTCCAGTTTCTGCAAAGCGCATTAACCCTAACGTGGATCGCATAGACGTTTTAAAGATAGGATGTTCGACCTCTCTGTGGTCGGTGTGTGGATGCTTCGGTTTCTATAAACGGACAACACCGCTGGTGTTGGTGTATGTTATGGGCGTGTTTTTCTATAAACGTGACACCATGGGTGGCAGAAGTGTATAGTAACTAATCTGCAAAAAATAATACTGTTCTCCGGGGATGAAAATAGCAAATAGGAACGATATGATTTAAAACCCATGCGTCATGGTAATAAGATGCTAGCGGCATCGAGCGTTTAAAACAGAAGGTACGCAATATGGGGATCGACCCCAGTTGCGGTAGTATGTTTGCTGCAACTAATTAAAAATTCCTCTGTGCCCCTGTGTCTCCATGTTTGTTTTTTGTTAATAACTGCTTAAAAAACAATGAGGCAGGATTACGTAATTTGGTCGGTTTGTTGTATTTTTGCGGTTTATTAGAATAATCTCATAAAACAGGAAAATTCATGGTCCTTTTCTTTAAAGGTAAATCGGAACAGATTTTAGCAGTGGGCTGCGAAAAACATTTTGCGGCAGAAGATATAAAAAAGCTGGAATGGCTATTTGGCGGCGCCACCAAAACGGATGAAACAGAGCTAGGTGGCTTTTTTGTTGGCCCCCGTAAAGAGATGATTACGCCCTGGAGCACAAACGCCGTTGAAATTACCCAAAATATGGGATTGCACGGAATCACCCGTATGGAAGAGTTTTTTGGCGTTGCCGATGAAAATGCCGAGTACGACCCAATGTTACAAGTGCTGTATACCGGATTAGGACAAGATATTTTTACTATCGACAAAAAACCTGACCCAATCGTGGAGATTGATGATGTAGCGGCGTACAATAAAAAAGAGGGACTCGCCTTAAGCGACGATGAGGTGGATTATTTGGATGGTTTGGCAAAAAAGCTGGGAAGAAAATTAACCGACAGCGAGGTGTTTGGTTTCTCTCAGGTAAATTCGGAGCATTGTCGTCATAAAATATTCAACGGTACCTTTATTATCGATGGAGAAGAAAAAGAAAGTTCTTTATTTCAATTGATCAAGCGTACTTCAAAGGAAAATCATAATTATCTGGTTTCGGCATATAAAGATAACGTGGCCTTTGTTGAAGGGCCCAAAGCGGTGCAATTTGCACCGGTAAGCCATGATAAACCGGACTTTTTTGAGACCAAAGAGATTGATACCGTATTGTCGCTGAAAGCGGAAACACATAATTTCCCAACCACAGTTGAGCCTTTTAACGGAGCTGCTACCGGTTCAGGTGGCGAGATCCGTGACCGGCTGGGGGGAGGTAAAGCTTCTTTGCCATTGGCCGGAACAGCCGTTTACATGACTTCATATTCCCGTTCGGTGGAAGGAAGGGCCTGGGAAAAGGCTACCGAGGCACGCCCGTGGTTATACCAGACGCCGGAACAAATATTAATTAAAGCTTCAAACGGAGCCAGTGACTTTGGCAATAAATTTGGTCAGCCCATGATTTGTGGTTCGGTGCTTACTTTTGAGCATTTCGAAAACCACAAGAAATTTGCTTTTGATAAGGTGATTATGATGGCGGGAGGTATTGGTTTTGCCAAAAAATCGGATGCTATCAAAGATACTCCAAAGAAAGGAGACAAGGTAGTTGTCCTTGGAGGAGATAATTATAGAATTGGAATGGGAGGTGGCGCTGTTTCTTCGGTTGCCACGGGAGAATTCGATAATCATATTGAACTAAACGCGGTTCAGCGTTCTAATCCTGAGATGCAAAAGCGTGCCATGAATGCCATTCGCGCCATGGCTGAAGGCGAAGAAAATCCGATCGTGTTGATTCACGACCATGGAGCCGGTGGTCACTTAAACTGTCTTTCGGAGCTGGTGGAAGAAACGGGAGGTACCATCCATCTGGATAAACTGCCTGTAGGTGACCCAACATTATCTGCCAAAGAAATTGCAGGAAACGAGTCGCAGGAGCGAATGGGACTTGTAATACATGAAAAAGATATCGACCGGTTGAAGAAAGTGGCCGACCGTGAGCGTTCGCCAATGTACGTGGTGGGTGAAACCACTGGAGATATGAGTTTTGTTTTTAAAGATAACAAAGGAAATACACCTATCAACTGGCAGTTGTCCGATATGTTCGGGAATCCACCTAAAACTATAATGAAAGATGTTACCGTGGAAGAGACATTCGAACCGGTAGCATACGATGACTCCAGAATTGAAGAATACTTAAAAAATGTGTTACAGTTAGAGGCGGTAGCAAGTAAGGACTGGTTAACCAACAAGGTAGACCGCTCAGTTACCGGGAAAGTAGCCAAACAGCAATGTGCAGGTGAAGTGCAGATTCCGTTGAATAACCTGGGGGCAACTGCCATCGATTATACCGGGACTGCAGGTATGGCAACTTCAGTAGGACATGCCCCGGCAGTTGCTATGATTGACCCGGCTGCCGGTTCCAAAATTGCCATAGCTGAATCATTAACTAACTTGGTGTGGGCGCCGTTTACACATGGTATCAAAGGGGTTTCGTTAAGTGCCAACTGGATGTGGCCCTGTAAAAACAAAGGTGAAGATGCTCGTTTGTATAAAGCGGTTGAGGCGGTTAGTGATTTTGCCACTGATTTGGGTATCAATATCCCAACCGGCAAGGATTCGCTTTCCATGACACAAAAATACAAAGATGGTGAGGTCGTTTACTCTCCGGGTACGGTAATAATTTCGGCTGCTGCTGAGGTGAGTGATGTAAAAAAGATTGTGGAACCGGTTTTGGTGAAGGATACCGACTCTTCTTTAATTTATATCGATTTTTCTTTTGATAGTCACAAACTGGGAGGTAGCTCTTTTGCGCAGGTGGTGAACAAACTGGGGGCAGAAGCACCTACTGTTGTTGATACCGATTATTTTAAATTGGGAATAAATACTATACAGGCCTTGGTTAATGAAGGATTAATTTTAGCCGGTCATGATATTTCCGCAGGAGGAATGGTTACTGCCTTGTTGGAAATGTGTTTTGCCAACAACAGTTTTGGTATCGATGTTGATCTGTCTGGCATCGAAGAAACTGACTTGGTGAAAATTCTATTTGCTGAAAATCCGGGTGTATTGATCCAGGTGAAAGAGGTTGCCCAAGTAACGTCAATGCTTGATGAAAAAGAATTAGGTTACCTGGTTATCGGTTCGCCAATGGAGGAGAGATTCCTAAAGATTAATAAGTCTGGTAAAGAACTCAAATTCGATATTAACGAAATGCGTGATACCTGGTACAAGACTTCCTACTTGTTGGACCGAAAACAAAGTGGAGATAAGTTGGCCAAAGAGCGCTTCGATAATTATAAAAAGCAACCATTGGAGTACAAATTTAATATGGACTTTAATGGCAGGCTGGCAGATTACGGACTGGCTTTAAACCGTAACAAGAAATCAGGAATTAAAGCTGCCATTATTCGGGAAAAAGGGGTGAACGGCGATCGAGAGATGGCTTACGCTATGTATCTGGCAGGTTTCGATGTGAAAGATGTTCATATGACCGATCTTATCACAGGAAGAGAGACATTGGAAGATGTGAACTTCATTGTATTTGTTGGTGGATTTTCTAATTCAGATGTATTGGGTTCTGCCAAAGGATGGGCCGGTGCTTTCCTGTATAACGAAAAAGCAAAAGCTGCATTGGATGCTTTCTATCAGCGCAATGATACATTGAGTTTGGGCGTTTGTAATGGATGCCAGTTAATGGTTGAGCTTGGTTTGGTTTATCCGGATCATGAAGAAAAGCCTAAAATGCTCCACAATGAATCTCATAAGTTCGAGTCTAATTTTGTAAACATGAATATTGCCGAGAACAACTCGGTTATGTTAAAATCGCTGGCAGGAAATAGACTTGGAGTGTGGGTTGCACACGGAGAAGGTAAGTTCAGCATGCCATATGCCGAAGACCAATACAATATTCCAGGTAAATATTCTTACGAAGCGTATCCTGCTAATCCTAATGGAAGTGATTTCAGTGCTGCTGCTATCTGTTCCAACGATGGTCGTCATTTGGCGATGATGCCCCATCTGGAAAGGGCCATCTTCCCTTGGCAATGGGCCCACTATCCTGAAAACAGAAAGAAGGATGAGGTTTCTCCATGGATAGAAGCGTTTATTAATGCACGCAAGTGGGTGGAAAGTAAATAGTACCTAGTTGAAAGTTAAAAGTTTAAAACATCAAAGCCGGACTCGAAAGCCCGGCTTTGATGTTTTATTATAGTTGCCTAACCTTGATACTTGGCATCTCCAAACCCTAACACAGGATAAAATATAAATGGAAGGAATATTAAACCAAGTGTGTAACCTGCACCTTTTCCAAAACTTTTTGATAGTTGATTGATAACAATAATTCCGAATACTATGTTAACAATAGGTATTATCAGTAAAATAATCCACCAAATTGGTTTTTTTACAATTTCCAGCATTACAATTGTATTATAAATTGGAATGATTGCAGCCCAACCTGGTTTTTCAGCTTTAGTAAAAACTTTCCATAATGCTGCGATTAATAAAATAATTATTGCCATGTACACTATGCCAAGAGCACCAAAAGCGGCATACATTCCTGAAGAATCACTCATTTCCATAATAGATTAAATTAGTTTATTTATTTTCCTACTCTTAAGGTTTTTCGGATTCACCCCGTTTGAATGGTTGCCAGACTCCATGAACAATTCATACGAATATTAGAAACAGTTGTTTCATTATTACGTATTTTATTTCAACAGGAATTCTAATGGAATATGTAATCTTTTGGCCCAACTTCTTTCGTCATGCGCATCTCCGGCAAACACTTTTGTTATCCAGTTGTCCGGGGTGAAGCCTTTTTTCATCATAACGGTATCTACCATCATCTGATAAGGTTTATAAAGGCTGTCCAGAGTTTCTGTCCCATAGTCGAAGTAAATTTTATGATTATCGGCCGAGGGTAGGTTATTTTCCAGATAATCCCTAAATGCAGCAGGAATCTCCATGTTGCTTTCGAATGTTCCCGGCCAATGTGTCGACAGGCAAGCCGCACCGCCAAATATTTCAGGATACTCGCAAATGGCATACATCGAAATTAAACCGCCCATACTTGAACCGGCAATAAAAGTATGCTGCATATCCCCATAGGTACTGTAGGTGTCATCGATATAGGGTTTTAGTTCCTGCGTGATAAACCTTAAATAATTATCTGATTCAGGTGACTTCTTTAATCGGTTCTTACCTAAATTATTTTTAATGCTATCCGATAGGAGTTGATACGCTTTGTTCGGAAAGTACTCTATGGTCCTGAGCTCATTAATATTCCATATGGCTACGACAATTGTAGGCCGTATTATTTTTTCATTTATTAACCTGTCCATTGTTTCGCCAACCATCCATGCTTGTTTGTTCCAGCTGTTTGTGCTGTCAAAAAGCATTTGTCCATCGTGCATGTATAATACATTGTATTTTGTATCTGCAGAATATGATGCCGGAATCCATATATCGATATTCCTGGCAGGTACATATTTTGAGGAGAACGATTCCACATGAATAATTTTAGTTTTTTTTCCGAATGGGGCACTGCATGCCCAAAGGCATATCATTATTAATAATAATATAGTATACTTCATGATTGTATGTGTGTTTAATTAACCAGTGAACCAAGTTTTACTACCTTTGCAATCCACCTGTCTCTTTGTTCGAGACAGGAAGCTCTGACCATGGCGAACTCCACGATCTTGACGGGTTTTATTCCAAACATACTGTCTTTGTCCGGATGGCATTGGAAGATAAGTACATTTTTTATCTATTTAAAATTTTTGTCTATAGAAAATGTGTCAAACCAGGTAGTTGCCGGACAGGAACTTTCATGGATGTTTATAATTCCGAATCAAGTACGGGAATGCCTCCCGAAATTCTTGAGGACAGGTCGTTCGGCAGTATTGCGGAAGGCTATTCTCCCTTGCATACTTTATGATTTATAAGGTGGATGATCGTTTCATGGGTTTTAGTTATGATAAATCATATCCATAAAATTAAAGAATAAATGTTGAATTGGACTCATAAGAATCGGGATTTAAGAAGTTATTGAGAATAAATCCGGTGTGTTTCGATTGATCTGGCAACCCTTATCCCGAACAAGCCTTCTTCAAATTTATAGGTAATGCCATTGTTGCCTATTAACTTTTCTTTGAAAAAGAATGATCGGATGTTGGCAAATTCCATGTAGGCATTGTTTTCCAGTTCTATAGTTGTGTATAAAGGTGAAGAATTAAAATCCAGGCTGTACTCGTATGTTTCGATCCGCGGGTTGGAGGAAAAATAGAAATTAAGCACAAAAAACAAGCTTACTATACCGGGAGCAAAATCGAAGCGTACCAAATATTTATAGTACCAGCTTTTTATTATCCTGGCAATCGAAATTCCTAAAACTATCGCCACCCCATATATTATAAAGATCATATGGGTTTCAATGAGTGTGTTTAAAACTATCACATTAAAAACCATGATATTGACAAGGAATCCAAGGAAAATATTTCTTACCTTCGACCGGATGGTGGGTCTGGTCTTTACCAGCATATGCCGTACGTCCACACTGTTGACCCTGCGTACAATGAAACGAAACCATAGCGGGGATGAAGGCAACAGGATTAAGATACTCAATATAATCGCTTTAGTCCCGTACTCTCTAATGGTTAGGAAAGGCAGGACAATGACAAAAAGTATAATAACTCCGGTAATTAAAATATCAAATATCACATTAATGGCTTCTGTTGCTTTGTATACGTCCGATTTTAGGAAGGCCTCATATTTCATACGAGCCCTTTCCTGCGCACGTTCCCTGGCTTTCTCTCTTTCTTGTTGTTCCCACTGTTGTTGATAGGCGGCTTGTTTTTCTGCTTTCTCTTTGGCTCTTTTAATTCGGTTAACACTGTTGCCGGTAATATTAATAAGATATTCGTAGGCTTCGTTAATTAAAATGAAACGTTCGTTGGCATCACTGGCCTTATTGATATCCGGATGATATAATTTAGCCTTTGACCGGTAAGCTTTTTTTATCTGCTCCAACGTGGCATCTGGTGTAACCCCTAATATATGGTAGTAGTTGTTCATAGAGTTGGTTTTCTGCACGAATATCATCATCAGTCTGAATACTAAACTACAGAAATGTTTTTAAAGTATACGGAATAGGAAGCAATTAAGTTTTTGTATATCTTTGCATGGATTTTCAAGACAGTTCGTTTACGCCATCCTGTCTGTAAACAAAACCAGGGTATGATAAAGAATATTTTCTTTTGCACATTCCTGTGCGCATATCTTTCGTTTATATTTTAGATGGTTTGTCTTGGTATTAAGTCTTAATGACCGAAGGGAAATCCCGATGCCTTCAATTTTATAATCTTCGGGAATACTTATTTTAAGATGAACAAAGCTGTAGTATTATTATCGGGCGGAATGGATTCTGCTGTAGCATTATATTTGGCCAAGAGTATAGGTTATGACGAGGTTCATGCCCTTTCGTTTGATTATGGCCAACGTCACGAAACGGAATTGAACCATGCCAAGGCTATTGCCGAAAAGGCTGGTGTGGCGGCACATAAAATTGTGACTTTAAACTTGGGTGATTTTGGAGGTTCTTCGCTGACCGATAAAAATATAGAAGTGGAAGATGGGGATGTAACCCGTACAGATATTCCGGTGACCTACGTTCCTGCGCGAAATATGGTGTTCTTATCCATTGCAGCATCTTATGCGGAGAGCATTGATGCACAAAATATTTATATTGGTGTAAGCCAGGTAGATTATTCGGGTTATGTGGATTGCCGTCAGGAGTTTATCGATGCCATGGAAATAGCCATCAATAAAGGGACAGTGATGGGGGCCGAAGAAGGAAAGCCCATTACAATACATGCTCCTTTTGTCAATAAAACCAAGGCAGAAGAGATAAAGTTGGGGATGGAGCTGGGCGTGGACTTTGGCTTGACCTGGTCGTGTTACAGAGGCGGAGAAAAACCTTGCGGAACCTGCGATAGCTGTCTGTTAAGGGCAAAGGCGTTTGAGGAAGCAGGGTATGAAGATGCGGCACTAAGATAAGGTATACGGCAGACAGAGAAGAAAGAATTGAAAAATATTACAGAGGGAATAGCGATGATAGTACAAGAGAAAGTTAACAGAGGCATAGATGCAGATATAAATAATGCCAAACTGGTTTTGGTGGGAGAGGGTGTGTTTCCCATAACGAAAGACGCCGAAGGAAAGGCTGTTCATGAGTTGCCAAACACAGGTTTAGCTATCTCGGGTACGATCCAGGGAGAAGGAAAACTGGCCGGTACACCGTCTTTGTTTGTTCGTTTGGCCAGCTGTAACCTACGTTGTATCTGGCAAATGGAGGATGGTAGTTTTTGTAAGTGCGATACTTCGTACGCTTCGTTCCATCCTGACGATAAAAAAGCGTGGAGCATAGAAGCGGTGATTGAAACCATAAAGCAGAATATTGGTGAGATGAAACATGTGGTTATTACAGGTGGTGAACCCATGTTGCAAAAAAAAGGTGTAGCTGCACTTTGTCGAGTGATCAAAGAAAAACTGCACTTACACATCACCTTGGAAACCAATGGGACTATCTTTGATAAAGATGTGGCTAAATATGTTGATTTGTTCAGTATTTCTCCAAAATTAAGTAACTCGGTTCCATCTAAAGAAAAACTGCATTCGTACGGAGAAGAGGAGTCAGGAGCATCCAGATACCATCACGAGGTTCGTCTTAATGTAGATGTATTGCAAAGTTATATCTATTTTGCCAATTCAACCGAAAAGGATTTGCAGCTAAAGTTTGTAGTGGGTAGAATCGATGATGCAAAAGAAATTAAACGGGACTATCTGGATGAGTTGGTGGCATATAATCAAGAGGATATCATGTTGATGCCACTGGGCGCGAAGACAGAACAGATAGCTAAGTCCAACCCGATTGTTCTTCACCAGTGCATACAGAACGGCTGGAAATATACGCCTCGGATTCACATCGATATTTTTGGAAGTAAGATAGGAGTGTGATCAGTAGGCAGAACTGGTAAACAGTAATTGGTGATCGGTGATCAGAATTTGTTACAGGTACTAAAGCCACCGGTCATTTGTCACTGGTCATTCAAGTTAAAACCTGATAAAGGCCAAAGGTGAAAATCGTTTGCAACGCCCATCGAGGTTCGGAAATTAAATGTTTATTCGGAATTTTTAAAGGTTACTATTGACTAATCGCTATTGCCTATGACCAATAATATGGAAGGAAAAGTACTTGGCAAACAAATTAACCATCCCAGGGAATATGCCCCTGAAATATTGGTGGCGGTGCCTCGTAAACTAAATCGAGAACAATATCAAATTAGTGATAGCCACCTACCATTTGTAGGAGTAGATGCCTGGCATGCCTACGAATTGGGTTTTTTAACCGAAAAGGGGTTGCCGGTGACAGGTGTTCTTAAAATTGTTTATGCATGCGAGAGTGAATTTCTGGTTGAGAGCAAATCGCTCAAACTTTATCTGAACTCCTTCAATATGGGTAAATATGGCGGAAATAAGGAAGAGGGAATTGCGATGGTTCTGGAAACGGTTAAAAAAGACTTGTCTTCGCTTTTGAAAACGGAGGTAGAAGCCTCGTTTCATCATAGGTATAATGAAGGTATATCTGATTTTGGAGAGTTTAGCCTATTGGAAGAATTGCCTGGAGCGGATAATGCAACGTTTGACAGATTTAAGGAAGATGCAAGACTTTTGGTTTCTGCGCCAACAAGTGAAACACATGAATTAAAAGTATCCTCCAACCTCTTGCGAAGTAATTGTAAAATAACCCATCAGCCGGATTGGGGCAGTGCTTTTATCCACATTAAAAGCAAGCACCGTGTAGATTTAATGTCCTTGTTGAAATATTTGGTTTCCATAAGAGACGAGAATCATTTTCATGAAGAAATCTGTGAGATGCTTTATAAACGGTTGATGGACAAATTTGAGCCGGAAGCTCTGATGGTGTCTTGTCTTTATACACGCAGAGGGGGAATTGACATTTGTCCGGTACGTGCCAATAAAAAAGAATATTTACCCAAGAATATCATTCAATCAAATGTGTTAACTTCACCTGCATTTAGGCAATAAATCTCAGTCAATGGTCATTTGACATTAGTCAGTAGTTAATTCATTACTAATAGCCATAGACCAATGACTAATAAACCAATACAATGAACATAGCAATTATAGGTGCTGGCGGTGTGGGCGGATACTTTGGTGCCCGATTGGCTCAGGCCGGAAACAAGGTAACTTTTGTAGCCCGAGGGAAGCATGGCAAAACCATGGGCGGGAAAGGCCTTCAACTATTAAGTCCGAATGGCGATTATCTGGTTGAGCATGCACATGTAGTAGATACTCCATTAAAGTTACATACGCCAAAATTGGTTTTGATCGGCACAAAAGCTTGGCAGGTGAAAGAGGTGGCCGAACAGTTGAAAGAAGTTATCTCTGATGATACCGTGGTGATTCCTTTGCAGAATGGGGTGATGGCAGCCAAAGAATTATCTGAGTCGTTACCCACGCAAAATGTAATGGCCGGACTGTGTAATATTTTCAGTAAGATAAAAGAACCCGGTGTTATTGAGCATATGAGCGCCGAACCTTATTTGATTTTTGGAGAGCTGGACAATTCCTTGTCTGACAGGGCTCGGCTTATTAAAAAAGTATTTGATGCGGCCGGAATAAAAAACAAATTATCGGAATATATACAGGGAGATACCTGGAAAAAATTCTTATTGATCTGTTTGGGCGGACTTGGGGCATTGACAAGAGCCAATTATGGTGTTTTGTGCAATACGCCGGAACTCAAAGGGTTGATGGAGAAAATGATAGATGAAATGTATGCTGTAGCGATTGCCGAGGGGATCAAACTGCCCGAAGAAGTCAAAGAAAAAACCTTAAAGGCTACCATGTCTTTTGCGCCCACGGCCAATTCATCGATGGCACGCGATATTTGGGCAGGTCGCCCTTCGGAATTGGATTATCAAAACGGAAGTGTAGTAAAACTGGCTCAAAAGCATGGAATTGACGTACCGGTGAATTACATGATTTATCACTGTCTATTACCACAGGAAAAAGAAGCACGTAATTGCTAGTCGGTTTTCGGCAATCAGTTTTCAGTAAAATATGGTTTAGGTTCTTCCCTTATACCAAAGGCTGGGGGAAGTGCTCCACGGGAGTTGGAGGGATGGGGGAAAAAAAGAACACAGACCATTTGGCGGACAGGGGCATAATATACACAAGGTTTTCTTGCAGAGGGAATGGCTTCAATAATAATATGTTAGCTGATATGTGATATGGATTATTTAGAATTACTGGTTGATTTTCACCTGAACAATTATAGACAAGGTCCCGGCAGCAAAGAGGCCACTTTGAAAGCTTTGTCGTTTATCCCCAAAAACGACAAAGAAAAGATTAAGATAGCCGATATTGGTTGTGGTTCAGGACAGCAGACCATTGACTTGGCAAAAAATACCAATTCCCAAATTGCAGCTGTTGATCTATTTCCCCGGTTTCTGGATAAACTAAATTATATATCCAAAGAACTTGGACTCTCAAATAGGATTAAGACCGTATGCGAGTCAATGGAGAACTTATCGTTTAAAAAGGAAAGTCTGGATATGATTTGGTCGGAAGGGGCCATTTATAATATGGGGTTTAAGAATGGACTGCAGCAGTGGCGTAAGTTTTTGAAAAAGGGTGGATTTATGGCAGTTTCCGAGATATGCTGGATCAGGCCCAATCGGCCAAAGAAACTATGCGATTTCTGGAATAAGGCCTATTCCGGGATGGATTCTTTCAGTAATAAAATTCAAGTGGTGGAAGAATGTGGCTTTGCTCCACTTGGCGCTTTTGTTCTTCCCCAAGAATGCTGGGTAAACAACTACTATGAGCCTTCGCTAAAACAGATTCCGGATTTTCTTCAACGTCACAACAATTCCGATGAGGCGAAAGCCACTGTAAAGGAGCATATGGAAGAGATGGAGATGTACGTTAAGTACAGGGATTATTACAGTTATGGTTTTTTTATCGGCACAAAAATATAATGGATTCAGGTTGGTACATAGGTATTGATGGTTGCAGGGGTGGCTGGCTTTTTTCTGTATTGGATGATAACAGGGAGCTGAATATTAAACTGTTCAGGAATCTTACCGATGGTATTGATTTGTTGCGGCAATCAGAGGCGGTTTCCATTGATATGCCGATGGGAATTGTTTCTGAAAAAGGCGAGGAGCGCGTTTGTGATGCCTTAGCCAGAAAAGAATTAGGTCACCCTTTTAGTTCTTCGGTTTTTAATGTGCCATGCCGCCAGGCAGTTTACGCAGGAAGCTATCCGGAAGCTAATGCTTTGAATAGAGAGATTCAGGGTAAAGGAATCTCCATTCAAGCCTGGAATATCGTGCCCAAAATAAAAGAGCTGGATATGTTTTTAGATGAACACCCAATATTAAAGGAAAAACTGCATGAAAGCCATCCCGAACTTTGTTTCAAAAATTTGAAAGGAGCAGCTTTAAGCTATAAAAAGAAAACAGTAGAAGGGGTACGGGAACGGTTAGTGCTATTAAAAACTTTATACCCGAATATTGAAAAGCACTTTCATGTTTTTAGAAATCAGTTCTTTAAAAAAGATGTCGTCGATGACGATGTGTTAGACAGTATGGTATTGGTTTTTAATGCTATGGAAATTGCAAAAGGCAACTATAACCAATTTCCAGATTGTGAACGAAAAAACAATTGTGGAATTCGGATGGTGGTGTTTATTGGTAATATGGATCTCACGATACGAAATAAGTAGCGGATTTAACCCCTGAAATTCGTGATAATAATCTCTGCTTCTGACGGCGAATAAGGTTTGCAACCAAATTTGCTAAACAAAAATAGACTCAACTTTGTCGGGATTCGCCTGCCACAAACCGTGGGTTTGCACTCGAAGCTTTCGTGCAGGCGCTTAGCCGATGCAGGGAAACCGGTATTTGCATACATCTTTCTGAAAGTGATGAATAATCCGGGTTAAATGGTGCCGTATTCCTCGGCAATCAGTTATTTTTTTATATTCATAGGCAATTAATGGAAATGTTAGCTTATATTTGTGCGCATTTTCAGAAGACAGCCATTAATAAGGGAGTGTCTTTCTAGATGGTCTTTGCAAGAAAATACCAAATACTTCGCCTGCCTTACCGTAGGCAGGTTATTCTCATTTTTGAAACAGTCTTATTTACATCACGGACTTCTTAGCTCAAAAATCGAAAGCCTTGTCTTTGACACCTTCTTATTAAAGACAAAAAATAGCAAGCGTAAAGTTAAGTATTACAATTTGAGTACAATGGATTGATAATGTGGCTTATTCATTAGCACCGCCTTTCAATGGGGTGTGGGGTATGTTTTCTCCCTGTAATAAAGCACAGGGCTAATGGAATAATATAGTTGTCGATAAATTATTAGCCATAACTCATTCAACTTTTGAACCCGATTTTACGTCGATATTTTAACAGATACTAAATAATATATATGACATTTAAATCATTAGGATTAACTCCTGCTTTATTAAAGGCAGTTGAAAAGAAAAATTATACGGAACCTTCAGTAATTCAGGAAAAAGCCATTCCCCCTATTTTGGAAGGAAGAGATGTGCTGGCTTCCGCGCAGACAGGAACCGGGAAAACCGCCGGTTTTACCTTACCTATGTTGCAAATTTTATCACAAGAGCCTCCTTTAAGGCGAAGACCGATACGCGCTCTTGTATTAACTCCAACGAGAGAGTTGGCTGCCCAGGTATTCGAGAACGTAAAAGAATATAGCGAGTTTTTAAACTTAAGATCTGCCGTTGTATTCGGCGGGGTTAACATCAAACCGCAAATAGCCAAGCTCAGAAACGGGGTAGATATATTGGTGGCTACGCCCGGCAGATTGCTTGATTTGCAAACACAAAGGGTGATATCTTTAGCGAAAATTGAAATTTTTGTGTTGGATGAGGCCGACAGAATGTTGGATATGGGTTTTGCCCGCGATGTGAATAAAATACTTAGCCTAATGCCGGAGAGGAGACAAAACCTGTTGTTCTCGGCTACTTTTTCTAAAGAAATTCGAAAACTGGCCGACCGATTTTTAAGCCATCCGGTTACCGTAAAAGCTGCTCCTGAAAATACAACTGTAGAAAAGATTATTCAAAAAGCGTTTCATGTGGCTAAAGTGGATAAAACAGCGGTCCTGGTCAGGTTGATTCAAGATGGGGATTGGAAACAGGTACTAATTTTTACCAGGACAAAAAGTGGCGCCAACAGACTGGGTAAAAAGTTAAATAAAAGAGGGGTGTTGTCTGCAGAGATTCACGGCGATAAAAGCCAGAATGCCAGGGTTAAAGCCTTGGATGCCTTCAAAAAAGGAACGGTAAGAGCCCTGGTAGCCACCGATGTGGCCGCCAGAGGATTGGATATACCTTTGTTGCCCCATGTGGTTAATTTTGAATTGCCTAATGTCCCCGAAGATTATGTGCACAGAATAGGTCGTACGGGCAGGGCAGGGGCCAATGGTGAAGCGGTTTCGTTGGTAGGACATGAAGAGCTGGATTATTTAAAAAGCATCGAAAAATTGTTAGACCATTCTATCCCACTCGAAATCATCGAAGGTTTTGAACCGGGAGAACCACCGGTGGAAGAGGCAAAACCAGCCAAGAAACCGTTTAGGAGGAATAATCATTCATCGGGTAACAGAAATAATAGAAGTAGGCAGTCAGCTAATAAAAGTTCGAAGAATACGAATTCAAAAAAGTCAAATTCTCAAAATAAAGTAAAAATGTAACAGCAATTTTATTATTGCTAATACAAATAATCTCAAAAAAGCCATCTAATTCGGATGGCTTTTTGAGATATTAAAAGTGTCCTATATCCTAAGATATTCAAAATTTTACTTTTTTATGACTTTATATACTTCTGAATGATTAGAATATAGTAGCTCAATAAGGTATATTCCACTTTCATATCCAGATAGGTCAATTTCAAGTTCATCTAAGCCATTAACATTCTTGCTAATTATTTTACGTCCAGTAGTATTGGTAACATATACTTTTTCAGGTTTTGTATCTTGGTTTGATAATTCCAGATTGACAATGTCGCATGTTGGGTTGGGGTAGTAAATCGGTAATTGTGTATTTAGATCCGTTACATTTGTGGCATC
The DNA here is from genome assembly GCF_050589685.1 of Saccharicrinis sp. 156. Classification (NCBI taxonomy): domain Bacteria; kingdom Pseudomonadati; phylum Bacteroidota; class Bacteroidia; order Marinilabiliales; family Marinilabiliaceae; genus Saccharicrinis; species Saccharicrinis sp. 156. The sequence goes on from NZ_JBNGOS010000012.1 coordinate 90,068, forward strand.
TTCAATGTTATAGATATAAGCAGAACCACTTTTAAGTCCATTCTCATCATCATAAATAGCTCCTATAATTGCATTATTACCATAGATAAATACCGATTTGCCAAAACGATCATTAGCGCCACCATCTGATGTTATAAGTTTGGTAGTTTCAGTCATATCTGTCCAGCCAGTTGAGGGCTTATTATAAATATAAGCAGCACCTCCAAATTTATCATTATCGTCATCACCATATGCACCAACTATTACATTTTCATTTGAAATACTGATTGAACTTCCAAAATAATCATATTTGTCACCGTCAGAAGCTGTTAGGCAGGCAGTTTCTGATTTGTTTTGCCAACCTGTTTCCGGTTTTTCATAAATATAAACTGCTTCATTACTACTGCCGGAAGCTCCTACAATAATATTATCTTCATTTATTTTGAGAGAACAACCAAAATTAAAACAATCATCATTATTAGAAGGATATAAAGTAGCAATCCATTCACTATCTCCCCAGTCTGCACCTGTTTTTTCATAAACATATACTCTGCCTCCAAACAAATTATCTTTATCATTCCTTACTCGTTGACTGATGGCAGAATAATTCTCGGATAAAGCAACTGAATGTCCAAAATTATTTTCTGTGCTGGTATATCTTTTTACCCTCTTTTCCCATCCATAAGATGTTTTTTCAAACATATATATTGATTCATCAGCACCAATGATAATGTTATTTCCACAAATGTCTAATGACATGCCAAAATATTCATAACTCAACCTTTCCCAAGCTACTAGCTTATCTGTTTCCGTCATGTCTGTCCAACCTGCTTCAGTTTTTTCAAAAATATATACTGCTCCCATTCGGTCATCATCATAAGCTGCCACACAAATAATATCGTTGGAAATACTAACGGAAATGCCTAATTCATCATCTGCAACTCCATCAGAAGCAGTAAGTGTTGCTATTGTTTTCCATTCATTATTGTTGTTATACATTACGTATGCACATCCTTTGCCATTGGAATATCCAGGAGCTCCAATAACAGCATAGTTTTCATTTATACAAACCGAAGTGCCATAATTATCATATTCATTATTAAAATATGGAGTTGAAGGTGTTACTTCTATTTCACTGATAGAAGTCCAATCTGTAGAAGTTTTGTTAAAGAAATAAGCTGCGCCACTATTATAGCCTAGTTTATTGGAATATTCACTAGTTACTATTGCATGGTCATCTGATATACATACTGTACTTCTAAAAATATCTGATTCATTTTCTCCCGAGATCTTGACTTTTGTAGTTTCAGTCATATTTGTCCATCCGCTTTCTGGTTTTTCAAAAATATAAGCCTGACTATCTCCTGTGTTATCTGTGGTTCCTATAATTATAGCATCATCATCTGCATATACTGACCAACCAAAGTGGCAGGTAGTTCGTGTAGAAGGGGCGAGTTTTACAGATTCCTCCATGTTTTCCCACCCACCTATTGGTTTTTCAAATAGATAAACTGCACCACAATTATCATCATTGTCTCTTGAGCCGATTATTGCAACATCATTATTTATGTTTACCGAAAATCCAAAATCATCGCTTTCAGCTATATCTGAAGCGTTAAGTTTAGCTGTTTCGTTCATATTTGACCAACCAGATTCAGGTTTTTCAAATATATAAGCGGCTCCAAAATCATCTTTACCATAAGCACCTATTACAGCAGTTCCATTATATAAACTTACAGAGCATCCAAATCTATCATAAACATGTCTATCCGAAACTGTAAGTCTACTTGTCTCGTTCATATCTAACCAACCGGTTGTTGGCTTAACAAAAATATAGGCTGCACCACTATAACTAGTTTCTAACCAAGCCCCAATAATAATCTCGTCCTGATATATGTCAATAGCGCAGCCGAATTTATCACTCGAACCTGAGGGGAGGAGTTTAGCTGTTTCAGTCATACTTGACCATCCTGTTTCTGGTTTCTCATAAACATAGGCTGCACCATCGTTTTCGTTATTCTCTGCACCTACCACGATTATATCTTCAGAAATACTAACTGAACATCCAAAATAGTCTAAATATTCACCATCCGACGAAGTAAGCTGTGCAATTTTATCCCAACCTGTACCATTAAAATGAAGAACGTATGCACATCCGATTTTATCAGAATATTCTGCTGCCCCAATGACAGCATAGTCACCGTCTAAATCAACTGAGCTCCCATAATGATCCCCTTCGTTTTTTTGGTAAGGTATTGGTAATGTTTTTTGTATCTCGTTCCAGTCTTGGGCTGTAATTGTACAGCTCAATAATAAAAAATAAACAAGTATAAATGGTTTCATTTTTAGTAGGTTTAATTTTTGAGATACAAGTAACGCCATTATTTTTCTTGTTTCAAGAGGGTAGTTCTGATATGGCAGGTCAGTGGTTGTAATTCATCACTGAACGGTTAAAATGTATAGCCGAACGGAATTTTTCGAATTGAAAGTAAAGATGTCTCCCTTATACTTCTCCATAACTGTTTTGAAACTCCAACAGTTGCGCTTAAGGTTCAATCAAATCATTTTGAAATTTAAGTACCTGTGCAGGGTATCCGTTGTAATTGAGGTGAATCATATTGTATTGATGTTGAGGATTCGCTGCGATATTGGGACGCGACCTTGTAATTACTTTTCGTTCAAAAAAACACAGCCGGATACCCGGAACAAGTAATTTTTATTCAAAATACTTTGGCTGTAGCTTTTCAGAAGTTCTTTTGACTTTAAATGGATATAGACAATAGGTGTTGACTATCGTTTAAATTTAACACCTTGTTATTTTTTTCTTACGGTTTCCTGTTTTTGAATTGTCGCGTTCTTGCTTATATAAAGATATTTAAATTTCCCATAGGTTTTGAATAGATATATTAATTTGTTAAATTAGAACTGGTTATCAAACTTAAATCTTATGAATTATGATTGAATCCCCAATGTTTTACAAGTTCCATACTCGAGAATACCTTTCTTTCAGCGATCGGGTATTGCAAATCTCAGAGCGTTATAACCTCGAAGATCTTTCTTTAATAGCTCCTTTTGCTTCTGTAAGCACAGCGCATAGTCAAATGAAAGAAGCCCTCACTAAGGCAGTTTCTACTGAGTTGACAACAGATGTGGTTGAGGCCGATGCAGAGCGGGACAACTCCTTTATTGCTTTCAAGCACTACTTGCAGGCTTGTCAAAAATGTATCAGACCATCGTGGCAAGAAGCTGCTGATTTGTTGATTGCCCGGGTTCGCCATTATGGTTGGGCTATGAACACGGCCAGCTACAATAAGCAAAGTGCACAAACCCTCAATTTGATGAACGATTTAGAGAACATGCCGGAGTTGGTAGAGGCTGCTATTACTATTGAGGCCGCAAACTGGGTGGCCGATCTTAAAACGGCACAAACTAATTTTGAGCAAGCACTTGAAGTACGAACACAGGCTAAAGCCAGCCAAACCAAGGTTAGTAGCGAAGATGCCACAAAAGCTCTACGGCTTTCGTACGTATCGTTGTTTACTTTTATCGAAGCGCTTCAAGTGGTTTCGCCAAAAGATGGTTTACAGCTTCTTATTGACGAAATAAATACTGTTATCAAAGAGTTCAATACCAACGTTAGGTCACGTATAACGCGACTTGAGACATCTAACGAAATGTAGTATTAAGTATCTTTATTAACCCAGTTTGATAATCAAAACAAAAGCCACTGGATATTTCGGTGGTTTTTGTATATACAAAAATTATTATGGAAAACGAGCCGTATTAATTCGTTTCGTCAAGTGCTGTTTTATTACCTTGTAATCTTCATACCCTTTCCTGATAGCCTTAATCTCATAATCAAATTGGTATGATCCTGATCCGTTCATTTATTCTATTGCTTCTATTGTAGTATTCGACTTACCTATTACAGCTAACCCTTTTGAAGCCGCTGATAAAGGAGTAACTAATACTGTTAAATTTTTATTGCTACTAACACTTGTAAAATGTTCGGGTACATTTGCCACCGGTTAAATTTGCAGAACCTCTGTAATATGCGGCAACTTCAGGACTTTCTAAAGAGGCATAGTTTATAGTTTGCTAATTATTGTTTGGGTCGGTTATCTAAAAGTTTTACACTTCGGCAAACAAATATCCCTGGCTATCTGAATCAACGCCCATTCCGGCTTATGATGCACCGCTTTCGTCTTTAACTGTAACCAGACCACCATTCATATTAGTGACTAGCGAATCAATATTTGCATTTTGGTATGTGTTGGGGGCTAACAGTTCTATGACACCAAAGGCTTAATCTCCTTCGTTAGAATTTGTTAAATGGGCGGTAAGCGAACCTGTATTTTAATAAATGCTAAATATACCACCGGTATTACTATTGCTTAGCAGTAATTGACAGTTGCTATTGTCGTACATTATTAACGCCGGGTTAACGTCAAAGTATCCAAAAGAAAGGTAAGAGTTTGTATTCCAAAAAGTAATGCTCTCGTCAGTTATATTTGTTTTTATGGCATTGTCTGCATCAAGGGACATTAGTTTTTTTTCTGATAATAAAAGATTGTTTTCTTCTGTGTTTGATTGAAAACCAAGTAAGGGAGAACCATCTTTAAGACTAACAAATGCCCCCTTAATGCTATCCTCATAATATGCGTTAATGCTTTGAGAAGAAAAACTATTTTGTGCTATAATGAATATGGAACACTGTTTAATTCACACGTCCCTTCAATAGTATAATTTGTACTACCGTTAATTTCAATTTTAGTTTTAACAAAGTAATTGGTTTTACCCCATGGTACAGCTATAAGCTAATCAGTAGAACTACCGTTTACTATATATAAGTTGATTAAAACATTTGAATTTGAGGTCACGGTTTGTGTTTCGGTATAAATAATAGAGCCATCTTCGGAGTTTTCGATAATACTAATTTCAATTCCAATTTCTTGATTTTGCATTAAATGGCCATCTGAATCTCTTATTATAGCCTGATAGTTGATTTTTTGAGGAGCCTCAGAATACAATATAGGTGCTATTAAAATAAATGATAGCAAAAATGCAAATTGTTTCATAGTTATTTTTTTAGAATTTTATAAGCTTTTAGTACTTTGTCATCTTTTATAATTCTGATGATATAATTACTCGCAGGTAGGTTTTGCATTGAAATAGTCGATTTATGAGCTTCAACTTGCTTTTCTAATATAACTTTCCATTCATATCATATACTTCATATTTCTAGGTAGATGATTATTCTGTAGGTGTTTCAATGGTGATATATTCTGTTGCCGGATTAGGATATAGTTTAACGTTTGGTTCATTTGTTGGAGTACTTATGTTTGTAATTAGCAGTATTTCGTATGCTTGTTGCACTCCGGCAGAAAACCTATAATCTGCATTGGTTAAACTTTTACCTATGGTATGACTCAAACATCCGTTGTTTCCAGTACATTCACCTCCTGAACTTGCTGTTGTTAGTTGTGAATATAATTGGGGAAATATAAAAAGTATGAGTATTGCCCCAAAAGGCCATTTGCTTTTAATAGAGTTGGTATTATGTTGTTATATTTATTGGTTTAATCATATTCCCAGAAGTGTGAGCGTAGATTATTTGAGCTTTTTATGCCAGAACCGTAATATCTTGTTGTCTATTAATACAGAAAAGGCTTCGTTTCGGTAATCCATACATTCATGAACCATGGCATCTGACCAGGTTAGAAATTTGGCATCAAAAACATAAAGAACCATAGGGAATTTGAGGCTATATATTAAAATCCACCAATAATATACCTAAAGAATATATATTCGGTGTCTATGATAAAACCTAGTTCATCTTCGTTACCTATACCTTCTTCGTATTCGTAGTAAAAATTTTGGTTATAACCTATTTGTATCTCGGTTAAGCAGGCGTTGCTATTGTACTTCATAATGTATTCTAATTCCCATTGTTCACTATCTTCGTCGTAATAAAACCATTGTATGTCCGAAACATTGTTTTCTACATAAGAGTATACTCCCTTGTAGATATTCTTCCACTCGCGGTCGGTTAAATATTCCCAGTCGTCATCGATACCAAAATAATATTCGGTACACTCAGTTATGCAATCACCGGAATAAGTGAATGTCCATTTGAGATTTTCGTACCATTGATCATCTGAATCAAGAAATGAGTATTTTATTTGCTGAAGTTCTGTGTCCTGGTAGATATACTCTCCTTTTAAATCTTTTTCAGTAATTCCATTGATTTCATGAAAATAGAAGGAGCTTAAATTGTCATTTTTATATTGATAGGTAAGTTTTTTACATTCTGTCCAAGGTGATGAAGTAATATTCCAATAGCTTTCGGTTGCAATGTTTTCTCCTTCGAATGTAAATGTGTGTCGAATACTGTGTTCAAAACCATCAGCATCAGTTTCTATGATACAAACTTGATTTCCGTCGTAATTTACTTGTGTTTTGTATTGTATTGTCCACAATCCGTTTTCTATACGATATGTTTCCACTGTTCCCAGCTTATCATCTTCGTACGAAAAAGTTTGATATTGAATTTTAGTCCCGTTTTCATCTAATAAGTATGACTGTTTTACCCTGAAGGATTTTTGTTCGGGTTCATTATTTATGTTTGTATCCTCATCTTTTGAACAAGAAATACATGCCATTAGAATAAGGGATGATATAATAAAAGGTGTTTTTAGGTTAATTAGGTAGTGCATTGTGGTCTGTTTATAAGTTTTCAGAAGCAATTAACTACTAAAAGAGATGTTTTGCAATCTTGATTTTGCTAGAGCGTTGGGCAATGGTTGGTAGGTTGCTTAAAATGGTAAAACAGAGGTGTCGAAAGGTGAAAAAACTTTTCTGCAAGTTCTAATCTGCTAAGGTATATTCGCAGTACATTTAATCATATTGTATTTTAGAAGATTAAACTTATTATACCCTACATTTCTCTCTAAATTTCTTTAACCTCCCTCTGGAAATAGATAAATGTATAACTTCGTCACATTTGTTAAGAATGCAGGTTCTTGTTTTAACTTCAATATCGGTTAAATAGTCAAGGTTGATGATGGTGTGACGGTCAATTTGAAAAAAATCTTGTTCAGGTAATAAGTCGATTAAGTTTTTGAGTGATATATGGCCGGGGATGAATTCTGAATGAGAAATCCCGTAACAGATTTCTACCTTTTCTATTTTATTATGTTCTTTCTGGAAGTAGAGCACACTATCCAGCGAAATTTGTTTTAGTCCGGTAATGTTAGGAAGAAGGATTCTCTTGTTTTTTATACTGTTTTTTGCCAGGACTTCGAGTTTGTGGTTCTCGTTTTTTTCCATGATTACTTTTTTGTATCGTTGTATGGCCATGGTCAGTTCAAAATTGTCTATTGGTTTTGTAAGGTAATCAATTGCGTTGTGGTGTAGTGCTTTAATGGCATATAGCCCATGCTCCGAGGTAAAGATTACTTTGGGAATTCGAATACCTGTGTTTGTTAATTCGTTATAAAATTCGTATCCGGTTTTGTTTGGCATTTCCTCATCTAAAAACAGCAAGTCGGGCGAGGAACAAATCACTTTCTTTAAACCATCCCTGATATTTGTAGCGAAGTCAATAACTTCTATTTCGTTAAAATGCCTTAGCTGTTTAATTAGGTCTTGAATGGTTTCCTGATGGTTGTCTATAATTAAGGTTCTAATAATCTTTTGAAGTAGTTTTTGGGATTTATTATTTACTAGTGTTTGGGTACTCATGTCTTGTGGTTTGTATAATGCTATTATTTATTCGAACGGTTAAGTTTGTTTAAGATACTGAAAATAAATGCTTGAACGGAATAGTTTTGATATAGTGAAAAAAAACATAGGTAAAATGAATGAATTGTTCGATAAGTTAATTATTGTGTTGTTACACTGTATATAGGGTGTTTGAAAACAATATTATACGTGTATATTTGAACTTAATTGTCATTTATTACAAATACAGCAATATTAATTATTAAATACCTATTTTATTATGAAGAAGATTTTATTGGTATGTGCATTTATTGGATTGGTAAGTGCGGCATCTGCGCAAGATAGAATTGCTGTCGGTTTAAAGACTGGCTTCAATAGTACGAAGATCAATTTGTCGAGCATTCCATCCGGGACTGAAATCAAGAATGAAGCTAAAAATGGTTTCTTATTTGGAGCTTACGGCCGTTTAAAACTTGTGGGAAAATTATCTTTTCAACCGGAACTTTATTATGCAAAAAAGCAAACGCAGTATAAGTTTACCGAGACCGGAAACACGGTTGTAGTCAATAACGATATTAAGTCATGGGATATTCCTTTGTTAGCAAATTTACAATTGCTTGATTTAAAAGTGGCCAGTATTTATGGCGTTGCCGGTCCTGTCGCATCATTCATTTCAAAAGATGACCTTAAAAGTATGAAAGATGCTAACTGGTCGTTCCAGGCAGGTTTGGGTGCCCAGGTTTGGAGAATTTCGGCCGACGTACGATATGAGTGGGGGATAAAAGACATCTCAAAATTAGAATTCGGTCAAAAGACAGATGTGCTAACTTTTACCATTGGCTATAAATTATTTGGCATTTAGGAATTAAAATTCCCCCAAAAATTGTCAAGGTCGGTTCTTTTTGAATCGGCCTTTTTTGTTTTTTATGGGTTGTTACTATAATCCGAGATCTGTCATTGCTGCGTATAAGTGAAATATATATTGTTCATCTAATGGGCGTTCAGTTGAGTTCTAAAGACAATTTTTGGAAAAAAGATGAACATTTTTACAGAGTTTGTTGGCGGTAACAGCATGTTTGGATAATCAATTGTTTGTGAGATTGGAAAAAATACACGTGTTTTTAAGCAAATCCACGCGTGATCTTTTAACGCCTCACTTGCACATACCACAACCAAGTCGGACTGGCTTGTTTAGGTTAATTGATGGCTGACAATTTAAACTTCTCCAGTACATTATATTCAACCCCATTTGGTGCAGAAACACTTTCATAGAGGATGACCTCGGAAACAGATTGTGTTGTGCTGATATTTGCCTGTTCGAGCAGCTGACGGTATTTGGTAAGTAGATCTTTGTTTTTTAACCGGGCGACCGTAATGTGCGGGGTATAAGCCATATGTTGTGGTTTCAACGAGGGCATCAACTGAAGTATGGTCCTGTTTATATCGTCCTTTAGTTTGTTTAAAGTTTCGGAATTTTCCACTCCTAACCAAAGTACCCCGCTGCTCCTTCTTTTCTGAAAAGTTCCCGCTCCTTTAATAATAAAGTTAAACGGCGCATGGCTTCGAACGATATTCTTCAAGGCAGCTGATATTTTTTTCAGATCTTGCTGTTGGGCCTGACCAATAAAAACCAGGGTTAAGTGAAAATTGTGCTCCTTTACCCATTTGTTGTGCTCCTCGGAAATATGTTGTCTTATTGTGGCAAGTTTTGTTGGAGCCTTGACTTTAATCCCGATAAATATTCGCATAACTTTGATAAATCAGTTTCCACATATTCACTATATCGGTATAATTGGGTTCCTGAGTTAATGAATTTTTTAATTTTCCTGTGCCGGATTTAACCCTTTCTTCTTATTTTTAAGGGATGTATCTGTCTCGGTTTTTTCCTGTGTACCTGATCCTCTTAATTTGATGAGCTTATTCAGCAAATCAAACCAAAATGGTGCGCCAACCGATAATGCGATAGCTGTCAGCAAACAACCCAAGATATAGGTAAACCAACTTGGGCTATCCATGTCGAGGCTGGGAAATTTAATATCTATGATTGAATCTACGGTCTTTGTTTCATTCAGTAATTCTTCTATTTGAGTTGTTAACGCATCAACCTTTTCGAGTCCTTTATCCGGTATTGAATCCAGGGAGCCATAGCTGGCAACATAACCACTTGCCGCTTCTACCATAGCAATCCGCGACTTTTCGTCTTTGCCCAATCTTTTTGCGATTTCAATGGTGTTTACATTCATGGAATAAGCGATGGCCAAACCAACAATAAATGTGGTTAGCTGTGCTTTCTTTTTGTACCAACCCGATACCCGTTCCATGGTTTCGCTGTACCATTCTTCGGCACCCGCTTTAAATTCTTCGGTTTTGTTTTCTGCACCTTCTATCAATCCTATCAGATACTGATGGGTGGGACTATTCGGGTTCAATTTACTTTTTACGACCGACAGATCCATCTGACTGTCGTAAACCTTGTCGAGCATGTTTAACAGGGTTTTCGCAAATGTCTTGGGCTTGAGGTACGAAGGCAGTTTGCTTTTACCTGTAAACATACTTTTTTTGCCCAGGTATTTAAACTCCGGTCTTTCCAGGAAAATGTTGCTTAATATTTCATCAGTATCACTTTTATTATCCTGATCGTCCAGCATTCGTTTTATACCGGTACGCAATACTTTCCCTCTCAGGTTCAGCCAGGAATTGATAAGCTCGGTTAAAGTGGTGGCTATGAGGCTGTACACGGCATAAATAAAAACAAGCCCGATGGCGATGTCGATAGCTGGATTGTTAAGCATCTGGTGGAATTTTACCGGTTATAAAAATAAGTAAAGGGGGTATTCAGATACAAATATCCAATAAGTATGATTCAAAGTCAATAAAAAAAGTACGTTTTCTTTAGTTATTTTACAATTCCTGGCTCAGCCTTTTAAACACCTCCTGCATTTCAGGGCTTAAACCATCCGCCGTATAAATTGAAACACCACTTGCCCCTTTTTCTTTAGCTAGCAAGATAGCTTTTTCCAATTCTTCGGGAGATTTAAAGGCTGGCATAAATAACCCCGCGTTAATTGGAAAATCGACATCTTTAACACCTTGTTCCGTTGCGAAACCTATCCAATTGATATTTTCGCGGTAAAAGTTTTGGTATAACATGGGGTAAGCCGCATCCAGGTTCCAATCGTTCCAGGCTTGACGTACCATTTGACGCGACATTTCGGGGAAAGGGAAAACCGCCGCAGTCATTTTGTGTCCTTCTCCATGGGCTATTTCAACCAATTCGTTTACCAGGGTTGTGATAGCGTTGAGCCTGTATTGGCGCCATTCGGTGCTCAGCTCGGGATGTTCCAAATCCAACGGGTCTTTGTCGAATATTTTTTTAAATCCTTCGCGTGCTATAGGATGGTAACCAAAATCGTATTCCGGCATTTCATGATCCTGTACCAGGTCATATTTGGGTTGCAGGTCAGCACCTAAGATAACATCAACATATCTGACATAATCCAGGTGGATAGATGCCAATCCTTTTACCTTAGTCAGTTTACGTACATTGTTTTTGATATGTTCACGTGCCTCGGGGTGGTGCGGACTAAGCCATTGGTAATAATCAACGTAGGCTCTGTATTCCAGAGAGTTTTTACCCAGTCGGTTAACGGCATACCATTCGGGATGTTTATTAGCAATAGTATCGCCAGGACGGTTTAAGGTCCACATCCAACCATGTATTTTTAGTCCTCTTTCATCAGCCAAAGGAATGATTTGTTCCAGTACCTCAGGATTTCCATTTATTAATACTTCCGAAAGGCCAATGGACTTGTAATAGTCGAGCTTTTCTTCCCATTTGTCCTGCTTAAACTCTTTGCCGGCTGACACCCAGGTGGCAAACACAAATTTATCATCTCCCGCTTTTGTTTCAATCGTAGTTTTTTGTGTTACATTGTTGCAAGAACATAATACTACGATAGTAATAATGGCAATTAAACTTTTCATGGTGATCATTTGATATGTTTCTATTATTATTATTAATATTATTTGCTCATTTTTAGCCAACCATCCTGGTTAATCATAAATACCATGTTGGTTTTAGGATGATGGATGAAAAAACTAAATCCGTTTTTGGTTTTCTCGAAAACTGCTTTAGTGGTTATTTCGTCACTTAGAACTACGGTTAACTGTTCTTTATATTCGGTTTCCGCTTCCAATAAATATTTTAATGAACCAAAACGCGTCAGACGGAAAAGGGCGTATGCGGCCTGTTTAAATATCAGGTCTTTGTCCGCACGAAACGCAACATTTTCAATGCTGGGCTGCCCGGTAAATTGCAAAAAGCCCCATTTTTCGGGTTCGTGCATATTAATAACACCCTGCGGGCTCCATACCCAATTGTATTCGGGAAGATATTTCCCGTCCATTTTTTTTCGATCGTATCTTCCATTAATTATGTCAAAATCCCATTCCACCCTCGAAAAATTAATGCGCCATTGTTCTCCGTTGGCAGGTTTGTCCTTTAAAGAACCTTTTAATTTCATGATCGGCTTATGCGGAATAGCCATCTCAACTGCCCAGAAAGAATCTGTGTCATTGGGAAGGTTTAATGTACCCTCAAGGTGCACCGCACATTTAAGGTGGTCAAGGTTCCAGCTGTTATCGGGTTTCCCGCCAACGCGGTAGGGTTTGTCCAGTTTCAGATCCCAAATCGTATTTAAGGCGTTTACTTCTATCTCGCCATAATTGTAGGTGGTATTAGACGGATCCAGGAATATTTCAAAATCGTTGTTGTAAAAGATAACAGTATCTCTTTGTTTCAGGGTTCCCCATATATGTGGCTCTTCCAGCAAGGCATAAACGTACAAAAACGCATCGTCCCAAAGCATTTTTACTTGGGTATTGTACTTAGGTTGTTTTATGCCCTCAATATCCATGAATGATTTGGTAAAAGGAACCGTATGCCATTGCTCTTCGTCTGCCATTCCATCGATAATTATGGGTTCTGTAGTTTTGGGAACGATGTAGTGTAATGGAACAAAAATTTCGGACTTCAGGTCTATCTCTTTCTGTTTATTGGTTTGGGTATTGCTAACACAAGATAGGAATACCAAAGATAATACAATGTACGTTAGAAATCTCATATGAATTAATTTTACTTGTGTTGCCAAAGTTAAAATTATTGATCAATGGTTTCCTATTCGTATCGTAATACCGTAATCATTCACCAGAATGAGATAACAATCAGATGACAAATAAAAAAAAGGTTGTCCATCTATCCGATCGACAACCTTTAATATTGATAACATTCTGATGTTGCTCGCCATGCCAATCAGCAGTTGGACCCCTGATTCACATTAGAAAATTTAATTTCTTGATAAACCATTGTGTTTTTTTACATAAACATTGGCGCTTGCCTTGTTTTGTTTATGTTGGATGATGGCCCTTTCTTTGTTGGTTACCACTCCATCTGCTTTTGCAACCTGCTTTGTCCTGTTAATATGTTTTTGTTGTTTTTCTAATTGTATTACTTCACCCTTGGTAAGCGCACCGTTTTTAACACCATGTACAATACGCTTTTGCTGATTAATTTGACGTTTGGTTGTAACAGGTGTTTTCTTTTGTGCTTCTGCATATCCTACTGCCGTCAATAAAATTAGTCCTAATATAAATGTCGCCTTTTTCATGTTTTCTAATTTTAAAATTGTTGTTTTTAATTTCCCGGGTTTTTAATTGCTTTCGGTTCTTTGATGTTTGCGGACTAAAAAGGTTTAATAGAAAAAAAATAATTATTTGAATATTGTTGTAAGGGGAAGTAATTTAGATAGATATGGGTGTTTATTTATAAGCCGAAATGCATTTGTTTAAAACTTAAACTAATTCATATTGTTAGGTTCAGTAAGTAATAACTTAAGCTGGTATCCAAGAAAAATGGAATTAAACGCCTTATTAAAAATACTATTTGAACCTAAACTTTTACAGGAAATAGGTGGACTTGGTAAAATTTCGATTCCTAAAAATACAATCATTCTGACCGAGAATATGTATATCAAAGAGATTCCTTTGGTATTGGACGGAGATATTAAGGTTAGAAAAACAGATGAAAATGGGAAGGAGCTTGTTTTATATCATATAGAGAAAGGAGAAAGCTGTGTTCTTTCGATCACTTCTTGCCTGAACAAGAAAAAAAGCACTGTAGAGGCTATTGCACAGAAAGATACCAGAATTGTAAAGATACCAGTTGAGAAAGTAGAACGTTGGATGGACGAGTATAAATCGTGGAAGCACTTTGTTTTTAAGATGTACTACGATCGTTTAGACAGTATTTTAACATTGGTGAATAGTATTATGTTTAAGCAAACCGACAACAGGTTGTACGATAAACTTCGTGAATTACAGGCTAAGAACGGTAATCTACTGCGCTTTACACACCAGGAATTAGCCAGTGAAATTGGAACAGCCAGAGAGGTTATATCCAGGCTTTTAAAACTAATGGAAAAGGATGGTTTGATAGAGTTGGATCGGGGGGAAATAAAATTATTACAGAGTCTGTAACCTAGGTCACATATTTTTTATACCAACGTGTCGTATATTTGTTTAGATTAAAATAAGTATTTGACTATGATAAAAAATATGGGTGCAGCGGATAAGACAATCCGCATTATTTTGGGTATTATAATTATTGTAGGTGGATTTTATTACAAGAGTTGGTGGGGATTGGTTGGTCTTATCCCTTTATTGACTGCTTTTATTAGCTGGTGTCCTTTATATGCGCCGTTTGGAATAAGTACTTGCCGTAAAAAATAGGTTTACCATAATGGTCCAAAATCTACCTTAGCCTCAATTCTATGGATACCAAGTATGGCATAGATATTCTATAAATCATTAAAATTGTTCATTATGGAAAAGTTAATATTCTTGAGTATGCTGTGTCTGGTGTTGGTTGCATGTTCCAACTCCGACGATGAGGAAGTAGATGTACCTGTATCAGTAGAAGAAACTGCAGAGTATAAAGCAGCAGAAGCATATTATAATTCTACCTTAAAATCTGTTATTACTGCTAGTTGCACTTCATGTCACGCAGGTTATCACAGCAATAGTAATACCAGCAATTATGGAACATTTACAAATGCCATGAACAGGGCCACAGGTATGTATAGCCAAGTCAACTCTGGAGGTATGCCAAAAGGAGGCGACAAATTGCCTCAGGACGATATTGACAAGTTCGAAGATTTCAAGGATTTAGTGGGTTTAATACCAAGTGAATAATTTTGATTTATTAGAATCAGAAGTAGTAAATGGCCATTTTTTTACATTAAAAAGTTGTGCGTTGAATGGGGTATTGTTTCCTAAATTTCCCCATTAAAAAGGGTATCATCATCCGGATCTTTATCATGAGGTCCCACGCCAGGCGGGTTGAACAGCCCCCAGCGATCGATGATGTAATTCCATTTATCGAAACCTGCTACCCAGTCAATAAAAAGCAATCGGTATTCTTCGATCAACTCGCGCACCATCTCAAAATATTCAACATCTTCGAAGCCAAACATAATGAGAGAATGCTTCTGCACCATCAAATCTTTGGCCGCTTTTCGAATAATAGATGCAGCTTCCATTTTCAAGTCGTAAAGCGTAGAAGCCTCTGCACCAGCTACTTTTGTTGTTAGTAATGAGGCGTCGGACAGCATTATTTCTTTGATACTCTGTAAGTGATCTTCATCTTCCGGAATTAATTCTGAAATTTGATGGACTACTTCAAAAATCTCTTCGCCTTTTTTGAAGATGGGTAGTCTTCTATAGTCAACAAAATCATTATCACCTTCTTCCAACATAGATTAGTCTGATTTTAGGGTTAAATTATACGATATTTAAATAAGATAATATTATAAATTTAATCAAGAATAAACAAACCGATTTAACATTATTGCCGATTACCCAGCGGAATGTACAGGTATTCCGGCTATTCTTAACGAGAAAGAGTGTTTTGTCAAAGTCGGGGTCT
Source organism: Saccharicrinis sp. 156 (assembly GCF_050589685.1). Classification (NCBI taxonomy): domain Bacteria; kingdom Pseudomonadati; phylum Bacteroidota; class Bacteroidia; order Marinilabiliales; family Marinilabiliaceae; genus Saccharicrinis; species Saccharicrinis sp. 156. The sequence goes on from NZ_JBNGOS010000012.1 coordinate 105,750, forward strand.
TAAAAACAGGAGATTACATCATTGATGGGTAGGTTGTTATAGAACGAAATACCAAAGATGATTTTGTTGTTTCCTGGTTGCAGGGCCGACTGTATAAGCAATGCTATGAACTTAGAAAAAGTACATATATTCCCACTCTGATCATTGAGGGAAATTCTTTTAATACCAGGCACGACATTTCGCGGGAAGCCATAAGGGGAGCCCTACTTTCTATCTCAATAGCCTGGCAAATTCCTGTTAACTAAACATCCAGTTCCAAATATACCGTGCAAATGCTGTTGATGATAGCACAGCCAAAATTAAAGGAGCAGCAGGTTGTCTTTAGGCAAACCTATAAACCAAAAACATTATGTAAGCAACTCAGTAAAGCGCCTCGTTTTGAAGTGGTTGAATTGCGTAACAGGATTTATATTATTATGGTGGGTATATGCAAGGCCTGCCAATGGCCGGGGCAGACTGGGAGAAGAACTATGACAGCACGTTGGCCGTTTTCAGCAGGTATTGTTAGCTGATGAAAAGTTCCTGTTGAAAGTTCAGGAGATTGGTAAGGAGCGGGTTAGGTGGATTAAAAAGTTTGTGGAGAGTGGCATAAAAGGCGCAGGTTAAAATTGCGTAACAAACGAAATAGGTCAATCCTCCAGCAAAGTATAGGTAAACTTTGAGCCCCATTGCCTTGATGCCTTGGTACAAACGTCCATGAACTCCTGAAAATCTTTTGGCGCTGCAATAACCTGGCAACCTGCTGACCATTTGAATACTTTAACACTGGGTTGGTATGCAGAAGCCCTGTGGATATTGATGCCAAACATTCCGGTACTTTCTTGCACATCATGATCCAACATGTTATCTCGGTTTGGATCGCGATAAACCGTTACAGGGGCAGCTTGTCTTAATGCTCTATATTTACCCGCATGCAGTCCAATGGTGTATGCCTGTCGGTATTGACCGGCTTTGAGGATCGCAGTACCTGCCAGCATCATGGGCTTGTCAAGCCAATATTGTCCAGGGTCGGTAGTTGCTGGATATAGTTTAAAAGTCCATTTACCGCGGAAATGGTAGAAGTAACCCACAAAATCATCAAAAGCATTGGCGATTCTGCTTGTCGTTCTTATGCCTATCAGATTCAAATTATATGGTTTACGATCGTTTTTAAAAACACTGTAATTGTTGTTTTCCATCCTTTTGATGATGTCGTTTAACTGATAACCGTGGCTTGATACCTCCATAATTAAATGTATTAATGAATATTGTTTTAACGTATGTTACATAAATAGATCGTTACTTTAGCAACTAGGAAAATTAGATATTAATATCCGATTTAATTCTCTCTTTGTCAATATGTTTTTAAATAAAAATATGAACTCTATTAAAAAGGTATTATATCCTTATGGGTGTAAAGGTCATATCTGACATCATTCTAATTGTTTACGTTATGGTTTACGCAAGTGGAGCAGGAAGTTATTTGTTCATCTTTGATATCTTAACAGGAAAATAAAAGACGGGCTTACTTGGGAATGAAACAAAGCATCTGGAGCAAATTTTAAGGCAATAGACTTCCCCAATTCTGGGTAATGGGTACTACAGGAAGCACCTTGTGTTATTAAAAATGATGTTGATTAGTAATTTTATTAAGTAAATAAATGGATATCCTCTATATACCGCAAATAGCATGAAGTTTTTGAATCCGTGTAGACTTCAAAATTAGTTTTTTTTGTTAATCTTTTTACCTAATTTTTTATTGACAAGAGCTGGTGTTCTTTGTAACTTTATGCATGTTTTTACAATGAATGGAGGTATTAATTTAGAGGAAGTTGCTATGAAAAGGGAAGAAATTATCAAGTTTGCCAATGAGAACAAAATCTGTTTCATGGCAATAAATGAAAAGGGAATGGCTCATGTAAGAATTATGAAGCTATGGTTTGCTGACAAATCAGGGTTTTATTTTGAAACTCTTTCTCCTTTGGATATTAGCAGACAGATTCATTCAAATCCCAAAGTAGAAGTTTGCTTTTATAATAACCCAAAAGATTTAAAGGAAGGACGTGAATTGCGTATTGCCGGCGATATTGAATTTGTAACTGATGCGGCTATTTTAAACAAAGCTCGAAAAGAACGTCAATATTTAGGTGATTTAGGAGAGCAGCCAGTTGAATCTTATATCGAAGTTTTTAAATTATCTCATGGTGAAGCTCATTTTTGGCGTTTTAAAGCCAATGTTCTTGAGGAAAGCGTGCTTGATCACATGATGTTTTAGAAACATGGTGGGAAAAAGCTTATAGGGTAAAAAAGAGCTCAACAAATATTGTTGAGCTCTTTTTTTTAGGTATGCCGTGCATGGTAAATAACTAGATGCTGAAAGTTCATTATGGGGGTTTGTAGTAGCCAACCATTAGCTGACGGCAAGGGTGCTTACTGCGAGGTATAATCCGAAGGAAGCCGGCGGCAAATTTCCGACTCGAGGTACACGAACATCAACTCAACCGCTGGGTTCTGTTTGCTAAACACAACAAAAATGACTTATCAATGATCTTATTTTTTGTTGGCCTTATTGATCAAATATAGTTGACATGTAGCCGTACTTTGTTGTAACTTACAGTTATTTCGGATAAAAAAGTATTTTATTCCTTTGGTAGATCACACAAATTTTAAATAGTTATGTATACTCATGCAGAAAATTTGCCGGAGAGCACAAGTCGGGTTGTTAATGACAGTCAGTCTGGGCAGTTTAAAACAAACGAATCTTCTTTTACATTTGCTGATAACAGGCAAGAATCTGTTATGCAAGGGAAACTTAATAGAATGTTTAATAATAGCCAACAAACCCAACGAGCCCTTCAATTAAGGGATGTCTTAAACAATAACTCCCAATACCCAATACAAAAAGAAGAAAGATTAGAAGAGGAAGAACTAATGCAACCCAAAGAGATACAACGAGCGGGAAAACTAGAGGAAGAGAAACTATTACAATCAAAAGCTATTCAGCGACAGCCAGAACCTGAGGAGGAGGAATTACTACAGGGCAAATTCAACACTATCCCCAAAGTAGAAGAAGAGGAAGCATTGCACGAAAGAGCCATGCCCATACAGAAAAGAGAGAACAACACCGGCTTGCCCGATACTTTAAAAGCTGGAATCGAAAATCTTTCGGGTTATTCAATGGAAAATGTTAAAGTACATTACAATTCCGCTAAACCGGCAATTATTCAAGCCCATGCCTATGCACAAGGTACTGATATCCACCTGGCGTCAGGACAAGAAAAACACCTTCCTCACGAAGCCTGGCATGTGGTTCAGCAAAAACAGGGTAGGGTGAAGCCGACCATGCAGATGAAGGGAAACATACAGGTAAATGATGATAAAGAATTGGAGAAAGAGGCGGATGTAATGGGAAGTAAAGCACTGAATATTACAATGCCTATCGTTCAAAGAAAACAAGCAAGTCATCATGTTTCATCTTCAACAATTCAAAGTCAGGATATCGATATTATAAAAGATGACGTCTTTTATACACCCGAAATTTTGATGCAACGGGTTAGGATTGCAGGCGTACGTTATAAAACAGTTGGTGTTATTCCAGGCTCAAATTACCGCTTGGTGCGACTGCCCAACACTACCCAAAGGTTAATTAATGATATGGGTGCGGGAACAGTATTGGCAGGAGGCTTGAGTGTGGCCGATGCTGATCAGTTGATACGGGTTATGCGTAATTTCAGTACCAGTGGTGTAACTAACATAAATGCACTTGTAAACCATGTGAGTGGTGCTGTAAACGGCGGTGCGGCAATGGCCATAACCTTAGCTGGAATAATGGTAACCGGTAATTTAGGGTGTGTACATGCCAATGTAATTCCGCACACACGTTTTAGCGTATATCATGCGTTAGGTAGCGCTAACTATTATATGTATGATCCTCGGGGACGCAAACTATTGGGTACGACAATGAATTTGGCCGAGGCGGGTCAGTTGACAACCGTTTTTGCCGATTTGCATACCCAGGGTGTAAGTGGATTGGATTCCCTGGTTAAATCTGTTGACAAAGCACGTGAGCTGACCATCCCAATCAATGTCACGCTTGAGCGTATGCGGATGATTCACGATAATATTCGCGATGTAATTCGGGTGCGCATTGCTGCTGATCATGCTACAATTTGCGGCATGCCCGGAGGAGGAGCGCTAGATCCCGTTTTTGCCAATGCCTTTGTTAGTATCGAAATTCCCGGGAGTGATCCGCACAAACATGGACAGGTAGTAGCTTTTATTAATTACCGAACCATGGCGGGAGGTACACATAGGGTGGTCTACAAACCAGGTGACCTATCCATGGATCAGGTGCTGTTCAACGACCAAAATTCAGTTGCCTCGACCTTGGGTCACGGGGTTGAATCGTACCGGATAGAAAATATGCCTGCAGACGCACTGGCTGGTGCCCAACCTCATTTGGCCCACTATGGCTATATGGAATTTGTACAAACAGGTGCGCCAAGAACCGCGGCACAATTAAGGTCTGTTTTTAAAAGTCTAGGCGCAAACCTGGCCGTGGCTTATGTGTTCGGGCTGCGTGATGTTCACGGGGAGAATTTCGTGTTGAAGAACGATTCTATCCAGCTCATTGATATGGAGGCTTCAACAAACACCTTTGACGATTTTGCTGCCATGGAGTTGACGACAGCGGCCAAACAGTTGCCCGATGAACTCTACAAGCGCATTGCAAAGGGCATGAGGGATTTGACAGCGGTTCAAGTTGCAGGTCTGGTTCCCGATCAAGCCACCCTAATACAACAGGTTCGTGTGGGTTTTAAAAATAGATTGCGCTCCATGAGCCCGAACAGACACAGGGATGCGGCATTGACCGGATTGATCAATCAATCTACAAATACTGAAACACGGTTTGTTCCTATTCCCACCGAGATCTTACAGCAACTGTCAGGATTATTTTATGGACAACTTGCGGTTGTTGGTGGGCCAAGTGAAGCATTGTTCCAGGCTGCAACAAATGATCGGGCGAATCAAGTGGCACATACATCGGGCAATCCTCCCGGACTTGCAGATGAGTTTCGAACCATGTTGCGGGCTAATGGAGCAAGAACGGCACTACACAGAGGTGATGTGCCTTTTTGGACACGGCAGGGGAACGATATTTACGGTGAAGATGGCGCATTAGAGGTATCTCCATCAGTACATCCAAGGTTGAATACTTCTGGCCAGAACGAGATAGATGCCAACAACCGCCGAGCAAGTGGAAACAGACACACGGCTTATGATGAACTCGATAATGATTTGATTCCGCTACTAGGTGACCCTACAGCTGCCATTATTGCTGCGCATGCAGCGTTATAAATTATTTAGATGAGTGGTCAGGGTGTAGAATACATATTATACGACAGTAAAACAAGGATGTATCAGGTTACTGTTCAATAGCAGTGGGCGTTTTGCCAATAGGTATCAGTGGAACTTCAATATATGGAGTATGAGTTTAATTTCAAGTTTCAATTCATAAAAATAATGAGAATGACTCGGAAAGTTTTTATCACATTTTTCTTTTTACCTATTGCCATATTTGCATCTTCGACCAATAGAAAGATGACGCCTCCACCAGGAAATTTACCTTTAAAAGTGGATGTAAATCTGCGTATTAATAAAGTATATAACATTAATACGGTTGATGAGACCTATCAAATTGATGGTTACCTTGTATATTTATGGAAAGATGAAAGGTGGAAACGATCGGATGGCCATAATAACATTAGGATTTATGAAAACGACAGAGCAAATGAAGTTTTAGATACAGGGCTCTGGATGCCGATTCTTGAGTTTATTAATATTCAGGGAGAAAAGGAATGCCCCAACAGGAGAATTGTTATACAGACCGATGGTGAAATTAAATATAAGGAAAGGTTCTTTGGGACCTTTAGCTCAAATATGAATTTTATAAACTTTCCTTTTGATTCGCAGACTTTTCAGATACAGATTGAAGCTTTTTCGTATGATAAAGAGCAGCTTGTGTTTAATTTCATTAAGTTGTTGAAACCCCAAAATATGAATGATTTTTTGGGTGAGAAATGGACCTATAAAGATAATACCGCATACATCGAGGATATAATATATGATGAAATTTCGAGTTCAACCATTTATTCGAGAGCCGTTTTTAAAGTGGATACAACAAGAAAACCAGAATATTATATGTGGCAGGTATTGCTGCCTTTGTCAATCATCATAATGGCTTCGTTCGTCATATTCTGGATTAAGGATTTTGGTACCCAAATGGGAGTCGGTTTCACGCTTATGCTGACCGTGGTGGCATTTAATTTTTATTCTGCCTCCATACTGCCCAAATTACCCTATAATACGTTTTTGGAGACGATTATCATTGTTGGGTATGTATTTATATTTGTTGGGATTATTCTAGCGATAGTGAATTATCGCATATACGGTCATAAACCAGAGTCTGATACAAACAAGTGGATAAGATTATTCAGAATTGGCTTGCCCATGACCTTTTTTACAACCATATTGATCTTGTTCCTTAAGTTTAATGTAATTTAATACAATGATATGGTCAGGATTTTTTATGTTTAAAATACCGATAGGTAATAAATACCCCCGTAGCAATTCCAATGAATAAGGTATAAAGCATTAATAATGTATCACTATCCTTTGCACTACCTGCTCCATATCCAGTAAGGAACGGATCGAAATACAACCAAAGGGCTAAAAAAATTATGGTGAAAATAGTTAAAACGGAAGGTAAATTTCTAATGATTTTTCTGGTTTTAATACTGCCAAGTTTATATCTATCCGAATTATTGGACAAGAAAAATATACCTATGGTTAGTATGGCGAAGATTATGGCGAAGTATTTAAGAAAAAGCGCATAAATTTTCCACCTGGCATACAGCGAATAACAATTGGATTTATGTTCGAGTAGTCCCAGATATAACGTTGCCGAATCTTCCTTAAATATGGTTGTATCGTTCCAGATGCTGCTATCTGTGATCATATAATCTCGGATTGTGTCTTTAATTTCGGTATTGATTATTTTGAGAATCTTATCTATGGAATCATTCGAAAGACTGTCTTTAACTGATTCATATTTAAAGACACAAGTGCTATCGCCGGATTTATATCTTAGATAGCTTTCGCGAGCCCATCTCGCATCTTTACTGAGGGTAGTAAAATGGAATCCTGAGCTTGTGTTTTTGATGATGGTTATTAGTTTTTTTAGACCTTTGATACTGGGTTCATTGGGATTTTTAACATAAGTTGTGTCGATCTTGATTAAGGAAGCTGCCAAAGCGTTCCACAATTCGGGATAAATACAGTTGTCGTCGTGGCTAAGGTCACTTATGGCCACTCCTCCCAGTTCTTGGCCCGATGCCCAATTGTACTTCAGGTACAGACTTCTGAAATCATCGTACCATAATTGATTATTCGTTTTTATATTCTTTCCGATTATATTTAAATACGATCCAACCTGTATGGGGTCAAACCCTTGGATGATGGAGCTGTTGTTGCTGTATAAATATACGTTAAGAATGTCGGAATAACTTAGGGTTCTGTATTTGGCCTTATTCACCAAGCTGCCGGAAAAATTTTTGACCCGCCATAGTGTGCCACTGTAACTAACAGTCATTATAAGTTTGGAGCTTGCAATGCCCTGTGCGAGGTAGAAATCCATCGTTCTTTTAATGGAGGGAAACCCTGGTTCCTTATCTTTGAAAAGGGGACTTGATGGTTGTGCAATAGTAGCGTTGGATGGTATCAAATCGTCCGTTAATATCATATAGTAATCCACCATCGAATCCAGTTTTGCCAAATCGTATTTGCGTATTTGATTTAAACTGTCTTGATCTTTCCAAGCGGGAACAGAAATGCCGAGTTGTATTTTCGGGTTTATAGATTTTAGCTTTTTATATAGATTTCCGATAAATTGAACAAATAATTGTGAATCGGAGATCTGGGTAAAATAGATATTGATACCATTTAAATCATTGTCTCTGATAATTTGACTTACCTCATTAAAAAACGTCTCTTGTGCATCAGCACTTTTTAAAAAAGCATTTATATCTGCTACGCTTTTATCGTAAACGGTTAGCACAACGTTGCAACCATTATTGTGGGCATATTTTATAACACCATTCTCTTTTTTAAATTCGTCAATGTCATTGGGTTTGCTGTTTTTACCGGTTTCCGTCAATTCGTATCCAAATAAATTAATGGCCGATAAATAGTTATATTTATAATAATTCCTAAATTTAAATTCATCCTCTTGCTGTGAGCTGGTGCTGTGCCACCCAATAATTTTCATTTTAGGGATCAGGCTTCTTTTAAAATAACGAAGCGTATCATTTATTTTTGCACTTTCAACTTTTGCCAGATTAGAGGCCTTAGAATACTTCACTTTCTGGATTTCTTTCATAGTGGTATCTATCTTGGCCGAAATCGCTTGCCCTTCCATGTTATTGATATTGGCATTTTCTTGCAGGATGGCTGACATTAATATATTTAAAGAGTCGATTGCCGAAGTGTATGCAACTTTGTTGGTATCCATTTTTAGATACGCATCTTCGATTGTTTTTTTTAATGATTGACTGGTGGAATCATTGCTTTTAATGGCACTATCAAGCTGTATATGGTTAGAATTGGTGAAGGATTCAATAATGGCTAGCTGTTCTGTGATCTGTTCAACCGTTTTCGGGTTTATTTTAAGTTTTTTATTGTCAATTAAGCTTTTGACATATTCATGAAATTCCTTGTTCAATTTTTTTTCTCTATTCTCCTTAAATTTAAGAGGCTGTAGGATTTTTTTTAAACCTTTAGTGGATGAGGTATCCTGATAACGGTCTATATGGATAGTGGACGGTTTTATGGTTACCGCCGTATCGTGCTGTGCAATGGCTGTATTTGTCGTTTGTGCAAACATTTCATTTTGAAAAAATAAAGCAACAAAAAGCAACATAGCAACCAACAATTTTGTCAGATATAGTTTACATATTTTTGTCAGATTACCCATTTCCATTTTTTTAATGATTAATTATTTGCGGTATTAGTTCCAATCCACATATATTGGTTTCTTCATCCATGAGAGCTTGATTAAAGAAATGTTCCAGGGTATTGAATCCATTAACACATCAACCCCTTTTTTTTCAACCTTAAGCGTTATTTTGTCTTCATGAAATTTTATAATTCCATCCCGTTGTATAAATGTTTCTTGTATTCCTTCCGGAGTTGAGTTTTTAACTTTCTCCCAATTATGTATTAAACCGCCTAACAGGCTTTTGGTACTTTCCTGTTCTTCTTCGGTCAGCGAATCAACCGGTACCAAATGTTCTTGTGATGGTATTCCAGCCAGTAACTTGTTTAGAACCAGGGTGTATTCAGGGAAGTTAACTTGGTTGCAGGACAGGTGTTGAAGAATATAGACGGCCCTGTTCTTGCATTCCCAATTGATGAAAGCACCATTTTTTACTAAGGCAAGCATTTCGAAAAGTCGGGTTAAAAAGGGCCAGAATAAAATTAGTCCTGCATTGTGTACTAGCACCTCAATGCCTGGTTCGTCATCATTGATCATTGTGTCCATGTTTCGGTTAAAATTATGTTCCCGCTCAATAGGCAGCAATTGTCTCAGCGCCTCGGGGAAAGGTGTTGAATCTGCTTTTTCCGCATGAATAAGTCGGTCTATATTGGTCAATGTATCCATCCAGTTAACATGGGAAAATTCTTGTTTTAGATGTCTCAAAAAATCACGATGAAACTGCCTGTTAATTTTTGTGGCGTGCGGACCGTAATATCCGGTCGAAAATTCATACACCATCTTTCGCCATTGCGGCGGGTTTAACTGGTGGAGATAGAAATAAGGCGCAAGCATCAAATACGCCTGTATCTGATTGGTAATCTCCTCATTTGGTTTCCATCGCTTGTCTAGGATCTCCTTGTCATCGGAAAAATAAATTTCCCTTTCAATATCATTGGTCTTGCTGTTAGTATCAATATTCAATGTTCTTTTTTTGGCTCGTTCCCAATTTTCCCGCCATCTTGCAGACACAGAAAATGCTTGATCAAATTCTTTTACTATAGTTTCCGGGATTTTGCCTATCAACATTTCCAAGGTGTTTTCGTCGTTACCCAACCGCTGAAATAGGGTTTCAAATACATCGTTATTGCTTTCGTAAGATTTGTTCAATCCCGAAATAATTTCAGAAAAAGATATGCTATTGGCCCACCAGGGGAAGAATCCGTGATGTGCATAAAATAGGAGTGATGAATAGTATCCGTCAATAATGTTTTGCGGGTTCGTTGGATGGATGGCAGGTTTTAAATCGAAACCCGCGCTGTTTTCGATAGGTCCATTCCACCATTTTTCCAGTTCATCGCGAAGTTTGTTTTTGGGGGTTGGATTCGTTTCGGACGGGATCATTTCCCTTAATTCGTGATCCCATAAGTCCTGCCATGTCTCAACGGAAATTTCAAAGGTGTTATCAGCTTCGGTTTTTAATCTGCCAATTACCGAAAAGATAAAATCCTTGGGTAATGCTCCCCCCTTGGTTGCAGCCAGTGCGGTAATCAATATGGGGATGCGAAATTCGGGAGTATCTAATTTTTGATGCTTTTCCGGCTCAAGGTTCTGTGCCCATACGGTGCGTATCTTGTTGAAGATTTGACATTCTTTTTGAAAGAAGCGATTTAAATACTCCTCTAAATTAGCAATGGTTTGTTCGGAAATTAATTTATCCAATCGGGCTTTCAGATTTTCGGGATCATGGTGGTTGCGCAATAAACCTGCTAAGAAACCGTCTTTCTGCTGAAGTAAACTATTAAATAATATCAGAACATCTTGCCTGCTTAGGTCAAGATGTTTATCCGGCAACATACCATGGTTCAGATAATAGGTTATGATCTTTCGCTTTGAGATGGCCACAAACTCCTGTAACGGATAAATGTCTTCGTATGGATCGTTTGATGGCGTTGATAATCGGTTATCTGAAAATACCTTTTGAATGTTTGCTATGGCCGGATATTCGGATTCGTCTTTAATAAAAGAAAGCATCGAAGAATAGGACATACGATGATCCGAATCAATAAAATCGCGGAACATATTTGATTTCATTATGGCCGACTTGTCAACACCGGCGCTATAAACCATGAATAGAACAAACTCTTCCAGGGTAAGTTTAGCCATATCATTTTGACACAGGTAGTGTATCGAATTTACGATAACATGAATGTATGCAGACTGGCTTCCCTTAAAAAAAGGATCATCCTTTGCCTGGAGTACGTTGTCGGTAAACGATTTTAATAAATTTAATAGTGTGTGCCCGGTTTCCGGGTAAAACATATTTAAAAGAAAATCGGCTCCTGCCTTATTCAAGCCATGTATCATCAACTTCCTTTGTTTTCTATCGTTGATGATTCTCAGAACATTTTCCTTGATCCAATGCTGCGCAGCGATTTTAGTATTTTTACCACTGCTATTTAACATGGTAATGATTTGATCAAGTGTGAATGTTTGATCCTTATTTTCAGGCTGAATCCGCAGTTTTTCTTTTCGGGATTCCGGAGCTTTTTCTTTTATGAAGGCGGAAATGGTTTCCTTTAAAGCACATTTTTCTGCAATTGCTATAAATTTCTGCCAGTGTGCCCCCAGGTAGGGTTTCATATTTCCAAGTATAAAATCTGAGAAACTCTTGCGCAAAAAACTTTGCCCGGTATCATTTAACACATATTTTAAAATAAAAAAGTGAAGGGTTCGTACAAACAAATTGTCGTTCAATTGATGGATGTTACCCTGCTTTTTTGCCCTTACAATGCATTCCCTATATTCAAAAATCCATGGGTGGTTTTCGAAGGCAAGCGTCCGTAAAATCAAATCATAGGTCTCGGTTTTTAAATGGTAAGCAATTCGCTTTAATACCGTATCATGGTTGCTATACTTTTTGAGGATATCCCGAAACCTCTTTTCCTGAAACGTTTTTGTGACCAAATCATCGATTGTAACTTTTTTGTCCAATCCGAATGGGAGATACCCTTTCAGAAGGAATGTCTCAAGATATTCAATTAGATATAGTTGCGATTTAACCGGTAACTCTTCCGAAGTATTTCCCTTGTTTGTTTTTAGTCTGATTGCCAGGGCTTCCTCCAGTGATTTTCCTATCCTTTCACCAAGGTTGCCGGGTATTTCGTTTTCCGCGATTTTGCCAATGTCTATTTCCAGTTTGGCAAATTCAATTATCATCTCTTCGGGAACGATTCGGGTAACGGATTTCTGGATTTCAGTTATAATATGTGTTTCGAAAATGTCTTCAATCAAATTATTACACTTGTCGGCAGACCATGTGGACCCATATTCAAAGTTGAACAAGGCTTTATGAATCATATTTTGACCAGCTGCCATATCAATTAATTTCGAGGTTTATAATGGTTTCATACAACCTCAAGGATGCCGAATAAATCTTTTTGGAAGACTTTTCGGTATTTTGAGATGCCAACCTGAGGTTTTGCCAGTTATGGTATTTCTCTTCGAATACCTCCATCTGATGTTTATCCAACCAATAAATCTGATTACTGATATGTGTGGGGATACGTTCAAGTAAAAGATCGCTGAAGTACGATTTAAATTGGTCGTCTTGAAATCTTGCGGGCCAGTCGGGCAACATAACGGAAATTTTCATGTTAAAAAAATCCTCGTCAATAATTTTACCGTTCGGTAGCTTTCTTTGGAAAACCAGGCGTCTCTGACCGGATTTCTTATTTGTATTTTGTGGGTAGCTTGCCAGGCGTATCTTCTCCATCTCCTTATAGCGCAATCTGCCATTTTCATTTTCCGGCGTGTTGAACAGCTGAACGATGCTTCTGTTGGCATGGTATACTTTCTCAAACAGGGCATTCAGAATATTCAGATTGTTTCTGTTTTGATCATCAGGAATGCGAACCCCACTTTCCAGTTCCCATTTTCCATCCTTAAATTTATAGGCCCAATTTTTTAGGATTCCGGTAATAGATATCATATCTTCCTGATCTATTTTCTGGGAGGCAAGTAGCCTATCTTGATATTTAATAATCCACCTACTACCGCTAAACGAATAAAACGACCTGTCTCTTGCCAGACATATTTGAGAAGTATATTTTTTCGTGCTATTATAGATTTCTTCCAACGCCTTATTCAGGGATTCTAAATGCTTCACTTTCCTGACCTCCCTCGGGGTTCTTGCGTCTTCGTATTTGATAAACCAACTTCCATTTATATAGGAATAACGAGATCCGCTTTCGAGCTCATCTTCAAGCTGAATTAATTTGGGATGGTTTTTTAAAACCGGGTAAAATGTCCAGTCTTTGGTTTTAATAGACCATGTCTTATTTTCGTAACAATAATTTTCTAATGTAAAGTTGTGATGGATAAATACTTCATTTCTTTCGTCTTCTGTACGATACCAGGATTCTTCCTCTACTGTTTGAAATAAATGTTGGCCCTCTTCATCTATAAACTTAAATCCAAATTTGCTATCCTTTAAAATATTGTTCAGCAAGATATGGTCTACCAGATAGATTCCTTCCGACTTTTTGTTGAGAGAAATAAAATAGCTTATAATCTCATTGATGAGCTGAATGGCGGATTGCCTGGTTGGCGCAGTAAACACACTTACCCATTTGTCTTTCTCTGGTTGAAATAAAACGTTAACACTTTCTTTGTCGGATTGATGGTTTGATATTAGAAAATTCTCAAAATTAACGGTTCGTTTATATAAATCGTTTAAGGGTAGTTTCTTGAAAAAATACGCAGGGATGGAGTCAGGTCCTGTAATAAGGTCAGTAATGTTGAGTTGCGATTTGGTTAAAGGTCCAAAGTCATTTATTAAATCAGATGTATTGAGAATGGTGTTGAATTCCGGGAGCTGACTGGCTGATTGAGTTAACTTTTTTAATTCCGGAACTAAAGTAGTATTGCCTCTGTATGGAATACCCGTCTTGGCCATCAGAATATCCTCAAGACCTGAATGTTTCCAGGTGTAAGTATCATTTTCCTCCCGGTTAAAAAACTCTCCTCTTGTTCTGAAATAGGAGAGGGATTTCAGGTTTTTTAAATAAAACGACTTTTTATCAAGTAGTGTTTCGTTGAATATATCATCATTAGGTAGCATATTTAAAAGACTTGCAACTTTCCAGGGGATATCGTTGAATTCTTCCCCGAATCGGGCCAGAAGGTGATTGTAAATTCGGTTTTTTCGGTCGTAAAATGTTTCCTTGGCCTCCAAGTTCAGTTTTTGTTCTGTTACATCTCCACGATACAGTCCCATATCCTGTATTTGTGGGACAGAATGAAGCCATTGTGTAAAATATGTAATTTGCTGATTTTTATTGAAATTAATGTTAAAGAACGTATTCAGGTTTCCAAGTTGTGATAGATGATTGGCCAAATGCTGTTCAAACAACATGAGGTAGGTTTTTAACTGTAAGGCTTTAGCTTTTCTATCTTCGGTTTCGTTTTTTGATAGTCCTTCATTTCCAATACCATAAATTGTAGGAAAGTGATTTTGAATGGAGTGGTACTGCGTTGGGTTTTGGAATTGCCCCCTTAATTTCTTTAAAAACAACGTTTTTATCGATTTGCCAATGGGATATCCCCGATATTGTTTGGCCCACTTACCCATGAAGGAATTGTTTATTTTTTGTTTGTTTAAAACATGGAGCTTCTTGTTGTTTACATAAACCGTCATGTTTTTATAAATGTTATTGAACCTGTGGTCAAATCCATCATCGCTATTATCTTTGATAAGCACATGAAAGTATTTTCCCTTATCAACCTCCATCTTAAGTCCGTCCGTTCCATCTGCTTTAAAAGGTTCAACCTCGCATTTTTGAATGCCATCTGCCTTGGCAAATATTTTTTGGATCTCATCAATATGTATAATCTTTAACCTGTCCGTTAATGTACCTGGCTTAATGAATCCTCTGGAGGGTACCGGTCCGGAGAAAGCCTCTTCTAAACCAAAACCTGCTTCCGTTATTTCATGTAAGCTGTTAAAGCGCACCGGGCTATAAATAAACTCAAGCATTCTGAGAAACAGGTTGGCAATCGTTGTTTCCACCTCTACCTGAGCGTTCAGATATACACTAAATTCGATATCGATAAGATGAGGTTCAAGCAGTATGGCTTGTTCGTATTTTTCACCTAAATTTCTGTTTTCGCACAGGAAACGATTAACATCCGATAAAAATGCTTCTTTTTCTTTTGGATTTGAGTTGATTAGCTCTTGGAAGGAAAGTGTTGGCATCATTTCAATTTGATTAATACCTATGACCTGTTCTTCGTATCCAACATTTTTTTTGCAGTCAAACCAAACGTTTCTAATTTCTTCGAAACGATTGATAATCATTTTTCGGGTATCCTCAATGGTTACGGGATAAGAACTTAGAATTGAAGAGGGGCTGTAAAAAGCATTTTTTTGAAGATCAATTTTTACATCTTCACCTTCTAGTTCATTATCACATGCAGCTGCATCGTATTCCACTTTTTCATGGTCACTAATGGTTAAAAGGTCTTTTATAGGTAAGGAGGTGCGAAAAGCTAAATCTGTTATGGCATAGCATAACTGTTCCAAAATCGTCACACCTGGATCATGCGAATTATAATCTGTCCAAATGTCACCACTCAGTTTCTGAATATATTCCAGGCCTTCTTCACGTAGTTTAGAAAAATCCAAACTTATATGATCCATTTCCTTACCTGTAAAGCTTGCCGATTTTTTCATGTGTCTCCATTATTATAAAAGCTGAAAAGTCTCTTTATTTTGTCTAAGGCCTGTATTCTGGCAGGCAGTTTGCCTTAATGATTTGCCATGGGCATACCTTTTTCACCGACTATTTAATGATCATTTATAAAATTGGAATTCCACAGCACCGATACTCTGAAATGTAATTTTTTGTTTTGCCCGTAATTGCTTCTTGTCTTTATTTGAAGGTTATATTTATCCTTGTTTCGTTGCTCTAAAAAGCCCCATAAATATTTCCACCATTTTGCAATATCCAATAGTTTTTTGGTGTCATCCGCTTTTTTCTCTTCTATCCTGGATGGTCGTGATTCCCATCGAATGTCGATCTTATTCCACCATTTACCGTAATAGGCTGCTGTCTTGGTAATCTTGGGTCTGGAATTTCCCCGGGTACATACCGCGATGGCGTGAATTAGGGATTCGGTTTCGGAATCGCCTTTGGCATAAGCTGTAATTTCGAAGGCGTGACAGCCGTTTAATCCTTTTTCCGTATCGAAAACATTGTGCCACTCACCATCGGCTTCCACCCAATTTTCCATATGGGTACCCATTCTCCCTTCGGAGGCAATTATTCCGTTTACATCAAGTTGTTGACGTGGCAATTTTTTGCCAATTCCAACTTTCCCATCATTTTTTTGGATAAAAATAGCCGGGGAGCCTGTGTTTTCTTTAATCTGGGTATCATCTTTTTCATCTTCCTCCCGGGATGGCGTTATTTGCTGGATGGACATACCGCCGTTTTTATCCTTAGTAATAGAAAGAACCCAGGTGGCCTCATTGTTATCGCTATCTTCAAAAAAACTTAAAAGCTTTCTCTCACCTTTTTTCATGACGTTTTCGGAAGGATAGATCATCAGACCGTCTTCATTAATATCCAGCTTATCATCTGCAATGTTAAAAGTAGAATCTATTAGTTTTTCAAAAGATTTCTCTCCGGGAAGATTGCCTTTTTTGAAAAATGTCTTGAGCTGTTTTCTATCCGTAATGTTCTTTTGGTTTCTCATAACTCTTTGTTAGTTATATTTTCCGTCGCTGTCACTAATCACAAAATCAGTTTCAATTGAAAGATCGCCAACCCCCGACACTGTTGGAGGTATAGGTATATCATCCTCGATAATATCAATCTGATGGGTCGGGGCAGAGGTTAAAATGGAATATGCCGAGATGGCCCTGAGATTTTCTGTATTCCGACCGTTACTGACTGCCGTATCAATCAGTTTATATGTCCCTTGTACTTCAATAAGTTGAATGATGGATAGTTGTGTTACGAAACTTACGTACGGTCTGCTTTCAATAAAATTTAGCAATTCCGTTTTTGAGATATACTCATCAAATCCTTTTTCCACAAAGGCGTCATCCAGGTCAGGAGACAGGTATTTGATCAATTCATTGTTGAGTAAGTTTCGCAAAGCGCCTCTTTTTTGGTAATCGTTGAACTTTACGCTGCACTTTACTTTCAGTTGTTCAAATACCGGGTTGGAAACTTCTACCTTTTGATAAGGCGAAACCATTTTCGAGATATATTCTTTGACCTCCCTCAATGTCTGATAATCCACTTTAACATTCCTTTTTTGATGGTGACCGTTTAACCTGTTTTTAGGTATTAAAACAATTTGCATGGTGCTACCTTTAACCAATTCTTTGGGGTGGCTGTTTCTGCCGTAAACCCTGACTTTTTCGATGTTTTTAAATTTGTCCAGGATAATCCGTTCCACATCCCAGTTCGAAACCGCTCTGTTTTTATGTCTTAATTGTTCACTAACCCGGTCGTAAAAAGATGCTTCGTTCTCGAATTGATTATTTAATTCCAATGCATAAGGCCCGTTAATTTTCTCGACTCCTTTTACTTCAGGTAAACTGATTTTCTCAATTTTCAGGTTGGAGGTAATATTCCGGTTTTGGTTGAAATGAGATTGATCCGCGATTAAGGGAACGGCCTGGGTGAAAATTTTTATAATTCTCGAATTTATATCTTCGTCTCCGTTGTACGCCGCTCGTATCCAGAATTTACCAGTCGGCATCAAGGTGTTATCGAACTGGATAGAGAGGGGTATTTCAAGTTTTACGATACCCGACTTAATCAGGCCGGCTGTGGTATCTTCCAGTAAAAGACCTTCAAAAGAAATCCAATCGTTGTTAGAAAGATATTCCCAATGAATCCTAGGCGGTTTAATGGTGGTATGGGCATAAACGCCATGAATCAGCTCGAAACCAAGGCTTACGATTTCGCCCGGATTAATTTGGGTTAGCCCAATAAAAAGATTGCCTTTATAAGCTATCTGGGGCAACAAATAGCTTTGTGTTTTCACCGGGCCCGGAAATACTTGATTATGACCGAATGGATAAAGATGAATCAACTTCATATCGCTGGTTTCTTCATCTTTTTTTCTCATCATTATTTCCTTCGACGAATTGGAATAGTTTAAGGTTAGCCGTTCAATTACCGGTGTAAAAGGTTGATTTGGAAGCGGTCTTTGGATATTTTTTGATTTGCTGTTCAATAACGCACTTTGCGCATATATATTCGCAAAAACTTGATGGCCGAACGCAATTTCAGGATCTTTTAATATCATGAAAAGTTGATTTGGAGATTTTTCGGTACCGAAGGATTTCCTAAAACTTAGATAATCCATGTTCAGCGGTATTATTTTTTTATTGCTCAAGTAATGGTTGCTTGTCTCAAAAAGTTCTGTGATCAGTTGCTTTTTGGAAGTGTCGGCCTTGTTCTTGTCATCAGTGATTACGACTTTAAAGGAGTTGTTTTCTATTTTGTGCGGATAGGCCTTATAATAATCGTTAAATCCATGTCTGGATCCCGGTAATCCTGCCCAGTGGATCGTAATTTCAAGATGCGTCAGGTTATTTTGAAAGATGAACGGATTTTGAATTTTAAGATAATTACCGACCACAGGGGCAGGGCCAAAAGGCATAAACGGAATTGTGTGGTCGAGGTCACCCAGGGAATTAGATAAATTAAACTTGCCTACCTCTGAAACATGGGCCTCAACGGTCACATAATCCAGAATGATATGTCTTAGAATTTTATAAGGGTGGTATTGGGTGTTGTTGTTTACATGAATTTTAATACACGGCCATTCCGATTCGAAATCTCCCCCGTGGATCGATTTATCCATGGAAACAAGCATGTCGGCATGTTCATCTAATGCCATCGCAATGATCAAGGAGGTATCTGAAAAATTAAATTTCGTATTCACCAGTTTAATTTTCTTCCAACCCTCCAAGCCCGTTATACTTATAATAAAAGCATCTTTAAAGAAATTGCTTATCACCCTGTTTTTTAGTTTATCATAGTCGGTAGTAACGCTTCCTTTTTTATATTTCTCCTGTTCTAGTATTTCCTGATTGATCAAACCCCCGAACATGATTTCAGTTTTTTTGAAAGAAGCAGGGGTGATTTTAAAGGTCAAACGAATGTTCTGTTTCCCTTTTTCGAGAATTAAAGCAGGTGAACTGACAATAATTCCAATGTGGCTCCATCGTTGTGTTGTCCAGGCCAGGTCATTTTGAACTTGTGCTTGCCCAAGCGTAGCCGGATATTCCGTGCGTTTTACTATGTTTGCGTTTACTGGGTTGCCGGCGTCGGTTAAAATATCCTCTTCAAATAAATTATTGAGCGAGAAGTTTTCATGTTCGGAACTGTTGCTAAAAGGGTAATAATCACTTTTGTACAGTGTTCGTAATTCGGCAATTTTTGCTTTGTTGATTTGCATTTCGGTGGAGGTGACAAAGTTGTGTTTTTGATCCTCTCCAAATAAAAACTCACAATTTTCACCGGTATTAATAGTCACTTGTTGAACACCATCAATAAGCTGCAATTCAATTATTGCAGTACCGGTATTTAGCTTTCTTTTCTGTTGATGGAGTAGGTCGAGATAATAAAAATCCAGATGTTTTTGGGTGAGTTGGTTAATGTCGTTTTGAAGGTGTTTGAATAATTTAAAAAAGGAAATCAGTAATGCAATATGAGGGTGATGGTTCTGATAATTGGATAGTTCTTCTTCATAGCTCTTGGTGGCTAATTCTTTAATGAGCACGATAGCGCCAAAAATGTTGTTGTAGAACTCTCTCCATCCTTCCAGGTCATTTTTATGATTTAAAATTTTAATCTTCTCATCCACGTACTTTTTTTGCTCCTCTATTTCCTCCAGCAATAATCCTTCATAATTTGATTGCTTTAATTGATCAATCCAATTAGAAATGAAACCTATGATCATACTTGCTTTGTCAATTACCAGGCTAACCATATCCTTGCTTAAGTCCTCTTTTTCTTTATCAATTTTGATCTTATTTAAGTCCGTCCCCGCAATATTGGCAATGACGAACGCCGAATCTTTTAATAAAAACGATTCCCAATTATCGATAGCCTTGCTTTGGAGATTGTAAAAGTTGACATTTCTTGCAAAAGAAAGGGTGTGCTGAACCAAATCCAACATGGATCTTTCATCCGGAGCTATATAATTAGCGCTAAGGGCTTTATTTTTCCTGGTTTCCTGGCTGCTACCTTTATTCATGGTTCAATACAATATTTGATGTTGTTATAGATTGGTTCCCTCCTTGGAAAAGAACGGATATACTATATTGTTTCTGGTATTTGTGATAATGACTGTATAAAAGATATGAATGAGTATTACACCATTTTCCCCGTTATCTTCCCGGATTTCAATTTTCTCCACCTTTACTCTGGGTTCGTTATAGAGTATGGCATCATAAATGGCATCTTTCATTATGCTAAGATGGGTTGGGTCGTTGGATTCGAAAACATGGTTTCTGATGTCGCACCCAAAAGTTGGAAACATAATACGCTCGCCGGGGATGGTGCCGATAATAATTCTTAAGCTCTGCTCAATATCTTCATCATCCTCTACGGTTTCCAACGTACCCATTTCATAATTGAAAGCAGGCGGAAAAGCCCAGCCTCTTCCTAAAAACGAATCGTTTTTCTCATTCATCATTTAACCTCCTATCATTACGGTTGGGCATCCCAATACAATGCTTCCTCCATGTGCGGTGGTATCACCCATTCTGGCCGCAGGTTTGCCCCCAATCATAACGGTAGCAGATCCTTTTACGATAGAATCAGGTGGCCCCACACATACAAGGCTGTCTCCCAATACGGCAGCGGGCATTTTCCCAATTAAAACGGTAGGTACGCCAGGTCCTACTATTGGCCCTCCCACATGCGGAATTGGCGGCAGTCCCGGTGTTTGCATCGGACAAGTGTGCATATCTGTTAATCTGGCTGCTAAAGGCATATTCTTTTGTTTTAGTTAATCATTACCATAGAACCCTTTACGGTTGTTTGTCCCGAAGCGGAAAGCTCTGCCGAGGCATTACCCTTGGCTGTAACACCTACTTTTGCGGTCAGTTCAACATTGGAGCCGTCCACCTTAATATCAGCATTTCCTTTTATTTTTACCCCTCCGGTTGCCGAAATATCAATATCCCCTTTTGCACTTAGCTTAATGTCTTTGGGACTATCCAGTACGATACCCGAATCATCCATTATTAATGAGTTACTGTTCATGTCCTTGATACGAATGCTTTTTTCTTTGTCACTCAATGTAAACGTATTGCCTTCCGGGGTTTCCACAACAAGAATTTTATCCTCGTCATCGAAGGTGATGTTAATACCGGATTTAGAGTAAATGGACTTAAACTGGTTTTTTTCATCAGGGGTTGTCTTGGGTTTGTTTTTGGCGTTGTATAACGATCCCGTTATCACGGGGTATCTGGGATCGTTGTTGATGAAGGTTAACAACACTTCGTCATCTATTTCAGGGAAGAAAAAGAATCCCGCATCGGCAGTGGCATAAGGAAACACCAACCTTGCCCAGATACCGTCTTCCTGTCCTGTTCCCGAAAAAGCCGGCAGATTGACCAGTACGCGGTAATTTCCATCCGGGTCCTCATGAATTTTTTTCACCTTAGCAATTTGCGTACCCTTTGCAGACGGAATTAACCCGGAAGCAGATGCCTCTTCAACATCGGGCAACGCAGCGTGCCAATGTGTTGGCCTTCCCACTTGTAATATGGTTATCCAGCTTCCGTCTTCCACAATATGGTTTGTTTTTGATACATATGCCTTACCGTTAAATCGGGCGCTAAATCCGGACAGTTCAATCATATCGCCTGCCATAATATCAGCGTTACCCTGTATTATAATTTTTCCCTGGACTTTACTTAATACGGCCTTGTTTGCAAGTGATTCGCCCCATGTTTTTAATTCATATTCAGTTAGTTTGGCCGAGGAATAATGATTGGACTCTTTGTAATCTATTGCTTTTGCCAATTTGGTCGCGTTCAGGTTTCCCTGTCCAAGACTATCCGATATGGTAACGGATTCCGATATTTCTTTTTGTTCCTTATCGTCCCAGGCGGTGAGCTGGTATTTATCCGGGATGTTTTCGCAATCCAAATTTAGGTCAATTTCAATAACAATTTGTGAGGCGTTAATCTCAAATTTTGGTGAAGTTTTGAAATCATTCTTTTTAATGATCAGTTTCCCTTTATCTGTCAAAACTGACATATTATTCATTTCGGCGCGGACAACCATAAAATCCCAATCACTGCAATTATATTGCATGGATACAGGTAATGGTGCTTTGGTCGCATCAATATCGGTTTGAAGCCCATACCTGGCAGCAATACTTGATAGGGCATCAGAATCTTTTTTGTTTTGGAAAGTAGCGTTAAATCGGCCTTTGGTCATCTTAACTGCTAAATCTTTGCAAGTAACTATTAAATGGGACCTGCTTTTTTTCACCGAGAGGTTTTGAGAAACAATTATCCCCTTAAACACCTTATTTTTTTTGTTATCATATCCCAAGGAGATCTCTATCTCATTTCCGGGGATAAAGTCGTTCCCTTCACTGTTCGTAAAGGGAGCATTGTCGACACCAATAGCGCCACCATCTTCCATGATTATGGTAGCCACAGCTATTCTGTTGACCTCCATCTGAACCGTGATTTCATTGATCTCGACAGTATCTTTTATGTTTTTGCCTTTGACGAGAATATCAAAGCTTATAACACCATCCGATTGTTGCAATGTTTTTGCCATATTTTATTATATAACTGGAGGAAAAGAGATTTTAATACCCGGTTTTAAAGCCCTGAAGTTGGTCAGGTTGTTATGTTGGGCTACTTTAATATAATAGCTGCTGTCGCCATAAATTCTATGACACATTAAGGGCAGATTGTCACCGTCTAACACCGTTCTTACATGGGTAAGATCAGAAGAACTTTTTCTTTCTTCAATCGCCTTTTTTTTGGCGCTTACCGACGCAACCAATGTGGCAGTTGCTTCTGCTCTCAAGGGGGATCCGTCCATATCGAGCATGGTGTAATTAACCTTCCAGGATTTTAATCTTCCCTGAAACAAGGATTGCGTTCCCCAATAAACCCTTAAGTAATTGGGCTCGTGGATGTCTCCGTTGTACTGATAAATTAATTCTTTTACTTCTTTAATTTGATCATCCACCTTATCTTTGGATATCATTCCCGTTCCATCAAAGAACATTAAGATTTCGAACAACCCCGACCCGCTGCCTTTAAATTTGGCCGATTGAGCACTGGATCCAATGGTAGTGTCCGCGTTGGAGTATTGTTGCTCATTTGTCACCTTATACGTTTCGGGATTTACGAGCAAGTCATATTCCCCCACCCGGCTCGAATAATCAGGATCTTTAAAAGCCACTATCTTCATTTTAGTCAATTCGCCCATATCGCAATTACCTGATTGTTTTGGATACTATTTTTTGTTCTATTTTTTCGATACACTCCATTTCAATTTCTTTTTTCATTTGTTCCAGATATTCAGTGAGTTGCTCTTCTGTAATGATAGAATCGCCTGTTGTGGAATTTTCGTTTGTCACGATTCCTTTTACTACCAGTTCTTTTATTATCAATGTCATAGCTAATCCTTTCTGAAAAGTTGATATTTCAACGTCAGCGATTCAATCGCCAATTGGTTGCTGGTACTGTTTAAAGCTGATAGTTCCCACGAAATGGGAAAGGCCTTAACAATAGTCCACGAGGCTAATATTCCGCCGTTTGCACCCAAAAGTGCCAGTTTAATATCCATCGGATCAAACTTAAAATCTTCAATGGCGTCCCTGCACCATTGTTCCAATCTTGAGTTTTTCAACAAGCACCGCTTTAGTACCAGGTTATCGTATTTAGCGTGGGTAGGGAGGTGGTGCACAAAATTGTTGTCGCCACCTTCCTTTTTTTCCACTGTGTTAACCGTTACTTTTAAACCGGATACCTCCTGAAAACTGCTGTCCATATCATCAAATCCGGCAAATTTTACCGAAAAGTAGAATGCGACCGGCGGAGTATAATTGGATTTAAAAAAACTATCGTTCCCCATCATTATTAACCGTTGGCAATTGTTAAGCCTTCATGCATAATCTCGATGCTCTCAATGGCTACTTCATTGGCTTCCGACTTAAGATCGGTTGAGCTTATTTTGGTGGGCCATGCATTATTCAATGTCCAGGTCATGGTGGGATTGGCCTCTTCGTCCAGAAGCTTGATAACAACGTTTTGTCGTTCGATAACATTCATTTTTATTTGTTCGTACCATTCCCAAAAACTATTGTCATTTACAAATACCCCTTTTTTCATAGTGACCTTGTTGTTTTTCACCATTCCGGGCATATTGATTTTTGAAAAAACCTTGCTGTTGCCATGTCTGTATTCCAGTGGCTCAGCTTCTATTTCTAATCCGCTTACTTCCTGAAAAGGAATGTTTGTGGCACTTCCCCAATCTACTACAAAAAAGAATTTTGGTAGTGGCCAGTTACTGTCTTGTGCTTCACCTGCCATAATATTTAATTTTAAAATTTATACGAATGAATGGTTGATTTTATGATTTTTGCATTTGTTGTTCAAATGTGACCACAATGAACTCAGCTGGTCTTACAATCGCTAATTTAACGGTTACCAGCATTTTGCCTTCCAGGATATCCAAGCTTGTCATAGTAGTGCCAAGTCCCACTTCCACATTAAAGGCATCGTCCGGCGAAGATCCTGCCAATGCGCCCTGTTTCCACTTTTCGGTCAGGAAGTTAACAATCATGCTTTTGACCGTTACCCAGGTATTTGCATCGTTAGGTTCAAAAACGTATGAACGAAGGGCCATTTTTATGGATTGCTCCAGCATAATCATGGTGCGCCTGACGTTAATATATCTCCAGTCCAAACTGTTTCCGTCCAGTGTTCTTGCACCCCATATTAAGGTACCTACTCCCGGGAAAGTTCTGATAGCATTGATGGATTTACCCGATGTGGCATCCACATTTAAATTCTCCTGATCATCGTGTGTAATATTTAAGGTTGGCTTAATCACACTGTTCATTCCAACATTGGCAGGTGCTTTCCATACGCCCCGGTTATTATCAACCATAGTATAAATGCCTGCAATAGCTGCTGATGGTGGTAGAATATTCATGACACCTCTGATTTCGTCTAAGAGGTTGGCATACGTTGGGCTTGTTGCCATCAAGCCTAAATGAAAATTACGTTTTTTATTGTCTTTGTAATTCGAGAGTAATTTTCTGGTTTCTTTTAGCCTCTCATTCTTTAACGCATCACTCAGTTTACTAATGATTTCGTTTTTTTTGTTGTCAAACTTCTTAAATTCAGCATCATATGCTTTTTTCTGGTCGTCAAAAGCTTTTTTGGCCTTTTTGTATTCCTCTAATTTCGTTTTGTATTCCTCTTTTTGTTCCGGCGTTGCAGCATCATCCAGATTTTCAAGAGGTTCTGGTTCGTTGGGAACACTTGAATCATCTGGTTTCTTCAATTCTGCCGGGTAATCCTGGATGAGTGCATCCTCCAATTCTGCAGGTTTATCTTCTATTAGCTTTTTGATAATTTCATCTTCATCTGATGTGAAATGATCAATTAAAGTATGCGCTTCTTCTTCAGATTCAGGAAGTAACTCCCCAAGGTTAGTTGTAAGATTATCAAATGTAATTTCCCCTTTTTGTACAATGTTGGTATTTAACCATGGGTAATAAGCGGCTGCATAGTTGAGAAATTCGGTGCCAATTTTTTCCCTGAACTTCTTAACCACATCTACATTATCGTTATTGATTCTCTGTCCA
Source organism: Saccharicrinis sp. 156 (assembly GCF_050589685.1). Taxonomy (NCBI): domain Bacteria; kingdom Pseudomonadati; phylum Bacteroidota; class Bacteroidia; order Marinilabiliales; family Marinilabiliaceae; genus Saccharicrinis; species Saccharicrinis sp. 156. Next base: position 131,647 of record NZ_JBNGOS010000012.1, read on the forward strand.
TCACCATCGTGGATGTCAAGTATGGCGATCCTGCTCTGCATTTTGGCGCAATGGGCCAGCACTTGTTTATAGACCTCATAAGCATCGTCGCCTAAAGCCACGGCATCCGGAATGACAATCATAGTAGGTTCCTGCTCCTTAAGCAGTGTTTTCAGACCGCCTTCGATTAGCTTTCCCTCCTTGTTTTTACTCGTACCTAACAATTCATCTTTTTTAATTTCCTTTTTCCCATCTTCTCCAAATGTGCCTACAGATACAATGTAGCATGTGCCTCCACCGTTAGAAAAGAAAAACTTGATACTGTTAAATAAAAACAATTGATTATGGTCTTCGTACTCAATAGCTCTTTCTACGTTGTTAATTGAAATTACATGTTTGTTTTTTGAATCCTCACCTACCGCAACCAGCTTAAACATTGGGCTTATTGATCCACCAAATAGTTCAAGATAATCGGCAAACGAAGTAATTCTTGTTGGAATATTTACCAGGGATTTGCCATTTCTCGTCGCCTTTTCGGTATATCCAATAAAAGCGGGAATTGCTGTTGCTACTTCCACAACAGATCCCGGGAAAGCATTGACTTCTTCAATGTAAACGCCAGGAGTCATTAATTTTTGTGCCATAACTATTTTTTATTAATTATTAAATATATATGTGAGAGAAGTAGGTCGTTTCCGGATTTTCTGTATCCTGAAATATTAGATCAGGAGAAGCATTGGGCAATTTTTTTAGTACCAACTTGCCAGGCTTCTGAGGCGATACGTAATTATCTACCAATTGATAATAACCGTTGGTGATTTCGGAGATGGGTATTTTGTTTTTTGATTCGAAAACCAAGGCCTCTAAATTATCGTGGACCCGTTGCTTTTTAGGTATGTTAAATACTTGTTCTTTCTCTTTGTTTAAGATGGTTAGGTTGCCAAATTTTTCATAAACAGAATTGACAAGGAAATATTTCCATATGGTTTGTCTGTTCTTGAAGTGAATCGAATAATCAACTTTCCCATACTGTAGGTGCTGATTGAAAAGTCTTCCGGTATAAATTTCTATAATGCCCATCGGTTTTTTCCATACCGCATTCGGACGATAATAAATGCGACTTATTTCGCTGTTACCCTCTTTTATTTTTATCAAGTTCCCGGTCATGCCTGTTAATGAATATTCTCCTGATTCATTGATGGAATGGATAGATTGAGGTGGGATTTCCATATCCGCGGCATCCGTAAAATGATATTTTTTGGTGTGGTCGAATAAAGGGACCTGGAATTTGCCAGCACATAATTGGATCATCTCATTTTGGCCAACTGTTTCATCTTCATGCAATAAAAATGTATGACTGCCTACGACGCTATTGTTGCCTAGGTTGTTAAAGTATAGTAGGTGGTCGCTTGGACTAAAATCCGGCAAATCCGTAAAGTTCACGAATAGATTATCTTTACTGTGGAGCAGTAATCGTATCGGGTTATCATCGTTCGTGGTCATCAACAGTTCCGGATTTGCCGCCAGCAGATGAATACCTCCCGGGAAGGATTTGATAATAATATCCAAATCGCGCAATAATTTGGGGGTACCGTCGTCAAATGAAGTATCCAGTGATTTAAACATGTTATCTTGATAATATCCATGTTTAAATAATACTGTTAACAGGTGTTTGAATCCTTGCTTCATAGTGAAATATTAGGTTTTGCTAAGAGGTTCGTTTACCGTTGGGATTATCTCTTTCATTGGCACATCATCAAATACCAGCATGCCTACTTTGTATTGCACAAAGGGAACGAGCTTGCCACCAATGGCAGACCATAGATGACTTAGTTGTGCATGATCTAACTTGCACAATTCAAAATTCAAGTGGTTTGCGTTATGGCTTGAATTATTTCTGTGGCTTATTTCTATTTTTCTGTGGATCTGAAAAAAACGTATGAGTGATGACAGGTAACTTAATCCTTCAATATATACCGAGCTATCGAAATTTGCACAAAACACCAGTTGCATATTCAGGTGTAAAGTCGGAACCTTTTGCACATAAGAGCCATCGCTTTGGCTGGCGCTTTTATTACGGTTGTTTTTTAATGTAGATTCTTCATCTAAACTGATCAGAAAGAAGACAATTTTACCGTCAACCTTTTCAGCCATTGCCCCATCCGCTTTCACCAAATTGGATAAAACGGCCTTATTCTCTGAGATAGAAAATTCATTTTTAAAATGCTCGTTGAGTATGTCTTGGATATAAGTTAAAGCAACATCAATCATAATAAGAAATTCGTATATGTCAGATTTTCAATTGAAAGTTATTTAATGTACAAAAAATAAACGATATAAAGACCATTATATCCTAAACAATACTTTTCCCTTCTTTTATTTTCTCAATTCTTAGACCGGCTTGAATGTCTTTATACCTGATCGTTCGCTCATTTATACTCAGGCATTTGAGGACGCAGTAATGCAAAATATTTATTATTGAAGCCGCACTTAACTCATATTCGTCCGAGAGATTCTGCAGATCAATCTCCTTATCGTATTCAAATTCATCGGTTTTGGATTTTCTCCATAGGGTAAGGCGATGTTCTGCATCTGGTATTTCAAAGTCTAATATGAGTTGGAATCTCCTGAAAAACGCCTGGTCGATATTCTTCTTAAAATTGGAGGACAGAATAACCAAGCCATCAAAATCTTCTATTCGCTGCAAAAGGAAGGACACTTCCTGGTTGGCATATCGATCGTGAGAATCTTTGGCATGGCTTCTTTTTCCAAATAACGCATCGGCTTCATCAAAAAATAGTATCCAGTCTTTGGATTCAGCCATATCAAATACCCGAGAGAGGTTTTTTTCTGTTTCACCAATATATTTAGATACTACCATGGATAAATCAATTCTATATACATCCATTTGGCAGTGTTGTCCGAGTAGGCTGGCGGTCAGTGTTTTTCCGGTGCCCGGAGGTCCAGTGAACAATACTTTAAATCCCGGTTTTATTTTTTTTCCAAATTGATAATTGTTTTTGAGTGTTTTACCGTGGGCTATGTAATTTCTGATTTCTTCCAATCCCTGTATGATGTGGTTGGGAACCACCAAATCGTCCCATACTTGTGATGTATATAATCGTTTTGCAGGGAAAAGCTGGCTATAATCGGGTTTAAATACTTTACCGGTAGTACATAAGGACAAGTGTTCCTGGGAGATGGAAAGAAGCCCATATAATAGAGGTTCGTTTAAGGATGATGGTTTCAGGATCAGAATGCCGTCTCGATGGAAAAAATGATCTTTATTAAACAAGCGCAATAATTCAAATCTGTTTTTAAGGTTGTTTCCGGCTAAAATAAAAATGGCAGTTTCCCCCGTGGGTAAATACCCTTTATGTTTATCATATCTGATACCTCCAAATTCCGTGAAGGGAATGTCGTACAATTCGTTTTTCATATGTAACAAATCCAATAGGGAAGGTTTAACATGGGGGATTAATGCAAGAATCAACACAAGTCGCTCTTCAAAACCCATTGCGTATTTGTTAATTAAAAGCGCATAGGGTGAGTTATGGTTTTTGATAGAGGGTATTTCCAGGTTTGAAATTTCTTTTTCGGACAGCGATTGTTCAAAAGTTATTTTTCCTCTCAGTAAGATAAGCTTCTGAAACCAATCCAGTTCCTGTTCTATCGTAATGGCATTGGATGAAATACTCCCCATATTCGAATATTTAAATATTAAACAACCCGTGATTGTGATAATAAATGATGTCTGCAATGAGCAGGTATGCTTCAACGATTTTATCGTTTATAAGCATACTTACTCGATGGGATGCAAAGGCTATTTGTTGAATGACATAATTTACATCAATACTGGTGGGATGTCAATAGTTAATATCAGGGGAAAAAATGAAGAAGTATACTACTCCATATCGATAAGCCGGGATCTGTCATTAGGGATTAGAAAAAAATGAAGGAAGGGATAATTTGTTGGATAAAAATTTGTGAGTTTATTTTTGTTTTAAGCACAACAAACTTTAACTTGAATATTATTAAGGATTATATCCATCAAATTACGCTTTCGTTAACCAAACTTCAATGATATTTACATCTGTTTGGATTTAGGTTGATAATCGGTTTACTTTTTTTAAAATACATTATTATGACAAATGATGCGATAAGTAACCCCGGATTGGTGCTTGTTAGTGAGGTATATCCTGATAACCTAATGGTATTACCTTTGGATAAAAGGCCGGTTTTTCCCGGATTGGCGTTGCCCTTGTTTTTTAACTCAAAAGATCTGGTGGAAAAAGTTGAGTACGCCATTGAAAAAGGAAAGGGATTTATTGGTGTTTCGCTCATCAGGGAACTTAACAGGCCAGATGTTGAAGAACTGGAACTGTTTAAGACAGGAACGCTACTTAAAGTTTTAAGAGTGCTTAATAAAAGTGAGGATACCATAAATGTTTTTGTGCAGGCTGTAACCAGGTTTCATTACGTAAAGGAAGCTGTGAAGGGAGGGTTCCCTCATTGGCAGGTTACCTACGAGTACGAACAAAAGCAGGCGGTTACAGACGAAATAAAGGCGTTTACAATGGCTATCATCAATTCGGTTAAAGAATTGATAAAGATAAATCCGATGTTCCATGAGCAAATGCGACTGGCAATACAACAGGTAGGGCTTGAAAAACCTGGATTGTTAATGGATTTGGTCGCTTCCTTTTTATCCTCAGAAGGAAAAAAACAACAGGAAATACTTGAAGCGGTTGACCTGTTTGACCGAAGCGAAAAGATTTTGATTTTATTGAAGGAGGAGTTGGAATTAAGCAAGCTGCAACAAGACATTCAAAAACAAATTGAAGAAAAGATAACACAAAACCAACGTGAGTTCTTCTTGCGTGAACAACTCAAAGTAATTAAAAAAGAACTTGGTCTTGAAAAGGATGATAAAACCACTGAATTGGAAGGTTTTGAGAGTAAGATAAAAGCATTAAAACTAACCGGGGAAGCAGCAAATGTGGTGGACGAAGAGTTGGATAAACTGAAAACCCTTGAATCGGGTTCGTCCGAGTTCAATGTAACACGAACCTATTTGAACTGGCTAACCGATTTGCCCTGGGGCATTTTTTCCGATGACAATAAAAACCTGAAAACAGCCCGGAAAATACTGGATGAACAGCATTATGGCCTCGATGACGTGAAACAACGCATTCTCGAATTTATCAGTACCATAATTAAGCGGGGTAAGGTTTCCGGTTCTATCATCTGTTTGGTTGGCCCGCCCGGGGTTGGGAAAACCTCCGTTGGTAAATCTATTGCCGAGGCCATGGGGCGCGAGTTTTATCGTTTTTCGGTTGGTGGCATGCGCGATGAGGCCGAAATTAAAGGACACAGACGCACTTACATCGGGGCTATGCCGGGTAAAATTATTCAAAGCCTGAAAAGGGCCCGGGTGGCAAATCCTGTGATTATGCTCGATGAGATTGATAAAATAGGTGCAAGCTACCAGGGCGACCCTGCAGCCGCCTTGCTGGAAGTGTTGGATCCGGAGCAAAATTCAGAATTCCTCGACCATTATCTGGATGTACGCTTCGACTTGTCAAACATACTTTTTGTTACCACAGCAAACCAACTCGATACCATTCCCCGACCCTTGCTCGACCGGATGGAAATCATAAAATTGTCTGGGTACATACTCGAAGAAAAAGTGCAAATTGCAAAGCGCTACCTTATACCGAAACAACGCAATGAGCATGGTTTAAAGGCCAGTGAAGTGGGCATTTCCGAAACGGCTCTTAAAAAAATGATTGATGGCTATGCCCGCGAAGCCGGTATTAGAGGGTTGGAAAACCAAATCAAGAAAATAATGCGAAAAGCTACGCTTCGCCTAGCCGAAGATGGAAACGGTAAGACAAATGTTACGCATAAGAATTTAACAGAATATATTGGCCAGCCTGTGTTTACAACCGAGGAACTGTATGAAAAGTCGATTCCGGGAGTTAGCCTTGGCCTGGCATGGACAGCGATGGGTGGCGCAACGTTATATATCGAAGCAACTGCAATAAGCGCAAAGAATGCAGGGCTTAAACAAACGGGACAATTGGGTAATGTTATGCAGGAATCATCAGAAATTGCCTACTCGTATGTTCGTTCCTTATTTACGGAGGATAATAAGTTTCAAAATTATTTTAACCAGCATTTTGTGCACTTGCATGTTCCGGCTGGGGCAACCCCCAAAGATGGCCCATCAGCAGGTATCACTATGGCTTTAGCTCTTTATTCACTGGTGATTGGAAAAGCCGTGAAAAAGGGATTGGCTATGACCGGGGAGCTTACGTTAACCGGAAAGGTGTTGCCCATTGGCGGAGTGCGCGAAAAGACGATTGCTGCCCGGAGGGTTAAAGTGTTTGAGTTGATATTCCCTGCCGACAATAAAAAGGATTTCGATGAATTGCCCGACTATATCAAGGAAGGGGTTACTGCCCACTTCGTTAGCTATTTTGCCGATGTGTTGAATGTCGTCTGGCCGAAATAATATTATCAACAACAAAAAGCGCTTGAACGCTAAAAGGGATGCGTTTTCTTTTGTTGTGTTTTGTGCTTTTTGTTGTTTGCCATGGTATCGTCGTAGTTATCGTTTGCCCAGGGGAATCATAAGCCAAGGTACTTAAGGAAACTTTGCTGAATCTGATATGCATCGTTATGGGTTTCGTCGAAGCTCAGTATTATTAAACCGCAGGCAAGTTCCGACAATTTCCAATCACCTGTAAGTCCGCTAACACCTGACCTGTATATCCGTCTGAAATGCTGATTGGCAGGCAGTCCTGTAAGTCTCATAATGGCAATTGCCCTTCGTATCGAGCTTTCGATATTATTGTGATGAGCGTGTAAATACGATTGCAACAATTCGCTGGCATAATATCTATACCGCAAATCGTTCATTCTGCTAAGAAAAATTTCAATAGCAGGATTTAAGTGGTTATATTGGCTATATCGTGCTATCATATGGGTAATCTTTAATTTCTGCTATACATGTGTTTTGTTTCGCAACCGTTTTAACTTTCTGAAAAGGTCAAGTTCTTCCTCAGAAAGGTTTCGGGGAATGCTGATAATAAGCTGAACATATAAATCACCTGACCTGCCCGGTTTGTTATACACGGGCATACCTTTACCTTTTAACCGGAGTTTGCTTCCCGGCTGTGACCCTTTAGGTACTTTCAAACTTAATTTCCCGGCAAGGGTATTTACTTCTATCTTACCGCCCAGAATGGCTGTATAAAAGTCTATGTTTGCCTTGTATATCAAATCGTTTCCTTGTAATTCGTAGTTGTTGTCAGGAATAATTTTCAGTTTAATGTATATGTCACCGGGTGTTCCGCTGTTGTAAGCATGTCCCCCTTTCCCCTTAATCCTTAGCTCCTGCCCGTTATAAGCGCCCGGTTTAATCGTCGTTCGCAGTTTTTGTCCGTTCACCGTTATTATCCGTGTTGTACCGGAATAAGCTTCGGCAAGGGATATTTCCATTTCGGCCTGGTAATCGGTTCCTTTTTTTGATGCGGCACGGCCGTTAAAACCGTTAATATCACCAGACATGCTGCTTCCGCCCATACCACCCATGCCTCCAAAAAAAGCATTGAAGAAGTCGGAAAAGTTATTTCCGGCACCTCCAAACATATCGCTAATATCCCCTTGGTAATAGAACGAACCTCCACCGGGCATGCCTCCGCCGAACTGTGAGTAATTGAAACCACCTGTCCCGGCACCGGCATTTTGGTACTGTTTCCAGTTTGCACCTAATTGGTCGTACTTTTGTCTTTTTTCGGGGTCTTTAAGTACCTCATAGGCCTCGCCAATTTCCTTAAAGCGTTCTTCTGCCTGCTTCTCACCTTTGTTTTTATCGGGGTGATACTTCACAGCCAGTTTCCTGTAAGCTTTTTTTATTTCATCTTGGCTGGCACTTTTCGATACACCTAATATTTTATAATAATCCTTGTAATCCATGTCTTAACCAATATTTAAGTCAATGCAACTACTTCATTATTAAACCCGCCATTTGGCGGCATTTGAAACACCATTGTTCAAAGAAACAGAATGTCTTAATTTCTAATCCGGCAAGGCCTTTTTCAATTTCCTGTTTTGCTTTTTTGCATACGATGCCCCGTTCAGTTTTCTTTTCGGTGTGTTTTTTATTACATAGGTTTTATCGCACGGACAATCAGCCGGTTCTGACAAAACCACTTTGGGCTTTTTGTTTTTCTTGTTATTTTTCCAGTGAAAAGAGGTTTCATTTCCGGCGGGGAAAGAAAGGGGGCTACAGGCACTTATTGAAATCCCTGCAAGAAACAAAATAAAGTAAGCAGCGTATGTCAATTCCTTTTTCAACATAAACTAAGCAGTTTATTGTGTTCCGCTTGTACACCTATGGTGTTTTTCTATATCCAAAAATTAGTCGTACAAATTACAATCCAATTTACATCCCAATCGCTTATCTGTCAAAATGGCCCATTGGGTGTGAAAAAAATGCCATGTTCAACTGTCGTTTTGACCTATCTATTAATAAGCACCTTATCTCTATTGTCAAAGCCTTTATCTTTTGTTTTCCTGAATATTTACAGCAATATACTTTTAAAATTTTTTACATTTCTTCGTCAATGGACAAAATTCCGGAGTATCAGGCAAGTTATTTTTTATCCGATGTTGAATAGAGTTTTCTGATGGACCAGGATACGGTAAGTTAGGTTTAACCATTCCCTTCGTATCTTAAAGCAAAGACGATGTGAATTAAAGGATTATTATTGGGTTTGTTTGTCATGCGAAGGGGTGTTGGTTTTTTAAGAGGCTACACAACATGCAGAAGACCAATAAGTTTAGTCTGGGATAAAAATTTGAAATAAAAATCTTAAAATTAACAACCTATCCTGTGTAAATCCCGTAAATGCTCCAAAATAAAAAGTTATGGAAGATGCATTGTTTTGGAAAGACGGATATTCGATAGGAATTGAGCAGATTGATATGGAGCATAAAATATTTTTGGATCTGATCAGAAATTTAAAAAATGAAATAGATGACGGTATTGATGACGACAGGTTATTAGATTTAATACTGGAGATTGAGAAGTATGCTGAATTTCATTTTATTAGCGAAGAAAACTTTATGAAAAAAATCAAATTTCCTCAATTTGAATATCATCGGGATTTGCATTATAACCTGTTGGAAAAACTAAATGTAGTGAAACATAGAAAAGTCAATCCAGGCGATTTTTTAAAGTTTGTAATCGAGTGGTTTATAACCCATACCTCCAAGGAGGATAAAGCATTGGAAATTTTTTGCACTAATAATAACATTAAGGCCGATTTTAAATTTGAATTGTTAAAGAATGGATAAAATATTGATCATTGACGATATAGAAGAGAACTTAGTAGTTGTCAATGAAATTCTTACAGAGCAAGGTTACCACACACAAGCAACAACCAGCGGTAGGGAAGGCATAGCATACAGCAATACTAATGATTTTGACTTGTTTTTAATAGATGTGAGAATGCCGGAGCTGGATGGTTTTGAGGTATGCCGTTTAATAAAACAAAAAGAAAGTAATGCCAACACTCCGGTTTTGTTCTTTGTGGCAAAAACTGATTATGAAAATATCCCTAGAGTATTTGAGCATGGTGGGGTTGACATTATTTCAAAACCTTTTCAGAAAAACGAATTATTGGCCAGGGTAAACACCCATTTCGAAATCCATAAACAAAAAAAGAAATTACATGAACTGAACGCAACAAAGGATAAATTCTTTTCGATCATTGCGCACGATTTGAGGAGTCCTTTTAATATGTTGCTTGGTTTTAATGAATTACTGATTAAAAATGTGCAAGCGTATTCACCTGAAACAATCAAGTCAATTGCACAAAATATGTTTGATGCATCAAAACAAACCTTTAACCTGTTGGAAAATTTGCTGGAGTGGTCACGCCTGCAAACCGGAAAGATAAATTCCGATCGTACTAAAATAAAACCGCTTGAATTAATCGATGAAGTAATATTACTGTGTGAGCCTATGGCCAAACAAAAAGGCATTGATTTAAATTGTCATGTTTATTGCGATGAATATATTTTTGCCGATCGTGAGATGATAAAAACAGTATTGAGAAATTTAGTTACCAATGCCTTGAAATTTACATATCCTTCTGGACATCTGCATATAGAAACTCGTAAAATAAAGGATAAAGTGCTTTTTGTAGTATCGGATTCTGGTATTGGGATTGAGCCTGAACATATCAACAAGCTTTTTAGCATTGATAGGAAATTTTCAAACAAAGGCACCGCTGAAGAAAATGGCACGGGTTTGGGACTAGTGCTGTGTAAAGAGTTTATGGAGATACATAAGGAAGATATCTGGGTAGAAAGTGAATTAGGAAAAGGGAGTGATTTTAAATTCACTTTACCATTATATAAAAATTTCAATGCCCATTAAGGGCTATGTGATATCGCTATTACGGTAAAACGGGCATTGGTAGGCCCGCAGAGCGGGATATACATAAATACCCATCGGTTTATGTCCTTATCGAATCGGTGTGGTACAATTTTGAAAATTAACCACTCGGATACCTAAAGCATCTCGGAAATCCATTATAGACTTCATCATGGGCTATTTCCTTGGGGGATGGTAAATCCTCCATTCTTAATGCTTGATAAAAGCAATCATTACTGACCTACTAAGTATTATTTCGTCTTATAATGTTGAACAGAATGGCAATAGATTTAAACGAGTAAGCATGCTGTCTGGGTCATTCATGCGCCTTAATACAAAAGCGTTAAAAAAAATCAGTAATCGAAGCGTTAAGAAATAATTTTTACGATAAGTGAGTGTATATGATGATTGCTTACATATTACCGAACGGAGCAAAAATCAATAAGAGTAAAAACGGTTTGAACCCGCCACTTGCATTAGAAATCCTGTTGCGCAATTCAACTACTTCACAACAAGGCGCTTCACTGAGCTGTATCAACTCACCAGAGCGGTGCTGTGTCTCGTTTCGGCAACTTCTTGTTTTATCGTATTTTAAATGCTCATTACACCTAGCTAAAATAGCCTGGATATTAAAAGGCCCAGTTGATGCATTGGATTTCAAAGTTTACATTTTTACTTTATTATTCTTCAAAAGGTTATCAAATGTATATGATGAAGAATACCAACAAGCACTTGAAGAGTCAGATGGCGATGCTGAATATGCATCTTGGCCTGAATTTCACCGCTTTGAAACACCGGAAGGGGCCATTGGAAAGATGTACGTGAAACACAATCAATGTTGTTTTAGCTATTGAACAAGCGTTACGTGGAATTGAACAAGCAAACCAGGAGCTGCTTTACGGTATTTTTGGAGATGCTCAATGGAGTAATAAAAATAAATTTTCTGGAGCCACACCATGTACAACAAATATACACTAGGTTCAATAAATACGAAGATGTAGAGAATCAGGTTAAGATAGCTAGTCTCGAAGACATCATAGAAAATGATTATAATTTGAATATTCCACTTTACGTAGAGAAAATAATTGAGGATAATCTTCCTTCGGGAGAAGACGCCATGACGGATTTGAAATCAGCATGGGATAAAAGTTTAAAAGCTGAAGAAAAGTTAAAAACATATTGAAAGATTCACTACAGATAGCGCAGATTAACACAGATAAGAATCTGAAAAAATCCGTGGTAAATAAAGCTATTGACAGTTTAATAATCAAAAGAATTCACCACAGATGACCAAATAAAAATCTGTGAGAATCTGTGGTGCAAAGTATAAACAATGACACAACAAGAACTTAAAAAATATCTCTGGGGAGCAGCAACAGCCTTACGTGGTACCATTGATGCCGGAGATTACAAGCAATATATTTTCCCTTTACTCTTCTTTAAACGCATATGCGATGTGTACGATGAAGAATTTGAAAAGGCTTTAGAAGAGAACGATGGCGATATGGAATATGCAGCTTTTGCTGAAAACCATCATTTTGTAGTGCCCGAAGAGGGGCATTGGAATAAGGTGCGCGAAACCACTACCAATGTAGGAATGGCCTTGCAAAATGCCATGCGCGAAATTGAAAAAGCAAACCCTGATACTTTGAACGGTATTTTTGGCGATGCCAGTTGGAACAACAAGGACCTCGGGTATTATCGAAGAGACCAAGATCGGATATCGTTTTTCATATGATGAAGAATATCTGAATAAAAAAGTGAGATGGCCTATTAGCAAGACTTTGCCTATTTTTAAACATCCATACTCATCCAGCACCATGTTTCCATTTTTTGATGATCTAATTCAGGAAGGTTGGATGTAGATGTAGCCAATTGGAAATTGAAGCCTATTGACTGAATGGGTTAATATTTAGCTTGTTGTAAAGATTGTATTGGAGCAGTTTCTGTTCTGCCAATAAAAGAACCTTATTATATATAACAAACATTTATATTGTTACCAGTCATTAGGAGAAGAAGATAAAGACTTTCATTCAAAATGCTCAAAAAATATTTTTGGAACAAGAGAAGCTCCTGTATTGGATTGCTCTTTAGGTCAAATGAACGAATTGGCGAAAAAGATAGTTCGAAGTCATGTTACTGTTCCTGGTGTTCAAGCTAAATTATCTTTTCATTTTGAAAATCAAAGAGGGCAAGAGAATAGTTTGACTTTGGCCGGTGTTTGGGGTAATATGATATTTAAACCACCCACTCAACAAATCGATCATTTACCCGAGAATGAAGATTTTACAATGCATTTAGCCAAATTGTTTAAGATGAATGTTGTACCAAACTCTTTAATCAGGCTAAAACCAGGAGAGTTGGCTTAATATTACTAAAAGAATAGATCGGATTTGGGAGCAGAAACTAGCAACTGAAACAGTATTAAGCCAGGCAGAAGCTTCGGCGGAATTTGGAGTTGATTTATTTACAGAAAATAATAGAACCTATTTTGAGAAGATACGTTTGAAACCTTATCATATTGATTTCGCCATTTTTTTTTCATGGTAATAATCAATGGGACTATAAGGCATACGAGTGAAGGACATCACCATGTTTACCAAGGAATAAAGACCATAAATTCAAGAAAGATAACACCAAACAAATGTATATGGCAATGCCATTTCAATACAACATATTGTAAAAAAGAACATGTTAATGTTGGTGGACGTTTGAAAAATATTATTGATCCATTCTACTTCGGAATAATACGACTTTTAAATGCTACAGGTAATTATACGGTAGCAAATATTATTTTTCTGGTCTTTCTAATTCCTTTATTTATATACTATTTTATCATATGTTCCATAGATATGCAAATTCAAACTCGTAAACTTAAAAAACATGATTGAGGGATTAAAATTGTTTGAATTAATGTATCACTGTTGTACTGATTTTATTATAAGCTTGGCGAATTTATTCAGTTTATCTTATTATGAGATAAATGCTATACTCTTTTGTGTTTTATATCCTTTATTGTTTATAGGATTAATAGTTTTATTTATTATTCAGAATTACCGTTTGAAAAAGTTAAAGGAGGCACGTTAATCCGCATGCTCTAATTGAAGGTTAGAAATTGGGCTAAAAGTAGCATTGGATGAATTGTTTAGTACTTATATTGATACAAATTTTTGTAACCGATCGCTCTGCTGCATCTTGCCCCAGCAACTTTTGCTCCCTAGTTTTGGGGCAAAAAGCAATGCGGATTACATAAATAAAATTTGGAAAGCTATACCGGGAGCAAAAAGAATAGGGTTTGAGCGTTCATTACTTTTGTTTTAACCAAGGAATAGCCCCAGCAAAATTTTACTGGATATTCCGGAGTAAGCGTATCAGTTTTAGCATGCTGTTTAACAGTCTAACGGTTTGAACTGTACCAATGGTTAGTACCTTAGCTGTCACAAAAAATTACACGTAATAACCGCATTTGTTCAAATTTAATCAGTACCTTTTATCATTAAAGAATACGCCCAATGAAGGTATCTGTAAACAGAAAAAATATCACTTTTAGTCCTGACCCCTGTCGAGTAATTGCACGTTTTATGTTTTCAAGTGAAGAACGGGCTATGAATATCATTCGTTTTGTACTCGATATGAATGAGAAAGATGTTTCATTTGCTTTGCAGCAGACATTAAGGGATTATTCGATGCGACATCGAAACATTTCTAAAATATTCGAGAAACATTTTAACAGAGTCTCTCACATATTAAGGTATATGCAAATAGAGCCGGATACAATTGCTTTTTCCACTAAAATCTTAATTGGATCTTATTTTACAATGGAGTATTCCATTGAATCAGCTGCTTTTTTTAATCCTTCTATGGTAGATCATCCTGACCAAACGGAAATAGGGCATGATCAAAAAAGAGTGATCATAAGCTTTAGAGCTACAGGTGAAGGGCATATTTCATCTATAGTTTTTAGAACAGGGGTACTGAGTAAGGGCGACCATATTACGCTTGAACCAATTGGTAATATGTTAGAGGAGGCGGAATACATTTGGAGGTACACCTATGACAAGAAGACTTTTGCGCGTAAAATTGAAGAAATGCAAGATTTTCATAGTATTATCCCTCCTGAATTAATTTTGGATAAGTTGAATGATCAATTTACCTACGGAGAATTGCATAAATGTATTAAGGAAACAAGGACATCGGTACATTTGGAAAAAGATAAGGAATACCTTTATAATCAGATAATTTGGTTAGCATCATCTCATTATGAACTTCAGTTTTCGCTGGATACGAATATCTCGGAAAGAGTTATATTTCCAGTATCAGCCAACGAAAAAAATGGTATTGAAGATGCACGATTTGTTAAATTTAAAGATGAGGATAATAAAGTAACCTACTACGCCACCTATACAGCCTATGACGGAACTACCATTCTGCCTAAACTGCTGGCAACAGAAGATTTTTATCATTTTAAGGTAAGTCCGCTGCACGGCGATATCGCTAAAAATAAAGGTATGGCATTGTTCCCTCGAAAAGTGAATGGAAAATATGCCATGCTTTGCAGGATAGATGGCGTTAATAATTACATTGCTTTTTCGGATAGTATTACCATATGGAGAGAGGCAAAAATATTGCAACAACCTAAATACTCCTGGGAACTTATTCAAATGGGTAACTGCGGCTCTCCAATTGAAACGGAGGATGGATGGTTGGTAATAACGCATGGTGTTGGGCCAATGCGTGAATATGTTTTAGGTGCGGCATTGTACGATTTAAATAATCCTGAAATTGAAATAGGAAGATCTAAAACACCACTTTTGATACCAAATTCCGAGGAAAGAGAAGGTTATGTACCTAATGTGGTATACTCTTGCGGTTCAATGGTGCATAATGATCAATTAATTATACCGTATGCCATGTCAGACTATTCCTCTACGTATGCAACAGTAAACCTGAAAGAACTTCTTAATGAATTAAAAAATTCCGTATAACTCTAATGCCAAAAATAAATGGAGTGCTTATAACCAGCATCGTAGGAGCCACAATTATTCATGCATCTTGCGGGGTAAAGAAAGCAGGAGAATTAAAAAAATGAGTAATCACCCCAACTTTAAATGGTATAATATATCCATGCTATAGTTATGGGCAACCAGAAAAATACGAATAGCTTTGTTACAGAAATGTTTCAATATGAATGATTGCTTAGACAGAAAATATCAAAATTGACAAAAAAGTATGCGATATGGTGATTAGCATAAGGAACTTTGAACAACAAGACTATGACCGTTGCGAAGAATTGGTAAATGAAGCATGGCACTTTGATAAAATTATTGCAGATAAGAACTTGAGCAAAACAGCGTTACGGATGTATACAAAAGGTGGACTATGCTCTGGCAATATGAATCTTGTAGCTGTGTACCAAGGTAGGGTTGTTGGTTTTCTATTTGGGCTAAATCATTTAGCTAAAACAAAGCCCCGAGGAAGAATCAGGCTCGCGTTAGATGCAATCTTTTCTTTTAATTTTAAGAAAATGGATAAGGTTGAAAGAAATAAATTTATAAAAACACTGACTAATTCATAACAAAAATAGAACTATAATAGAGCCAAGCAAAGCAAGCGAAATCTGCTTATTTGTGGTATCTCAAGATTTACGTGGTAAAAATATTGGCACTAAATTATGGGAAAAGTTTAGAGATTTTTGTATTGCAACTGGTGTTAAGAGAATTCGAGTAGAAACCAATAAACTTGGTGCAAGTAGCTATTATGAAAAACAAGGTTTTACACTAGTAAGCGATTTTGATTCAACCTTACATGAGTTAGCCACTCCAGGAGGACAGGCATGTATGTATGAATATTTTTGCAACACAACTTAAAGACAAACACAAAAGAAAGAATAATGGTAGCACACAACACTTAGCCTCCAATAAAGCGTTTCTTGCATACGCTTTAGATTGGAGGGTTTGTTGAACTAAACAATCTCTCGAAAAACAGATGATAAAATTATTAATTTTTATATAGTGGTTTCAATCGCTTTTTTTGAGCGAAAATAGCTGTAAGGTGCTGTTCCTTATTTTTTGTACGGTGCAAATAAATCGAGCTTTTTTTTAAGTCAAAAAAAATGAATCAGTTGCAAGTTACGAAGAAATATCTATCAACTAAGTTTAATTTAATTGTGAAATTGAAACCCTTTCTATATAAAAAGGAATATAAAGTAAGGTCATTTTGTAGTGATGTACTATTTTTACCCTAAGCTCCCGCAATGCGGGTTTAGTTCAACATGCTATATATTCCATCTTCTTTGCCGCAGGCGAAACACAAAAAACACGTAACATATAGCCATACGTAATGTTTAGTCGTTCTCTTAAGGTATATTAAAACACATTAAAAGTGTGAATTATATAACTTATTAACAGTTATATGTAATGTGCTAGCGCATAAATAGCCTTAACTTTATAGTATGAAAACTTTATTATATATCATATCCATGTTACTATTTGTTATCTGGGGAATAATTTATTTTGGTTTTGATACCTCTGCAAATGTGAATATTCTGCCAGTAGTAGCGGGGATTGTTATACTTGTAACAATAGTTTTTAATAAGAAATTATAATATTGACTTTCAAACCAGAATCCATGTATCCAAAATTAAAAAATGCCACCTTATATCCGGGCTGGACTGATGATTTTTTCACAGCTCCGTTATGGCCGGATAATAAATGTAGTGTAGGAGTTTCCTCGCCAGCTGTTAATGTTAAAGAAGATGAAAATAAGTTTGATATTGAAGTTGCCACGCCAGGTTTGGAAAAAAAGACATTGAGATTGAACTTAACCACAAAATTCTGACTATTTCGTCGGAAAAGATGGATAAGAAAGAAGATAATACTGAAAAAATAAAAATAACCAGAAGAGAATTTTGCTATACTTATTTTGGTGAATTTTTTACTTTGCCAAACAGCACAAAAGAAGATGGGATTAAAGCTTCCTATAAAAATGATATAGTAAATATTTAGTATCCCTAAAAAAGAGCAAGCAAAGGATAAGGGCCTAAACGAATAGCAATAGGATAAGAAAAGTTCCTGAATAAGGAACTTTTTGCTACATTAATAGCTCGTAGATAATTATTTATGAATAAGAAAATTTTATGTAAGCTGAAAGGTCTAGAATTTCTTATTGTGATTGCAAATACCAAAATATGAATGTTTTAGAAGATAAAATTATTGAGTTTAAAGAGCAATATGAAGCTAAAAATGAATATTACCAATCGGCATTAAAATTTCTAATAGATCAAATAGGCTCCATTGAAGGAGTTGAGTCCGTTTCAGGAAGAGTAAAGGATTACCAAGAATGTATCACCAAATTTGAAAGAAAATACTTACCCAATATCAGTTCGGATAATACGACATACAAAATATTAGACTATTTGTCTGATTTTATAGGTATAAGAGTAATTTGTTATTATCTGGAAGATGTAGATAAAATAAGAAAAGGGCTACACAAAATATTTCACGAGGTAGATATTACCGATAAAACCTTGCTGCTTGAAAGAACTGAGGATAAATTTGGTTATAAAAGTCTTCATCTGGATTTAAAGTTAAAAAAGAATGGGAGCAGAGTTTCAGATAAGGGCAAATACTATAAAATACAGTTTGAATTACAGATACGAACCATTATTCAGGATGCCTGGAGTATTTTAGATCATAAAATAAAATACAAAAAGAGTATACCACATAGCCTTAAAAGAAGGATTAACCGACTTTCGGCATTGTTTGAAATTGCTGATGATGAATTCCTTCATATAAAAGAAGAAATAGCCCTGGAAGAAAATAGAATTAATCAGCGTATTCAGCAAGGGGCAGATGTAGAGATAAATAAGCCCTTGGATGTGTTTAGTTTTTTGTTTATTGCTTTAAAATATTTTCCCGACTATAAATTTGTTGAATTTAAGGTAGATGGATTTGTTCAGGAATTGCTTGGTGTGTACAAGTATATGACTGAGAGTGAGTTGAATGATGCGTTGGTCAAGTATTTATCTAAAACGGATTTAATTGCTGAGAAAGAAAAAAGGGGCTTAAATCCTTATAACATAATCAGGTATTGTTTATATTTAAGCAATGTTAAATTATTTCATCATATTCTATCTGATTATCAAAAACAGATAGTGCATAATTTAGATGTATAGCATCAGTTTGATATCAATATTGGATTATCAATTATTTCCATGGAGTATTTTACGATACACCTTTAAGTAGCCTTCTGTCATTTTTTGTCGGCTAAACATAGATGTTACCCATTTTGTACATTCATTTCTGTTGATATGTTGAATGTGACTTATGGCTTCAATGGCTTGATCTATGTTTGAAACAAGAAAACCTGTTTTTTCATGAAGGATTAGTTCGGGCATAGAGCCTTTATTGAAAGCTATAACGGGCGTACCGCAAGCCATAGCTTCTACCACGCTCAAGCCAAATGGTTCTTGAAAACTAATGGGGTGTAAAAGGGCACATGCCTGGCTTAACAGCTTCAGGCGTTGCTTTGGGCCGGAATTGCCCACATACACTATATCTTCATCATTGATATATGGTTTTACTTTTTGGTTAAAGTATTCTTGATCTTGTATAAAACCGGATATGACAAGTTTTCTTTTGGTTTTTTTCGCAATTTCAATGGCTTCGTAAGTACCTTTATCACGATGAATCCTTCCAAAAAACAGCAAGTAATCATCAGGCTCGCCGCTGAATATAAATTCGTTAATGTTTATCCCATTGTAAACGGTGGCCTCGTAATTAAGATCTGGGTTACGATTAGAATCGCTAATGGAAACATAATGACTGGTGCTATTATATTTCTTAAAAACCGGAATGATTTTTGGCGAGGAAAAACCATGAATTGTTGTAACTATGGGTGTTTTAATCAGGCGCGAATAGCTTAATGGTAAGAAATCGTAATTATTGTGAATAATATCAAATTGATTTGCTTGTTCCATTAATTGACTAATGTGCAAACACTCCGCTACTTTAGGGTCTATAGTAGTATCTTCGGCATATGCATGTTCGCAAACCGATGACAATTTGCCCTTTGTGTTAGAATCTCCTGTAGCAAATAAGGTTACATCCATACCTTTATCAACGAGTCCTTCTGTAATATTTGAAGCGACCTGTTCCCAAGGCCCATATTTTAACGGAGGTGTCCGCCATGCTATAGGTGCAAGTATTGCGATTTTCATCTGTTTGTATTTTAATTTTTATGGCCAGGCGGCACTACCCAAAGATAATCATCTTCCCGTGTGCGAAAACTTTTACCATGGTCGTTTCTTGTGTTTTAAATTAGTATTCCCTAGGAAATTAAACTGAAGGTTTCGCGATTTCCCTTCGTTCAACAAGTGATAGGTGCAAAGTATAATGTCTAATGATCTTATTGTTCACTTTACTCTGATTTATATGGCAGGCCTGCTGTTCTGTACACAATGATCAACCAAAGATTCAATATTAGCCGTTCCTACGCACATTACCGTGTCGGCACCTCCCCAGTAAATTTTCACGCTTCCATCATCTTCAGGTATTGCTCCACAACAGAATACTACATTATGCACATAACCTACCAACTCGTACTGTTCTTCAGGTTGCAAAATCCATTCATCACCAACGGCAATGATTTTGGATGGATCCCCTAAATCATGTAATGCAGCACCTAAGCGGTATACGCTTCCGTCCATGGTAGGAAAAACTCCATGATAGATATTTAACCAACCTCGAGGCGTTTTTATGGGCGTTGCTCCGGGACCTATTTTCATTTCATCCCAATGATATTGCACGGGCTTCATTATAAGTTTCGATTCGCCCCAGAATTTTAAATCGGGAGAATAGGATATCCAAATAGACCAAGGTGATATTTCTGAATGTGGACGATCCAGTCTGGCGTAAAGGCCGTTAATTTTCTCTGGAAATATCACCACATTTCGATAATCAGCTTCGGTTATAAACGTAAACCTTTCAACAGTTTCAAAATCTTTTGTTTTTGCCAATCCTATGCGCACGCCATGTTTTGAATATGCACTGTAGGTAATCAAGTATTCGTTATCCATTAAAACAATTCTCGGATCCTCAATGCCATAGGCTTCATACTCTTTATGCTCACCCTGAGCTGAAGGTTCCATAAAGGGTGCATCTTCTACCTTAAAACAATACCCATCTGTGCTGGTGGCTTTTCCCAAAATACTTCTTCCGTTGAGCTTGTGGGATCGAAATATCATAATATACAATCCCAGGTGCTTTACTACAGCAGCATTATGCACTGTTGCCACTGGATATGGGACATCATCCTTAGTAAGAATGGGGTTGTTTTTATATCGTTCAATTACCATGATTATTTATAATTCGGAATCTGTAGTTTCAAATAACTTGTTTTGGACGTAAGAAATAGATTCGTCATGTTTATGTAACTCTTCATGAGCTTGTAAAACCGTTAAGTGAGAAATGAGATACGCCAATGAACTTTCAGCACCCTGGTTGCGATTAACTCCATAACTTTCAAATCCATCGCAACAGCCATTGGTTTCAAAATCATATAAACTCATTCTAAGGTCATTTTCTCCTAAAAACCATAAAAATGAAGTATATAGGTTTTTAATGTATTCTTTATTTTTAGTAACTAAGAACGCCTGATGATACATTAAGACCATGGCCATTGCATCAACGGGTTGCTGTGCATAAACGGAACGTTGCTCATCTTTTTTATACCATTTTTCGTTACCTATAACAGACAGGTAGTTATCTTTAAGGGTATGTGACGTCAAAAAATCAATGCTATTAATGGCTACCTTTAATACGCTATCGTCATTTAAAAATTTAGAAGCATGTAAAAGTGATAAAGGCAAAATTCCATTATCATATGCAAGTAACGACTCGAACCAATGCCAATTTTTTGAATCATTTTGTTCGTAGTGCGTAATGAGCTTGTGCGTCATCGTTCTAAGCCTTTCGGTCATAGAATCATCGCCAGGGCTTGTTTTAAGGTAATAGCACAATCCAATGATAGTATTTGCTATGCTTCGGATAGATGTTAATTTGTTGAAATGAGGGATGGCATTATAAAATATTTCCCGTCCTGTTTGGTAATAGGCGTCATTGGGCGCATTGGCCATCAGATAACCCAATGCCCAAATGGTGCGTCCAAATGAATCCTCAGAACCTACTTCGTCTAAATAATTTCGATTGAAACTTAAAAAGTTTTTGAAAGTTCCATCGTTGTTTTGCATGTAATGAATATAGCTTATATAAATAGGGGATAATTCCAGGGCACGTTCATCCTTTATTTGGCGATAACACATTAACACCATTAACAAAGCCCGTGCATTATCATCTAAACAATAACCTTCTTTTAGGTTTGGGATACCAAATTTTGCGTGTTGTATTATTCCGGTATCATCCGTTAATCGATTAATATGAGCAAGAGAAAAGGGTGGCATAATTAGCAGGTCTAATATGGTATCCTTTTTTTTAATTTCGTTTGCACCTTGTTCAGCTACTTTTTCTAAAAGAACAATGTATTTTAAACCTGTTAAAGGCCATGTAATACTTTCTCCATACTCCAGCGCCTTTCTTTTAAGCTTGTTGAGTTTGGCAGGATGGTCAAGAAGATCTTTTATTATGACAGATAAATCTTCCGAGTCGTTGAAATCAAAGAGCTTGCCTCTGCCATTGGCCAATAATTCTTCGGCATGCCAATAGGGGGTTGAAACAACAGCCGATCCAACACCTACAGCATAGGAAAGCGTTCCGCTGGTAATCTGGGCTTTGTTTGTATAAGGTGTTATATAAATATCGGCCGCAGATAAGTATTTAAAAAGATCTTTAACATCTAAAAAATCATTTAAAAACACCACATGTTTTTCTAAATGAAGACTTTTAATAAGACGCATTAAATATATGCGATATTCTTCGCCGGAATACCTGAATACATTAGGGTGGGTTTTTCCCAAAATCATGTAAACAACATCTGGATGCTTTTCAATTATAGCAGATAACGCCTTTATAACTGTTTCAATACCTTTGTTACGCCCCACAAAACCAAAGGTCATCAGCATTTTTTTATTTTCGAGTTTTAACTCCTTTTTTGATTGCTTTGCGTTATATTTTATATCGGGTACGCCATGATCTATAAATTCAATTTTCTCTGCAGGAACATCGTAAATATGGATTAAAAATTCGATAGCTTTATGGCTCATTACCACAATTTTTTGAGCCATCTTACATATGGCGGCTAAAATCGCTCTTTCATTATAACTTGGCGTTTTTAAAATGGTATGGAGTGTAACAACCAAAGGAATTTCCAATCGATGTAATAAGGGTAGTATGTATACTCCACTTTGTCCCCCAAATATACCGAATTCATGTTCTAGCACACAAGCATCAGCACCACTATGATTGATGAATTTTGCAGCTTGTAAATAATCCTCCTGACGTTCTTGCCTAATGATCTGTTTAACCTCATCGGGGTATTTGTAGGTGTTTGTAAAATCGTTCATGGCCACTACAAATCCTTCGTTTGATAATTCAGGTTTTATACTATTGTTTACAACCGAATTAAACAGGTCGTGAGTAAATGCACCAATACCACATTCGCGCGGTGGGTAGGTGCCTATAAATGCAATTTTCATATCTTTTAAAAAATTAGTATCATAACACAAGCGTCATGTTTGTTAAATATGGAGTCTGTGGGGCTGAATCTATGTAGTTGTCCTTCTGAGTTATAGTGTTTCTCAGTGGTTTTTTTAGCGTAAAAACAAATACCCAGGTAGTTATAATGGCAACAGGCATGGTTAATGATTTACTTAGCCATGACTGTTGCAGTTAATAGTGCTATTATTACAATTACAGCACCTCGCTTTTTTTCATTTTTTCTGCACGTTTAGCTTCCTTGGCAGCGCGTTTCTGCTTTAGGTTTTTTTGAGGAGCCTTTTTGCTGTTTTTTTTACCTTCTCTATCTTTTGACATAATGTATGTATTAATTATTAATTCGAATCAAGGGTTAAAAAGCATAGTTTAGAAATGCGGCAGATAATTTACCAAAGGCATGTACTATAAGGCCTTTGGTAGACCTGACCTTACTGGCCCGCTGGATATCCGTTTTCTCAATAAGCCAAGAGAACATGGCTTCAATAGGCTGTCTAACCCTGGAAACAGCAGTTGAAAACAAATCATCTGCAGCTTTGATTCTTTGTTTAATAATATCGGGCATACCTTTTACTGCCTTTACGGGCGTGAGCATTTCTGAATTAAAACTTATTTTCATTTGTTCGTTAAATTCGTGATTCATATAAATTTTGTCACCAAAGAAAGTCCGGTCATAAATCTCTGACCAAGCTTCTTTATAGACACTAATGTCGTTTACCGACGCAGGGGTATAGAGTATTTGTTCCGGGAACGGCAAAGTCCCTTCCCTTCTGAACCCCAACATGTGCAACTTCATACCATAATAGTACATCCCTTTTGTAGAGCAATACCCTTTGTCGGTTATTTCCCTGGCTACTTTCCCGTTGCGCTTGCCCGAACATGTAATGATAGGCATGGAATCAAGCAAGTTTTGATCGATAATACAATCGGACGGCTGAAAATCCCTAACCAGCAGCTCCGACAGCCTTGTAAACGCCCCATCCAACCGGTTTAACCGGTTGTTGAATGCCTGATAGGAACCAAGCTTGGGAAACCAATCCAACAGGTAATCCACAGCAAACTTATGGATGTGCTTTGTTTTTGTATACCCCTGATATTGGATTCCGAAAAGGTATATTGTCATTACCTCCTGGTCGGTAAACTCTGGTTTGTTGTTATTACTGAAACGTTCACAGTAATATTGCAATTCTTGAAAATAGTCACAGACTAAATCGTATATTCTTATTAAATTGTGGTCCTTATCCTTGAGAATCATATCTAAAAGTCGCTTCGAAAACAACTCTAAGATACTGATTTTCAAGGATTTAAACAAATTAAAGATGCTGGTTTTCAGACTTTTAGGTTACTTTTTTTACTTCAATTTCAACCCTTGATTGGCATTATTAAAGTATATATTTAATGTGGGGATAAGGGTAGGGTGAATTTTATTTCACTACCTTGGTTCATATGAGTGGCTATCCCCATTTTTCCCATATGAAGGCCGATAAACTCTTTGCAAAGCATTAGACCAAACCCGGTGCCTGCCTCTCCATTGGTGCCCAGCGACGATATACTGTTTTTGGAGCTAGATAAGGTGTTGACTAGTTTTTCATCGATACCAACTCCATAGTCTTTTATGGTAACCTCTAGGAATCCATGTTCCCTTTTTGACATTATATCAATATCCCCATGTTCAAAAGAATATTTGATGGCATTGTTCATCAGGTTACGCAGTATGCTTTTTACCATGTTTTTATCAGCATAAATCTTGTCTGCTTCAGAAACGGTTGAGATTATACCAACATGTTTTTGCGAGGCAAATAATTTAACGTTCTTAATTTCGTTGGCTAAAATCTCATTAAAAACAAAATATTCAGGTTGATACGACTTACTAATGTTTTTAGAATTAGCCCATTCAAGAAGGTTGTCAAGCATAAAAAATGTATTGTCAGCAGCTTGTAAAGAGAAAGTAATGTATTGCTTAATTGTGCTTTTATCCAGATCCAAGACTTCTTCTTTTAAAAGACTCAAAAAGCTAATAATGGTGCTCATTTGATTTTTTAAATCATGACCAATTATTGCTAAAAGCTTTTTATTCCCGGCTATCAGTTCGTTCTGTTTTTGCTGATGGTTTTTTTTAAGCTGGAATACTTTTGAATTTTCAGATGCTGCTATGGTATTCTTCTCTTTCATGCATTTAAAATTTATCTTTCAATGGCCACAAAGGACTTCGAAGAAAATTCAATAATCCCAGATGTTCCTAATATGCTAAAACTCATGTTTGTATTAGGCAATCACCATTTAAGCACTATACGATTTAATCATTCTGTCATATTGGATGCGTCTTCTTTTTCAAATAGAAACGGATTCATAACCGCTTTTAATTACAGTTGAAATCATTTTAAACCTTTCTTTCGCTTTAATATTATTAGAGGTATGGGCAGGAATTATTATACCCTCACCCGTATTAAGCCTATTTGACTTTTTGTCGATAATAATCTCTGCAGTACCTTCGATAATTTGAATAAACGTATCAAACGGAGATGTTTTTTCGGCCAATGCTTCGCCAGTATCAATAGCAACCACATTTACATTTCCGGTTGTTCTTCGGAGTATTGTTTTGCTCACGACTGAATTTGAAATATATTCAATCATTTCAATTAAAATGTGAGATTTCGCTTTTTCGATTTCAGGAGTATGCATAGGTACCTATTTTGTATTAAAGGTATCTCATTATAAAGGCTAATGTATTATACAATTGAATGTTTAATTTACATCATTCACACATTTTTGAAACAGAGATATTTATTGGGTAGAAGAGCAAGTTTAAATCAAAGCGTTAACCCACATTGCGTAGATCCGCCCTCGAAAACAAAAAAATCTGTTGATAACCTATGTATTTATCAACAGATTTCGCCAACGCATTTTCTATTGCGTTGAAATTCAATAGATTTATTTTTTTGTGTTTTAGTGTTTTGAAATGTAGACCTACCTGGTATGTTATAAAACATGTATTTTTTAAATATTTTTTGTGATCTTATAAATCAATCAAAATATTTACCGTTAACAGCTTAATATTCAACAAAAAAGAAAGCATGAAATAGAAAAACAAAAATCCGTAGTCCTACCTGTCGAAACTTTGAAAATTGATTTGACTAAAATACAAATACTTACGAGCCTTACCCTGCAAAAAGGGTTAAGAAATAATTTTTGCGATAAGTGAGTGTAATGTTAAGCTTGCTTAGGTATTACCAAACGGAGCAAAAATCAATAGAAGTAAAAGCTGTTTGAACGCAGTGGGCCTGCCTGGCCGGCAGGCAGGTTCTTTTCTTATGGCGAAGAGCACGGATTGTTAACTTTTTCATGTCAGCGGCGGTGCAAATTGTTTTTCGTCTGCAGCTAAGGCAATTGGAGCGTGCTTTTGTCGGTCATCATTGATAAATTATAGTCCATAAACGATTCGAAAGTGATAGCCATAAACTGCAAATGTAATTGCTTCTATGAATAGTTTAGGTCTTTTAACTAAAGTCCATACCAACAGCTTCCAATACTCCATTCTTCCCTTATTAACTATACCAATAACATAAACAGATTTAAGGAAAGCGCCAAAAAGGGAAAAATTGATTTCTTTTTGTTTGTTATAACTGTGCTTATAGTTTAAAAATAATTGCCTTACTCTTTGGTAATAGGGTTTAGATGCATAAATGGAATGAATAATTTTTTTATACCCCAACATTAATTCATCGTAGTCCATCTTTGGTATAAAATTCATTGATGAATCGGTATTGTTTCCTGTTGATTCTTTTGTTAATCTGTTTTCTGCGCACAGACGTTGATACAGAAGTGTGTTTTTAGGGGCATTTAATAAACCGACCATTGCGGAAACAATACCACTTTTTTGAATGAAGTCAATTTGTCGCTGAAAGATACTGGGGGTATCACTGTCGAATCCAACAATAAAACCTCCGGAAACCTGTAATCCTGCTTTTTGTATTTCTTGAACTGATTTAAGTAGGTCTCTATTTTCATTTTGAACCTTATTACAATGATTAAGCGATACTTCATCAAGAGTTTCTATACCAATGAATGTAGATGTAAAACCAGTTTCAGCCATAAGGGCTAACATTTCTTTATCGTCAGCTAAATTAATGGAGCTTTGAATATTAAAAACAAATGGATATTTGTGACTGCGCATCCACTGTTTTAGCTTAGGCAGGTAGGCTGACTTTATCTCTTTTTTATTGCCAATAAAATTATCATCAACAATAGAGACAGACCCGCGCCAGTTAAGCTTGTATAGAGCGTTGAGTTCCTCAATGAATTGATTTGGGGATTTCATTCTAACCTTATGTCCCAAAAGAGTTGTTATTTCACAAAAATCACATGAAAAAGGACAGCCTCTTGAAATTTGCACGTTCATGAAGGCGTATTTCTTCATGTCTAATAAATGATAATCTGGAATTGGCGTCATATCAAGGTTTGCATACATATCGGTTTTGTATACTCGTTTAGCTTTCCCCGCGGATAAATCGGTCATAAAAATAGGTAAAGTAATTTCAGCCTCATTCAGAACGAAATAATCTATTTGCGGATAATTTTTGTATTCCTGGGTAAAAAGGGGGCCGCCAGCAACCATTGGTGTATTTAGGTTTTCACATTTGTTAATTACCTTATTAACCGATTCTTTTTGGATGTACATGGCACTAATAAAAACATAATCTGCCCACAGTATATATTCATCTTTTAGCAAAGTTACGTTCATATCAATAAGCTTTTTCTGCCATGATTGAGGTAGTAAAGCTGAAACTGTAATCAATCCTAAGGGAGGAACAGCTGCTTTCTTTGAAATAAACTTGAGTGCATGTTTAAAACTCCAGAAGGAATCAGGATATTGGGGGTAAAGTAATAATATTTTCATGATGACTATCTGTTACTTAACTATATCTGGGTATAGCTTAAAAGTTGATAGCAAAGTTCGTGACATACCGCTTAAATACTGTTATATTATTCTATAAAATATTTACATCATTCACATCTTCAAGCGTGTCACGTCTTTTGTTTTTCATTATTTTGAAGCGAGATGGAGTGAGACCTGTTATTTTTTTAAATTGATTTGACAAGTGTGCCACACTACTATAGTGCATTTTATAAGCTATTTCGGTAAGGTTAAGTTCGTTATAAACAATGAGTTCTTTCACTTTTTCAATTTTATGAGTCAGGTAAAATTTTTCAATAGTTATTCCCTTAACTTCCGAGAATAGGTTAGCTAAATAAGTATAGTTGTGATTAAGCCTTTTACTTAAATAATCAGATAAGTTTACTTTTATTTGATCATCAGTATAATGTACTAATTCAATAATAGTATTTTTTATTTTTTCAACCAGAATGCTTTTTTTATCATCCATCACAAGGAGCCCGGATTTTCTCAACGCTTTATCTAATTGTTTAATTTGTTCCCGCGATAATTCACCAATAATATTCGCCTCTCCAATTTTTACATCAACATATTGAAGACCTAGTTTTTCAAGCTCCGATTTTACTACCATCTGGCAGCGAATACAAACCATATTTTTAATGTAAATCTTCAACCCGTTATAGCTTTAACACATATTTCAAATGACTTATTTAAAGATACGACATAAACTACATATTTTGAAGAAATACCTATATTTATATATCCTGTAGATTACTATGTTAGAGATGTTATATTTTCTTTTTATGGCTTAAACTTCCCATCGCTGCCAACAAATCAAATGATAGCTGATGAACTGTCAATTACTAGGGTTAAGGTAAATCAAATTTTATTTTCAATATACTATGAGGGGGATGTTTTAAGAGAGAAACCTTTTCAAATTCAAAACTTTGTACATGAAATTGCTATTTGTAATTCCATTTGATGAAACTGCAAATAGCCCCAATAATAAATATATGGCTGATATCGATGGTAAAACATCGGCAGTAAGGTTGATTTTGCCTTTTACACCATGAGTAGGAGAAATAATAAATTTTGATTTTATTGAGGAAAGTATAGGTTTTAATCGTGGTCAGTTCCACGATGCAATTTTTAATAATACAGGTGGTATTCAGGAGATTGCAATTGTAACCTGTCCTTGTAAAAACGAGTATCAAAGATGGAAAAACTCAAGATAGAATACGAGCTAGATGAGCTAAGAAGAAAAAGGTGGAGAAATATGCAAGCTTCTTGATTAGTTAAATTTCCCTTTCGGAGATATTTTTTGCAATAAAACATCTATGATAAATACAAAATAGGCTACGTTGTCTCCGGCTCATTGCAGGAAATTATTTTTGACTGGTATGTAAATAGTGGTTGCTGGGGTAGCTGTGGCGTGCAGAAAGTATTGAACCGCTTCTTTAATTACGACCTTAAATTAGATGGCATTATTGGAAAAAAACAGTTAAAGCGATTAATTCTTGTCCTATAGCAGCCTTCTTCTCAAAATAGGCAGGACTCCATTCTGTATATGCCTTGTGCGTGCTACTCAGATGATCTTTATTGATAATGTATATACCCATCGCAGGATTGCGTTGATGGGATGCTATTCGTTCATGATTATATAAGACCTCCGCAGTTGATTTTGTATAATGAATCTGGGTTGATTTTGCGATATATCGATAAGGCACATTGTAATAGTTCTTATCAGGTGAGAAATACGCATAACCCATTTTTTGCACCTTGGCTCTGCGATAATCTTTAAGTTCGTAACCCGATGACGGAAGCGGTTTTAAGTAGCTTCGCTCAACTGATTGGAAGAGTTCCTTTCTGCTTGCGCCTTTGCGTGTGAGAAGGCGATTATTGTAATCGAGAAGCAATTTTTTAATTTCCTGATTGAGCTCGTCCAGCGAAAAGAAAGTCATCTCCCTTAAGGGAATAATAAATGCGTTGATAGGCTAATTGGACAGCATTTTCGACCAATGCCTTGTCTTGGTGCATAGCTTCGGGTAGTGGTAATAAAGCAGTTGTAATGGCGCGCAAAGTCTTTAAATGACCTATTGATGTCTAGTTCGTATTTAATGGCTGTGGTTACTGCCGATTTTGAGTTTGTCCGATACAATGGCCTTGGGAACGCCGCCATAATACGCCAGGGCATAACCTGCTTGTTATCATATTTTTCCATTTTTGACTATATGAGGTTTCAATGTAGGTGTATTGACTGTTTGGTAAAATCGCAACAAATACCTCTGCCGGGATTGGTTCTCCGGTCTCTTTATCGGTAATATGTAGCTTCTTCCCTGCATAATCAATAAAGACCTCATAGCCTGCTATATGCTCTATCTTCATCGAGCCCTTTGTCTTTGGGTGCTTATGGTTATAATGCTCCATAAACTGGGTATAACCATAAAGCTTTTTTGACTCATGCCGATACGCATTGTAATGAAACAGAAAGGTAAAGCCCGGGTGGTTACGAGCTTTATTTACCTTCTCGAAATAGAGCATTACTTCATCGTAACGTGCATTTTTTATGGTAGTGTTGGCCAAATTGGTAGTTACTGAAGAAAACTCAACAGATAGTAAGGAGCTTTTAGATGTATTCTTAGGTATAAGTGATGAAGGACGTGACAGTCTAATAATCGAAGCCACAACACGTACCGCACTTCGCAAGGGAGATTGGTTAATGATACCTGCATACAAAGGGAAAGCACTCAATAAACATGTTAATATTGAGGTAGGGAATAGCCCTGAACCATTGCTATACAATTTAAAAGAGGATATCGCTCAACAATACAATCTGGCTAGCGAAAATCCTGAGAAACTTAAAGAGCTAATGGATGCTTTTATCGAATTAAGAGGGGCAGATTACACTAAAACACAAAAGCTTGAGTTGAAATAAAACTCAATTAAATAAAATCAATGGAGGCACTTGTATGAATTTGTACAGGTGCCTAATTTTTTTTGATCATTTTTAATTCTAACTAATGTGGGGTAAAATAATGTAAGTACTAGGTAAAATCAGCAAATTAATTCAGTGATACATGTCATTTCCTTGTATTAATCAAAAGTATATAAGCATGGAATTTGAATTTTTACCTTTAGCATTGGTATTATTTGCGACCCTTTTTCAGGGCTCATTCGGTCTTGGAATGAAGTTTATGGCATCACTTAAGTGGGAAGCCTGGTGGTTAGTCCACTCGTTGTTTGCAATGATTATATTGCCAACAGCATGGGCATTAATAGTAGTGCCTGACCTATTTTGTAGCATTGCTCAGGCTCCTGTTGATATTAAAATCATGGCCATGATATTTGGAGCAGTGTGGGGTATAGGAGGTATCATGTTTGGTAAAAGTGCTCCATATATTGGCATGTCATTAACCTATGGTATTGTGCTAGGCTTATGTGCTGCAGCAGGTAGTCTTATACCATATTTTATGAAAGATGATCCTAATGCGGCTGCTCTCCGTATGTATTGGGAGGCGTTATTGTAATGGTAATAGGTGTAGCTTTAACTGCTTATGCAGGTATCTTACGCGACAAACAAAGCAACGAACAAGAAGGTAAAAAGATAAATCTTAAAGCAGGTCTTATAATTGCTGTTTTGAGTGGGTTCTTTTCGGCTTTTCCGGGAATTGGTTTTGATGCAGGTTTTGCAGAAGGTAGTGGTATTGGATATTATGCACAGGAAGCCGGAGCAACAGCACGCAATAGTAGCTTAGCAATTTGGGTGGTTGTTCTGTGGGGCGCATTTATTTTAAATGCCATGTATGCTATCTTTTTATTGTTTAAACACAAAAGTTGGAATTCATTTAAAAAGTCAAAATCGGGCAAAGCATACATGTGGTCTATTGTAGCTGCTCTATGTTGGTTTGGTGCCCTGGGTGTATACGAACAGGGAGCTACTCTAATGGGTAATATGGGCTCGGCAATAGGCTGGCCAATTCTTATGGGTGGAGGCTTGATTGTTAGTAATGTTTGGGCTTACTTCAATAAAGAGTGGACAGGTGCTACAAAACCGTTTGGCTGGTTAATGTTTGGCGTAGTCGTCATTTGTATAGGAATGATCATAATTGGATATTCTAACACGGTTGGCTAGTTAAATAAGTGATGAACTTGCTACTGGAAAAAATGAAAATAAAATATTTAGAGATCTTTGTATTAAATGATAAGTTGGATAAGCCATTTTATTTTTCTCAATGGTCATATAGTGAGCGAAAAATATCTTTGGTGAAGTTAACCACTGACGAAGGTATAGTAGGATAGGGAGAAGGATACGGGCCAGCTGATGTTCTGGCCGCTGGCGTAAAGTTATTGTCGCAATATGTAATAGGTATGAATCCATTAGATAATGAGACTATTGGGGATGTAATGTATCGCCGTTCTTTGGATTATGCTCGCCGAGGTATATTGGTAGCCGCCACAAGTGCTATTGATATGGCTGTGTGGGATGCTAAAGGAAAGATTTTAAATGTGCCGGTACATCAATTGCTGGGAGGTAAAAAACGAGACATAATCACGCCTTATGCAACAGGTTTATATTTCAGAGAAGAAAAAAATTTAACTCAGGCTTTGGCATATGAAGTTATTGAGTACAAAGAATTAGGATATAAGGCTGTTGAGATGAAGGTAGGCATGACCATTGAATAGGATATTGAGATGGTACGTGAGGTAAGGAAAGCAATTGGTGATGATATGGAACTGATGGTAGATTCTAATCATGCTTATAATTTGCGCGAAGCCATAAAACTTTCAAAGTCCATTGAGGAGTATGATATCGGCTGGTTTGAGCCACCTGTTTCTCCGGAGTTTTATAATCAATATGCAGAATTACGAAATGCCATAATAATTCCAATAGCCGGAGGAGAATGTGAATATTTAAGATGTGGATTTCATCCCCTGCTTCGAACAAATGCTGTGGACATAGCGCAGCCTGATATTGCTGCTTGTAGCGGATTAACAGAGGTGAAAAAGATTTCAGCTCTAACTTCAACCTATGGCAAAGAAATAGTGCATCACAGCTGGGGAACATACATTGCTATTTCGGCTGCCATGCATTTTATTAGTAACTTGGATAATGTGCCTGGCCGTATGTTCAATTCAAATTTCTGGATGGAACATGATCGAACAGATAATGAGCTTAGAGATAAGGTAACCATTCCTGATTTTGAGGTTAAGAATGGAGAAATCAAGGTTTCGGATAAACCCGGTTTAGGGGTTGGTATTGATGAAGATGCACTTAAGAGATTTTGTAAGTAAATATTAAAAATTTTATCATATGAATTTCGGTTATAAAAAAATGTATATTGGTGGTAAATTAGTTGATGCCATCTCAGGAGTCCAAAAGGATATCATTAATCCTGCACTTGAGGAAGCTGTTGGTTCCATTGCTTATGCCCAAAAAGAAGACGCTGAATTGGCTTTAATTGAAGCCCAGAAGGGTTTTAAGGTATGGTCATAGATGCCACTTAAAGAACGTACCGAACGGATGATGAAACTTCGCGCCGAAATATTGAAACGTGAAGATGAACTGAGAAATGCCGTGGTATATGAAATGGGTAAAACCTATGAAGTCGCTGCTGAAGATGTGGGATTACTGGCTGATGGATTATAATTTTACCCGCAAGCCATGAAAAATATGCACGATGAAATTATTCCTGATTCGGAAAATACACATCATCACCAAATAGTAAATTTACCTGTGGGTGTTGCAGTAGCTTATTTAGCCTGGAATTTTCCTTTACTAAATGTAGGCTATAAAATTGGGCCTGCATTAGCAGCAGGTTGTTCTATTGTTATTAAGCCTTCTGAATTATCGCCTATTTCAGCCTATTTGGTTGGTGAAATTGCTGAAAGTATCAATTTCCCGGCAGGTGTTATAAATGTAATTAGCGGGCCGGTAAGCGAGGTTGCCACTACCATGACCAAAAGTCCGATACCTAAAGTGCTCACCATGATTGGTTCGTCTGCTTCTGGTAAACGAGTTATTGCAGATTCGGCTACAACCGTTAAACATGTTAGCCTTGAGCTTGGAGGTAATGCGCCATTTATTGTGCATAAGGATGCTGATTTAGAATTGGCCGCAACATTGGGAGTCGCCTTAAAATATGGAAATTCAGGTCAGATATGTGTATCCCCTAATCGTTTTCTAGTTCATGAAGAGGTTTATGATACTTTTTTAAATACCTTTAAAGAGAAAACCAAGGCACTTAAAATAGGTTTTGGTATTGAAGAAAAGCCAGATATGGGACCATTGGTGACCAAACATGATCAGGAACGGGTATTGAAAATGGTGGCCGATGATGTGGCATCTGGAGTAGATTTGGTAATGGGCGGTAAAGTTCCTGAAGGCTTTGATAAAGGTTTTTACGTTGAGCCAACCATACTTTCTGGTATTAAATGCGATAGCCGTTGTTTTCGTGAAGAAATTTTCGGACCTGTTGCTGCTATGATGAAGTACGTTACAGTAGAAGAAGCGATTGAATTAGGTAATGATACCGAATATGGTTTAGCATCCTATTTATTTTCTAATGATCAATCAGTCATTCGAAAAGTATCAGAAGAACTCATGTTTGGTGAGGTGCAGGTGAATGGTGTTAAGTATGCCATCTATCTTCCCCATGGCGGTATAAAAGAAAGTGGAATTGGGCACGATTGCTCATACCTGGCACTTAATGATTACCTGGTTAAGAAACGTATTTCAACAGCATTGTAAAAAAAAGATTTAAGTATCAAGATACAAGAATTATACATCATGTAAATCATCTCGTTACTTGCTACTCACTACTTGATTCTATAAAATGTACACATTTGATAAGCAGGCTATGAGGCCTGAAATGATTAAACGAATTGATGACGCCGGTGTAATGGCAGTGTTGGTGGTAGACCATGTAAAACATGCTGTGCCTTTGGCAAAGGCCTTATTGGCCGGAGGTGTCGATGCCATTGAATTAACGCTACGCACACCTGTTGCTATAGAAGCTGCTAAGGCAATCAAAAAAGAAGTGCCTGAAATGACGCTTGGTTTTGGAACTGTTTTGTCTACCGAGCAGGTTAAAACAGTTGTAGATGCTGGTGCAGATTTTGCTGTAGCACCGGGATGTAATCCTAATGTAATAGCGGAGGCTCGAAAGCAAGGCTTAGATTTTGCTCCGGGTATAATGACACCAACTGATATTGAAATGGCAATCCATGAAGGCTGTCGGGTTTTAAAACTTTTTCCTGCTGAAACTTCTGGAGGAATGGCACACCTGGAAAGCATGGTGGCACCTTATCAATACCTTGATCTTAAATTTATTCCCTTAGGAGGATGTAATATGGAGAATGCCCGAACTTATTTGGAATCGCCATTAATAACTGCCATTGGTGGCTCCTGGATTGCAAAGCGCAAAATGATACTCGATGAAAACTGGGAACTCATTACACGTAATGCCAGAGAAATACACACTTTAATTAAGGAGATTCGTAATAAATAACAAATCTACCAGTTGCTAAATACTAACAACTGGTAGCTAGAAGGTAAAATCATGAAAAGAATTATAACATTCGGAGAAATAATGGGGCGTATATGTCCTGAAAATTTTCAGCGCTTTCGTCAGAGTATGCCGGGGAAGTTAGATATGACATTTGCAGGAGCTGAAGCTAATGTGGCTTCTTCAATTGCTATGCTAGGGGGCAAAGTACGTTTTGTAACCGCTTTACCAAATAACGAAATGACTGAGGCCTGTTTACAAGTACTAAAAGGAATTGACGTAGATACTACAGGAATTAAATTGACAGATTATGGTCGTTTTGGCTTATACTTTGTGGAGCGAGGTGCCAATCAGCGTCCAAGTCGTGTAATGTATGATCGAGACTATTCTGCGGTATCCATGACAAAAGGCGAAGCCTACGACTGGTGTGAATTGCTGAAAGATGGAGCCTGGTTGCATACTACTGGTATTACACCTGCTTTGTCCGAAGTTTGTGCGCATGCCACAGAGGTTGCTGTTCGAACTGCAAAAGAAAAAGGCTTAACGGTGTCATGCGATTTAAATTTCAGAAAGAAGCTTTGGCAGTGGCAAAATGGCACATCGCCAAGTATATTGGCTGAAAAAACAATGCGTGCCATTCTTCCATATGTGGATGTAGTAATTGCCAATGAGGAGGATGCACACGATGTATTGGGAATATCTGCCGGCGATACAGATATTGAAGGTGGTCAGTTGGATATTGATAAGTATGTTGATGTGGCTAAAGAAGTTGTAAAGCAATTTCCGAATGTAAAGAAAGTGGCAATCACCTTACGTGAGAGTCTATCTGCCACTCATAATAATTGGGGAGCCATGCTGTATGATGCAGCATCAGATACGGCTCATTTTGCGCCTTTAAATGAGCAAGGGGAATACATGCCTTACGAAATAAAGGCCATAGTTGATCGTGTTGGTGGTGGTGATTCTTTTGGCGCTGGTTTAGTTTTTGCTTTGAATACGCCTGAATTGTCAAAACCAGATCAAGCGATTCGATTTGCCGTGGCAGCCTCCTGCTTATGTCATTCCATTAATGGTGACTTTAATTATTCATCACGTTCTGAAGTAGAAGCCTTAATGGGTGGATCCGGATCAGGTCGTGTTGTACGATAAAAAAAAATGAAAATGAGATTATACACATGCGCAGGAGCCCTTATTTTGTTGTTGTCTTTCATAGCTTGTTCAACAAAAACTGATAAAGCACAAGCTCCACGACCAAATATTGTGGTTGTTATGTGTGATGACTTAGGTTACGCTGATGTTGGTTTCAATGGATCAACAGATATAAAAACACCTGCCTTGGATCAGTTAGCCAATGAAGGAATGAAGTTTACTTCAGCCTATGTGATTCATCCATTTTGCGGCCCCAGTTGTGCGGGTTTGATGGTTGGTATATAATTGCAGAGGCCAATGGAGAGGAAAACAGTGAGGTATATCCGTATGACTTAAAGGAATTGGCTGAAATAAATAAGAAGCCTGAAAGTCAATACTTTTTCCAGGTAAATAGTATTATTTCAGATAAGGAAGAAAGCTTGCCGCTTTTACCTGGTCAGGATGTGTTGCCCGATTTCCCTTTTTAACCTTTGAGGGGAGCGTATAGATGAATATTTTCCTTGATAAATTTGTTTCAGCTTACGTTAGTCTACAAAAACAAATTTTCAGTTTAGGACCTCAGCACTCCAACTGAATTGCTAATAGATTACTTTTCCAACCATACCGCTCACCACTTAGGTTGGTTTAAAATATAGACAAAAAAATGTTGGTAAATATCGCATACCGCAATATTTACTCTAAAATGATATGTTTTAATACAAATCCTTAATTTTCTCCATGTTCTTTTGAATCAAAGCTTCCGTTGTTCTCGCATAACGCTGAGTCATTTTTGTGCTGGAATGACCTAAAGTCTTTGATACAACCTCCAAAGGCATATTGTTTTCTAAGGCAATGGTTGTAGCCAAGGTATGTCTGGAAGTATGGGTTGATATGGGTTTATCAATACTGCATATGGTTCCAATTTCTTTCAAGTAGGCATTCATTTTTTGGTTACTAAGAACTGGGAGGACTGCGCATTTTTCAATAAGTTCCGGTTCGTATTCATACTTGGCCATTAACTTTTTGGCAGCCTTAATGACAAAGATGGTACTCATCTGATCGGTCTTAGTTCTCTTTTTATGAATCCAGGTAATTCCATTGCCATCTGTTGTGATATGCTCGCGTTTTAGAGATTTGGTATCGGAAAAGGCTAGTCCGGTAAAACAACAAAAGACAAAAACATCACGAACCTGTCTTAAGCGTTCCATGCCCATTTCCTTATGGATGACAATATCCAGTTCTTCTTTGGTAAGATAAACTGCATCAACTGGCTTTAGTTTGAATTTAATAGTTGCAAACGGGTCTTTAGTCATCCAACTATTTGCTAGGGCAATTCTGACTATCTTTTAAAGTTCTTCAGGTATTTGATAGTTGTGTTATGGGCGCATTTGCGTTCTGGTTTAAGGTACAACTCATAATTACAGATAAACTGGTGATTCAGGTCTTCCAAAGCTATGTCCTCACGTTTATATTGCCAACGAATAAAACTGCCTTTTTCTGCTTTTTATTGCACACTTTTGCACATAAAAAACCCTGTAAGTGTTGACTTATAGGGTTTTGCTTCGTTTTGCTTAGAAGCTATGTGGAGAGAGAGGGAACTGAAAATTTGCTTTATGTGCCCTATCTTCAATATTTTACGAATTCAATTTTTAAAGTCCTCTGTAAGTCCACCAAAAATGGGCAAAAATGCCCGTTTTAAATGCGTTTCAATGAACTCATTTCCCTCCAAAAGTAGCAA
The DNA here is from genome assembly GCF_050589685.1 of Saccharicrinis sp. 156. NCBI lineage: Bacteria > Pseudomonadati > Bacteroidota > Bacteroidia > Marinilabiliales > Marinilabiliaceae > Saccharicrinis > Saccharicrinis sp. 156. The sequence continues at coordinate 170,006 of NZ_JBNGOS010000012.1, forward strand.
AAAGGAACCGAACCTAAAAATGGATTTTGTGTCAAGTTTTTTGATCAGAAAACTTGACGTTTGGAATTGAGAAGATTTAACGAGAGTAAATATTGGCAAAATTTACACTCGTTATGTTTTGAAAGGTAAGAACTACTCTCTTTAGAGGAATTAAATCTGATGTTTAAAAGAAATTAAATTTAGCTTATAAAGATCTCCTTATAATTTTCCTCAATAATGAAAACTTCTTCTTCAGTAAGTTCTTCAAAATGATTTTCTCTCTTTTTCTTTGATAATTTTCCTTTGCTTTGATTTAATAATTTAATAAGAAGGTCAACTTTTGTGTCGGGTAAATTAATAAAGGAATTTATTCTGTTAGTTAACATGACGTACTTTTCCAGGTAATCAATTTCCTCCGGAATAATTCTATTAATTGTTTCTTCAACGCATTCATAAAGAAATTCAGCTTGACGGGTTAAATCAAAGTAACGATACAAATCAATTGTGTCGTTTAGTATTTTTATATTATGGTCGGAAGTAGGTTCCCATTCAATCAAATCGATTCTTTGAGATGAGAAATCTTCTAATACATCCTGGTAATCACTAATTCGATCTAATATTGCTGATGAAACAGGGAATATCATGTCTCGTTTTGTATAACCCATCCATGTTAAGATGTGATGTATCAAATACCTGTGTATTCTTCCATTGCCATCAGAAAGAGGATGGATAAACACAAAGCCAAAGGCAATGGTAGTTGCTGTAAGTATGGGATCGTATTCGCTGTTTTGAAGAAGATTATTTGTGTTTAATAATCCATTCATTAGAGAGGTGAGATCTTTAGCTTTTGCGGATATGTGATCAGGTATTGGCGTATAAGTTTCTCGGTCATGTTCACCAATAAAGCTTTCATCCTCCCTGACGCCCATATTTTTTAATTTCTTAGAACCAATTACTACATGCTGGAGGCGTTCTATTTCTGATAGAGTCAATGGTTTTTTACCTGCTTGTCCTATTGCTTTACTCCAGTTTCTGGCTCGCATACTTGGAGGATATTCTCCTTCTATAGCAAAAGAGGCTTTTGAATCTTTTAATAACAGGAATGCAGCAGTCCTTTTAATTAGCTCTTTATCGTTATTGTTTAATCCTTTATCTATGGAATCTCTAATATTTGTAGAAATATATTTCTCAAGTTTTTGGGTCTTTCTAATTAGAGGGCAGAACTCAGGTGTTCCAGGTAAGTTATTTTTTATTCGATGTCTGGTAGAGTTTTTGGTTGGACCAGGATACTGTTGCTTTGGATTTAGTACTTCTACATAAGTACCTTTTTTTAACCCGAAAAATTCACTGCGTAGACATAGAATATGGGTGTAAAGTGTTATCTTAAAGGTGTATAACAATAAAAACAACACTTTTTATTACACCCAAAAATGAGCACTAAAGATACAGTATTTTATCGAGGCAACACAGCGGTAAATTTTGATTTTTCAGCAGAAGATATAAGTAGTGACGGAGCTATATTGCTACTAGAGAAATTAGAACGCAAACACCAATTAATTAAATACTTCAGTAGTGTCATGCCGGATGAACGCGACCCTTTTCGGATTATGCATAGCATGGAAAAGCTGCTCAAGCAACGAATTTATTCGTTAATGCTGGGGTATGAAGATGCCAACGATGTCGAATATCTGAAAAGCGACCCTTTGTTCCAGGATATCCTCGATGGGGAACTGGCCTCGCAGCCCACTATTTCTCGCTTAGAAAACAGCGTTGACAAACATTCGGTTTTTAACCTTTGCAATGCTTGGGTTGACCGTTACGTGGGCACTTTGGAAGGAAGAGAAAAGGTTGTGATTGACATTGATGCCACCGATGACCCAACACACGGGAACCAACAATTGTCCATGTTCAATGGGTACTATGGCCATTTTATGTATAACGAACTGTTTTTCCATGACGGGGAAACCGGGCAGATAATCGTTCCTGTACTTCGGCCAGGCAACAGCCATTCAAACAAGTGGTATGTGAGCATATTAAAGCGGATCCTGAAAAAAATAAAAGAGAAGCATCCGGAAATAAAGATTGTAATCAGGGCCGATAGCGGATTCAGCGGCTCTTCCTTTTATAAACTTGCCGATAACTTCAATCTCCAATTTGCCATTGGCCAAGCCAGTAATGAAGTGCTGAAAAGAAGAACTGCCCGTGCATCAAAAGCAGTGACACATTTGTTCGTTTCCCAAAACCAAAAACACCAACATTTCATGTCTTTTGAATACCAGGCAAAATCATGGCATGCGCCCCAACAATGTTATTCAAAGATAGAAAGCACCGGAAAAGGTTTAAACATTCGTCATATAATAAGCAACATGGATGAAAAAGACGCACGTGAAATATACTTTGGTTTTTATGTCAAACGTGGCGATGCCAGTGAAAACAGGATAAAAGAAGTCAAGAACATGTGTTTTTCGGACAGGCTGTCAAACCATGGCTTTTGGGCAAACTTTATACGCCTGATCTTTAGCAGTCTCGCATACGAAATGTTTTTGTTGGTAAAACAGGCAATACGTAAAACCCGAAATGAAGCAGCAAAAAAATGGCAAATCGATACAATTAGGATATCGCTGTTAAAAGTCGGAGCTACGATAAAAAAGACCAAGAGGCGTATATATTACAAGTTTTCCAAAGCATTTGCCCAGCAAGAATTGTTGAGTCAGCTGATGCTGCAATGAAACAACAAAATACGGCACATGGGATGGTTGTGTCTTATTGCCAAATATCAAGTGTTTTTTAATTTTTCCTGTTGCTTTCAGTAAGAAATATGTTCGTTTCTGATCAAAGATGTAATGAAAACTCCATTGGAAAACCTACTGTTGAAGTTAATCTAAAAATTCCCACCCTAAACATTGCGAGATGAATAATCCGGGTTAAGTTAGGGATATCAAGTTTTATTCCAAATAACCATTCGTATAAGAACCAAATTTTTCTAGCGTATTGTCCGGTTGGTTCGCTCAAAATATATTCCTTTATCTCCTCTTCGCCAATAAGTTGAAACATTGATTTTAGAATTAGTAAATCAATGCCTTCGTATTTTAAAGCAAAGACAATATGACTTATAGGATTACTATTGGGTTTGTGTCTCTTGGTGAACACTTGCCACCTTTTTGTACTATATCTTTGGTACTTATCTGTAATTATGGATAATTGCTTGGGGGTAGGTAAAACCTTACCTGTGTTTTGCTCTAATTCTTGAAGCATAAAAGCATAACCAGCTAACATTCCTTCTTCAGGGAGTGATTGTCCGTGAAAAATACTTACTTTTTGTGAAAAACGATTACTCATGTGCCTAAACTATGAATTATAGTTACGAAGATAACATGAAAAACAATTACTTTCCATGAAAAACAATTATTAATTAAATGTTTTTATGAAAAGTGGTTACGGAATCGTTTAAAGGAAGCTGTTTTTAGGAAATGAGTTGTTTTGTATTGCTTTGATATATAGTTATATGTCACTATATACTAAAACTTCCACATCGCTATATACTAGATTTGATACATAGGTATATACTAAAAATGCTACAGAGTTAGTTTGTTGCGATAATTTAATTACAGTTTCTCCTTAAATATGTTTGTATATGAGATGAATGGATTATACCTTATCGGGTATAAATAGGCCAATATAGTTGAGAATTATACCCGAAAGGGTATTGCTAAATAAAATTACAATTCTCCAAACTCTTCCTGACCAATACAAAAATGTTCCAGGATAAGCTCCAGTTCTTTGTGAGTAAAATAATGGGCACGTTTATTACGTGTCAGCTTATCAAGCTTAGTGCTTAATTCCTGTGATAGCTTTATCTCCTTTCGCAGTAATTGCATGGCGGAAGTTGTGTTTGAACTTTGAGGGTATAGCTTAACAGCTAAATCTTGTTTAATATTTTTCGGGGTAATATCATCGTATTGCGTTTAATATTATTCTACTTCATTTTGATGGTTGTAAAATTATATTATAAATCACAAAACGAACGACTTACGACTGTGCCAATTTGCGACACAACTATGCCAATCACTACCATTTAGAACATTTTTTTGTCTTCATACTCCACAGACTCTAAAGATCACCCCAAAAGCATCTAAAATATACCCTCATAAATGAAGCATTTTCACCATTTAATGATAGCTGCTGTTTTCATATTGGTGGTGATTTGGGTTAAGTACTATTGATAATGAGCAAAGCATCCACAAAGTACTCTCATAAATTTAGGAAGCATTCAAAAAGCACGCTTAATATACACTACAACATAGGCAAAGCTCTAAAAAGCAAGTACAATATACTCTGGATATGGTCTGTATATACTCTGAAAGTACTCTGAAGCTTGAAAAAGCACTCAAAAGCTATCTGTTTATTAGCTCAGATAGTGCTTTTGAGCTTGATTTCCCTAGGTTTTCTGTAAGTTTTATCATGATTTTCCCAAAGAAGTCCTTATAGCAGCTCAAATTCTTCCTGACTAATACAAAAATGTTCTAGGATAGCTTCCAGTTCTTTGTGCGTGTAATAATGAGCTCTTTTATTTCTTGTCAGTAATTCAAGTCTGTTATTCAATTCCGGTGACAATTTTATTTCTTTCCGGAGCAACTGCATCGCTGCATTAATATTTGAGCTTTGTGGATATAATTTAATGGCCAAATCTTGTTTTAATATTGTTCTTCTAAATATCATTTTAGTGAATCATTTTTGCGTTTTTCTGATTCAATTATAGAGAAATAGAATGCAATTTCAAAAGGAATGTAGAACATGGTAATAAATAGTAATAAAAGTAAAATCAATTGATTTTTAGATAGTAATAAATGGTAATAAATAGAAAAATGTCAAGGTTTAGAAGTGTGAAGTAATTTAGTCTGTACTCAGTAATATTTACTTGCGCTCAATTAAAAACCGCTAAAACGATAAAATACGATACAAAACAATTTTTTACTTGCTTTTACTATATTAGTATTTTTCAAAAAGGCCATATTTCAGCTGCTAAATTCAAGAAATTAAGGGTAAAATAGAAGTTCAGATATAAATGGTACTGAAAAAATCATTAAGTTTATTAATTAATTCAGCTTAAGTACTTAGTATCTCAGACCAAAATGAATAGACCTCACTTATATTTTAAAAATCCAGTTGAAGGAACAAGAACGTTAAAAGGACGACCAGGAGGAGGTGGAAAAGAAGATGATGAGAGAAATGCAAATCCAAAGGATTACCGTTTAATGGCATCTAATTTTTCTGATTGTCTTGCGAGATATGAGTCTGATTACATGGAAAGAGTTGAGGCAAGAACGATTGAGGTTGAAGATCATTTTGATTCCATAGAACTGAATTTCTTTGCTGGATTTGATGAAGTTAAATTCAAAGCTTATTACATAGATAATTTTGGGATTGAGTTATTACGATTAACTCATTTTAACCGTAAAGGGTTATTTGCAATTGAAGATGAAGAGAAGTTTGCTTCTTTTTTTCAGCAGCTAAATATTTTCATAAGCAATCAAGAGAATAATCTTAATAAACAATTTGATGCAAAAATCAAGTTTGTTAAAAGTTTCAAACTGTTCTCTACAGATGAACGATTAGGAAATATTAATAATTATAGTGTTATCCATTTGTCTTTTATGGGAGTTAACTCATTTATTGAAGATGACGTAATCGCTCCACAAAAAGAAGCTTTGAAATTGTTTCTTGAAGAAAACAACATTAAGTATGACTTTGATGAACAATTTGGAGAAGTATATGATATTCATGAAGACCTTCTAAGGATTATTCTTGATAATTTTGATTTTATATATGCCACTTGTTCTGGTTCCGGTGCTATAGTAACACCAAGTAAATTTAATATACCCAAACGTGAATATGGATTTGAGATAACTAATGCAGAGGAAGAGCTTCCAGTAATAGGAATTATTGATTCAGGTGTATCTTCTCAAACTCCTTTGTCTTCAATATTAGTAGGTGATGATGGTGAATATGATACAACTGGAACAGGCTCTTTTTATGATAGTGCTGACCACGGAACAGGGGTAGCTGCATTCGCAGCCTTTGGAAATAAATTAATTCCAGGTTATAACGGATTGGTGGAGGCTGATGCAAAAATATTACCCATTAAAATAATCGATGGTAGCAATGGGGCTATCTCTCAGAAGAAAATTGTTGATTTTATCCGGGAAGCAAATTTAGTTTATGGGGTTAGGATTTTTACTCTTGCTATTGGCTATACGGATTTTCCTTTAAAAGATAATCAAGAGTTTTCATCATATGCAGCTATGCTAGACAATGTAGCAGCAGAATTGGATATTCTAATTTTTATTTCTACAACCAACCACTTTATTAATAATTTGGAGATTAAAGATTATCCAAATAAATTTCAAATTAGCAATGCTAATATAGCTCCACCAGCAGAGAGCATGAATAATATGACAGTAGGTGCAACGGCAAATAATTTTGATACCAATGGAGTATATGGTCTTGCTGGAAATCATACTCATCCGGCATTATATTCTCGTAAATTCCATTATGATTTTGAGAATAAAGATGTTTTTAATCAAGCTACAGTAAATAAGTATTTAAGTAAGCCTGATATATTGATTGGTGGTGGAGATTATTATGAAACTTCTTTGTTTGGCATGGATGTTCTTGATGAGCAAGGTAAAACTTGTTTGGAAGTACTTTCTTCTGATTTAAGCGAAAGGACATTTCTAGCATTGGGGACAAGCTATTCAACTCCTTTAGCAGCAAATGTGGCTTCCAGATTGCTTAAAATATATCCAGGTATTAACATGCAAAGTGTTAAAGCACTTTTGATCAATGCATCTGAAGAAATAAAGTTAGGACAAGAGTTCAATACTTTCTCAAAAACAATGACTAGGCGTATAACAGGTTATGGGGAGTTAAATAATCAAATTTTATTTTCCAATAACAATGAGGTAACAATGGTTGTTGAGGATAAGGTTTCGGTTGATGAAATTAAATTATTTCCTCTAAATCTTCCAGATTACCTGAATATTGCCGAAAGAAAAAATGGACTATTGAAGTTTACAACGACTTTGTGTTTTAAATTTCAACCTAAAACGGATAATCAATTATCGTATTGTCCTATTCATCTTACATATGCCATAGGTAAAAATGTGGATATTGAAATGTCACATATTGAAGAACGAGAGAATAAGGATGGGGAAATTCGTCAGGTGGAAATTCAGGATGGTTATAATGGCAGTAAAAAGGACAAATATTGTTTAGGAAATAAAGGTTGGGTACAAGACTTTTATTATAGAGAAAAGATAGTGAGTAATGTACAAAAACATTCGTTTAATGTTGGATATTCCGGAGCATGTTGACCCCCTTCCCAAACGTTGGTTAAGGTTGTGTTTTAGCATGACATTCCGGCGGATG
>NZ_JBNGOS010000013.1:0-168779 GCF_050589685.1 Saccharicrinis sp. 156
AAGTGATGCAACGAAGTGCCTTGTTTTAAAGTAATTTCAATGTGTAATAGAATTTCTAATGCATATTGCGGGTTTAATTATGCAGCAGTACTTTGCTCATCGTCCGATTCTGAAGGATCAATCTCTTCAAAACCTGCATCGTAATTGGTGTTCATAGTTTTGATGAAGTCGTTTAGTGCCTCAAAGAAACTGGAAAGCTCATCTTCCACGAATGTTTCCATAGAAACTTTGGAGTTATCCTGGAATACCATTCTGAAATCTAAATAGTAATCCGTATTAGTATAAGTAGTTCCATCATATGAATAAGTTTCTGTTTCCTGAACCTTATATGCTTCTAAAGCCGCAATTAAAGTGTTTTTGTCGGCATAGGTTAAAACTAACTGTACATGCTGATTGGCTAATTCTACCAGGTTGTCTGCTTCTGCTTCTTTGATTTCATCCGGATAGTCGCCATATTCATCGCGGTCAGCTTCATGTTCTTCTTCAAATTCTTGTTCTCCATCAACCAAAGCTTTGATATTAACTTTACCTACTGCTTTTAAGTTCATTAATTGAACGTATGCATTGCCCTGGTTAATGATTTCTTCCATATAGGTTTCATTCCAGATGTCAGTTTCGGAATGTTCTACTTGTTCGTATTGACCTGTAGATGCGTTGTATTCGTAACCCCACCAAGTGTATGTTTCACTTTCTTCGTACGTGTTGGCGTCAATATTTTCTTCTGACCAGTCGCCGGCCGCTTCAGCACCAAAAGCAAGTAGAATACTATCGCCATTTTTTAAACTAAAGTCAAAACTAGCCTCAGCATACTGACTGTGATTTAATACTTGTGTAAAAGAGAAATCGCCAATGGTAATAATGTTCGATAAAGAAGTAGGAGTAGCATCGTCCATGTAACTAGCTGCTAAAGTGTATGTCATAACTTCTTTGTTATTATACTTTAGCGATGATGTCAGGGCAGTAGGAACTTCCAAAGCTCCATTTATTTCTAAGTCTTCGCGTGGCTCCGCAATGGTTTTAACTTCCAAGCCACTAATTTTTAATTCAGCCGTATTGGTTGGGTCGCCTTCTTTTCCCGGGAATTGGAACACAATGGCCTCACTGTTTACCGTCGGTTCATCAAATTCCTTCGTGTCAAAGTTGTATACGTATGTTCCCTTCAGTTCTTCATATTTGTCTGATAAGTTAAAAGTTTCCGCGGTTGCTGATTTTAACGCAGTGTAAACGTCTGCAGTACTCTTGTCTTCATCAGCAATAATACTTGCTGTTCGCATCGGGAGATTTAAAATACTGTTTGCAGCAGCAGGCTCAGACGACTCTCCAAGAGACTCCATCATTGTGCTAAGTTCCATCATCATATCAATGGCTTCTTCTTGTTCGAGTTGTTTAATACTGTTCACAAGTTGTACCGCTTCGTCCTCGATGTTTTGCTTCGACTCTTCCGGGTCTTCTGTAGAATATTCTGCCTCAAGGGCTTCTTCTAATGTTTTTGCAATGTCAATGGTAGTTGTTTCTTTATCATCTTCACAACTTGTGAAAAATAACGTAGATATGGCTACTACCAATAAATTAAACTTAAATAGATTTTTCATGTGTTTTTAATTATGTGTGTAATATGGTGTTTTATTATTGTGCAAAATATAAAATATACTTAATAGAATATAATACTGAACAAAAATCCAAATTATGAATTAAATGCTCAAAAGTTCAAATGTGAATTGTTGTAATGAATTGATAAGGGAAGGTTTGTATTTGGTTTTTGAATACTAGAAGTATAGTTTGTCATGGTTTATGATTAAGGGTTAAAATCTATTCCTGATACGACGGTACGAAATAAATGTTATTATTTTTGTGATTTTTTTTTCAGATCATTGTTAATTCATTTTTACTACTATTGTAATTGTTTTAGCCATAGATTAATGGAAAGACTTATTATAACCGGATGAATTGGAATAGAATTGCTGTGTGCTTTATTTATTTATCTATTTGTGTTTTTGGAAAGTCACAAAACGGGGATTGGTGTATCTTAGGAAGGATACTGGATAATGAAAATGGAGAACCGATAGCTTTCGTACATGTGGCTACTTCAGATTTGAGCATAGGGACTGTGAGTAACGGGAATGGGCTGTTTGAACTATGTTTTCGCAGTGATGATTCTGTTCAAATAAAATTCTTCCATACTGCTTTTGAACCTTTGGTTCTGAGGGTAAAACCGTCCGGTGCAAATCAATTAGAGGTTAAATTAAGGACAAAAAAATATCTGACAGAAGAAGTTACTGTTAGTGGGAGCGGGAAGTCCCTGGTCAAGTCCCCGGTGCCGGGTAAAATAGAGCTTAAGCAGCAAGATATATTATTAACCCCTTCCGTATTGGGAGCCCCGGATTTGGTGCGAACATTACAATTAATGCCTGGGATACAGTCAGTAAACGAGGGTAATTCAGGAATTTATGTGAGGGGAGGTTCTCCCGGTCACAACTATATTGTTTTCGACGAGATTGAGCTAATGAATCCATCTCACCTGATGGGTATTTACTCGGTATTTAACCCCTTGTTAGTTGACAAGGTTGAATTTTATAAAGGAAATGCCCCGGTTCATCAGGCATCCCGGTTAGCTTCGTCCATAATTGTGAATACAAACGACAGAAAGGATGCTGCCTACAATTGGTCGGGAAATTGGGGCAATATATCCTCTAACCTTAGTTATCAGGGTATGTCCAAAAACCAAAAGTGGTACTTCAGCCTGGGTTTCCGGCGTAGTTATTTAGAAGCCCTGCAAGCGTTGGCAAAACCTTTTATCAATGATGAAGACAACTACTTTGTAAACAATACGTTTAATTTTTACGATTTAAACGGAAAGATCCGATACCAGAACGGCGCATCAGCACTCGCTTTGTCCTGGTATAAAGGTAGAGATGTGTTTCAATTTAATAATTCAGATAGGGCAGTGGCGTTGGATAATGAATGGGGTAACGAAGGTGCGGCGTTTTCCTGGAAATATATGATGAATGCCCATTTATCCATGAAGAACGTTATTTCTTATGCTGGCTATAAATCTTCTTTGGCGGTTGATTTTATCGACCAAAACCTAAAATTTGAGACCGATTATAAACAATATCAATTTAAAAATGAATTCCTGTTGCAGACGGGTAATCATGTAATTAGGTGGGGAGCTCATGTAACTCGTAAAGACATTTCTCCTCAGGATATTGATATTTCTTTAAATACAAATTCCGGCACAGCCTATAATTCATATAAACATCTGTCAGTAAAGTTGCCTGTCTCGGATAGGTATACTTTTTCGGATAGATGGGAGGTTTATTTGGGTGCGGCATTCGAGTATTACAAGTTATTGGATAAAACTCAGGAAAGATCGGAAGAGGTTCTTTCAGAAAAGAACAGTACTAGCGATATTCTTTCGAATATAGTGGCTATGGCTAACTACGATTTGTCTAAGGTGGCATCGTTAAAAAGCTCTTACGGTTTTATTTCACAAAACATTCATCTTGCCTCAATCGCATCTATTCCATTACCTTCTGATATTTGGATGCCGGCCACAAAAAAGGCGCCGGCAGAAACAGGGCATCAGTTTACCTTGGGCTATTTCAGAGAAATGAAAGGTATGGGAATTGAGTTTGGCGTAGAAGCATATGGCAAGCTATCGGATAATTCGTTAATGCTAAAAGTAAATGTGGAGGATAAGGAAGTAGATGATTTTGAGGATAATTTTTACAGCGGAAGTGCAAAATCGTTGGGGACCGAGTTTACTGTGAAAAAAACGGCTGCCAAATACAATGCAAACATCTCGTATACACTTGGATGGACACGACAAAAGTTTGACCAGATTAACCAAGGAGCCTGGCACGAAGCGAAATACGACAGGAGGCACGATTTAAACTTTTTGGGAAGTTGCCTATTAAATTCAAGGTGGGAACTGGGTACGGCATTTGTGTTTGCAACAGGTAATAAAGCCACTTTGCCCAAGGGAAGGTATTGGATGATGGGCGATATAAGTAACGACTACGAAGGTGTAAATAACTATCGTATGCCCGTATATCATCGTTTGGATTTATCGCTGAACTACAGGTTAAAATCAAAATGGTTTCATGAGTCCATATTAAATTTTTCATTGATTAATGTACTCAACAGAAGTAATCCATATTTTATTTATTATCATATCGATGATGGAGAGGGAACATACGAACTTAGCATCAAAGCACGTCAGGTTTCGTTATTTCCGATAATGCCTTCGGTAAGTTGGAGATATAAGTTTTAATTATGGGAAGAATTCTAATTATATCGGCGTTTGTTGCCTTATTCGGCTGCTCCAGGGATATTGAGGTGGAACAACCTTATTATGCGCCTAAAATTGTGGTTGATGGATGGATTGCGTCAGGGGATTTTGCTAATATATTTTTAACCCAAAGCTCTCCGTTTTTAACGGAATACGACTCCGCGTCTATCCGCGCTACCTTTGTAAATTATGCAAAATTAACAGTGTCCAATAGTCAAGGCGACTCAGAAGTACTAACACTGTTTCGTAAGGATGAGTTTTTTCCACCTTTCGTGTATAAGACAACCCGCATGCGCGGTGAGGTAGGTGAAACGTATCATTTAAAAATTGAGGTGGGGGGCAAGGTCATTGAAAGTGTCACAACTATTCCTCTGTTGCCAAATGTTACAGATGTACTTCCGGTAGAGATATCGGATACAACCATGAATATTGATGTTGAGGTGGATGATGATGCTTCTTTGACAAACTACTATTACTCAGAAATAAAGATCAATAGTGTGGATTCCATTTTTCACCAGGCATCATTTCCTTTGGTTCGTGATACCGAATTTAATGGTAGCAAAGGTTTGGTGAGGGTATATCGCAGCACTCAGCCTGATCCCTTGAATATTTATAATATTGATATGGTAAGAAACATTCCCCCATATGAGTTTTCGAGATTAGATACTGTCTTTCTTAAGTTTTCCTGTGTTGATGAATCTTCGTTTAATGTGTTAAACGATATTTATTTGGATAGGATCAATAGTGGAAATCCATTCGCTTTTGTAAACAAGGAAACCCAAACCAACATTACGGGAGGGATTGGAAGGTGGACTGGACTGGCAACAAAATATTTCGTAATTTCCAAGGATGAAATTATTTGGATTGATTGATAAACACCTCACTAATGTGAAATAGGATTATAAATTTACTATGTCGTTTAAAATAGCACTAATTCAATATAATATTGTCTGGGAAGAGGCAAATGCCAACCTGAATTTCTTATCACAGTTGCTTCAAGAGATTGAAGATGACGTAGATTTGATTGTTTTGCCGGAGATGTTTGCAACGGGTTTTTCCATGGATACAAAGCGTATTGCTCAGGAGATGGACGGTAAGGTTGTTGATTGGCTTAAACTGATGGCCAAAAATACCAGAGCAGCTTGTATAGGAACGCAGGCAATACGTGAAAATGGTAAGGTATTCAATAGGGCATTGTTTGTAACGCCAGAACAACAAATTAGTTGTTACGATAAAAGACATTTGTTTAGCCCGGGCAATGAACATGTAAATTATACACAAGGCCGACAGCGAACGGTAATTCATTACAAAGGATTGCGTATTCTTCCTCAAATATGTTATGATTTGCGTTTCCCTGTATGGAGCAGAAACAGGAACGATTACGATTTGGCCATTTACATGGCTAACTGGCCTGCTGTCAGACAACATGTTTGGAACACTTTAATTAAAGCAAGGGCCATAGAAAACCAGTGTTATGTATGTGCTGTGAACCGGGTGGGGGAAGGAGGAGGAATACAATATTCTGGAGAATCACAAATGATAGATTTTAAAGGTTTAGGACAGCTCAATATGGCGCAGCGGAATAATCGGATAGCGTACAGTAATATAGATATTGTTTCACTTACTTCGTTTAGAGAAAAATTTCCAAGTCATTCTGATGCTGATGATTTTGAATTGCTTACGGATTGACTGTTATCTTTAACTTGCATCTTAACATTTTTATAGTTAAATTTAAAAGAATGATTTTGCAGCTATTCAGGTTTTATGTAAAGTAATATTTTATGTTTATTGACTAAGTCTGCAATTATTTTGATAAGGTAAGATTTGTTGGATTAACGCTGTAGATTATGAAAAATTTTAAGGTTAAGGTAGAAGACAGGGAGGTTAAGTTCTTCAAGGAATTATTGGATAAATTCAGTTTTGTGCATTACGAAGAGCTTGTGGGTTCCGAGGAGCCAAGGATCTATCCTGCAGCTGATTTCGAGATTAGATCTAAAAAACATCAGGAAGATAAGGGGGTGAAAGCGGATTCGGGGGAGCCACCTAAACGTTCTTTGGAGAAATCTAAAAAAAACAGACAAGATGCCATGAACGACATCAGAAATGTAATTTCCCAAATTGATAAACTAAGAGATAGTTCCAGGTAGGAAGTTATATCGTAATAACATTGTAGTAGTTTTTTTCTGATAAAAAGGTACAGGGCATAATATTTGTTGTTTGTGTTACTGTAAAAACCAAAACTAAAGGTTATGAAGAGCTTTGTATTTATTTTTAGTATGGTAATGATTTTTACCATGGCTGGATTTACACAATCGGTTGAAAAAGTATACGAATCTGTAGATAAAGTTCCTGTTTATGGCAAATACGGAGGGAATATTCAAAAATATTTTGACAAAAAATTAGAATATCCGGTTGATGCTTTGGCAAAAGAGTTGGAAGGTAAAGTGTTGGTGTCGTTTGTGGTTACCAGCAAAGGGATTGTAAGTAACGCAAAGATTGAGAAAGGTTTAAGCGAAAGCGCCGATAAAGAAGCTTTGAGGTTGGTAAACGCAATGGACAAGTGGAAACCTGCAAAAATAGGACGTACTTCAGTGGCCAGCAAAGTGACCATGCCCATTAATTTTTATTTGTCGGATAAAAGCAGGAATTTGGCTAGGCAGCTAAAACCATTTTACGCCAATGATAAACCACCTTTGTTTGTGCTTGACAATAAGAAGGTGCTGGGAATTACAAGTGTTGAGTATTACAATGTGAAGTCAATCAGGGTTATAAAAGGGGAAAGAGCTATCGCCTTATACGGCGAAGACGCTAAAAATGGCGTACTTGTGGTTGAAACCAAAAGAGGAACACCCAGGGAGTATCAGATGCATTAGGTCTATATACAACGCACAATATTTTAAGGGAATTTATTCAACGAATAAGTTCCCTTTTCTTTTATCTTTGTGCAGTTTTTTAGAATGCTGAGTACATCATCTCACCAATAATTGAATTGATATATGCATACAACCATTTTTTACGTCATTGTAATACTTATAGTTCTGGGGTTTGCCTGGGACAGGTTTTTGTTATACCTCAACACGACCAGGTGGAGCGATAAGATACCTCCGGAGTTGGAAGGCATTTATGATGCGGATAAATATGCCAAGCAGCAACAATATTCAAAGGTTAACCATAAGTTTGGTTGGATAACAGGGATTTACGGGATGCTTTTGGTTTTGGCCATGTTATTTTTTGAAGGCTTTGCTTGGTTGGATAGTTGGGTGTTAACATTTACGGATCATGAAATACTCAGGGCCATTATCTTTTTGGGGGTATTAGGGCTAGGCTCAACGATTTTAAATATTCCGTTTTCAATATACAGCACATTTGTAATTGAGGAGCGATTCGAATTCAATAAAACTTCGCCGAGGACATTTGTTTTTGATTTATTCAAATCGCTCGCGATTGGGGCTGTTTTAGGTGGAGGTATTTTGGCATTGATAATGTGGTTTGTTCAAATAGCGGGTGAATGGTTTTGGTTATACGCCTGGGGTTTAATGACGGTTTTTATGCTGTTTATAACCATGTTTTACACTTCTTTTTTGCTGCCGTTATTCAATAAGCAGACCCCGCTCGAGGATGGCGAATTAAAAACTGGCATTCAGGAATTCTGTAAAAAGGTAGGCTTTAAGCTCGATAACATTTATATTATGGATGGTTCCAAGCGTAGTACCAAAGCCAATGCTTTTTTCAGTGGGTTGGGATCCAGGAAACGAATCGTTTTATACGATACCCTGGTGAATGATCTGAAGGTGGATGAGATAGTTGGCGTATTGGCGCACGAAATAGGTCATTACAAAAAGAAACATACTTTGTGGGGGATGATTAGCGGTATTGCACAGACAGGAATCATGTTATATATCTTTTCTTTATTTGTGTATTCGCCTGAGCTTTCAGCTGCATTGGGAGTGCAAGAGCCAGCTTTTCATATCGGTTTAATCGCATTTGGTATTCTTTATAGCCCTATTTCCGGTATTTCAGGTTTGTTCTCGACCTTAATCTCCAGAAAAAACGAATACGAAGCTGATGCCTTTGCCGCTACATATCATAATTCGGAATCCTTAATCAAAGCATTAAAAACAATATCGGTAAATGCTTTGAGCAACCTTACGCCACATCCTTGGTTCGTGTTTTTCCATTATTCGCATCCTCCGTTACTGGCAAGGGTTAAAGCATTAAGAAAATATAATTAGTGTCAAGAGATAGATTTGCGCATTCCATTCTTATATCTAAATCCATGAAAGTAGAAATAGTAACAATAGGTGATGAACTTCTCATCGGTCAGGTGGTGGATACCAATTCAGCCTGGATGGGCAAGCAATTAAACGAAGCAGGATTTGAAGTGACCCGTATAAACTCGATTAGCGATAAGGAGGAAGATATTTTAAATATTCTGTACGAGACGTCCCAAAGAGCGGATGTGGTATTGATAACCGGTGGTCTGGGGCCAACCAGGGACGATATCACCAAAACTACCCTCTGTACATATTTCAATACTGAACTAGTATTTGATGAGCAAGTGTTTGAGGATGTAAAATCTTTTTTAAAAGGAAGGGTCGCGAATATAAATGAATTTAACCGTCAGCAAGCCTTGGTGCCGGCGAATTGCGATGTGATCAGAAATCCAATGGGAACGGCCCCAATTATGTGGTTTGATCATGAGGGTACCGTTTTTGTTTCCATGCCCGGGGTACCCTCTGAGATGAAACATATAGTGGAAAAGGAAATTATTCCCCGTTTGTCTTCCCGGTTTAGAACAGGTGCAATAGTTCATAAAACAGTAATTATTCACAATATCCCGGAGGCGGTATTGGCAGAGATGCTGGAAGGGTTCGAGGATGGAATTCCGAGCTTTATAAAGCTGGCCTATTTGCCTTCTCCGGGAAGGATAAGACTTAGGTTTACGGGCAGGGGCATCAATAAAAAGGAAATTGAGACAGGAATAGATAAGCTGATTGAGCAGTTAAAACCCATTCTAGGAGATGCTATATTGGGGTATGAAGATGTATCTACAGTTGAGATGGTTGCCGCTGTTTTTGACAAGCATAAGTTAACCCTATCGGCGGCCGAAAGCTGTACGGGCGGAAATATCGCACATCAAATTACTCTGCGTCCGGGAAGTTCCGGTTATTTTAAGGGCAGTGTTGTGGCATATCACAATGAGGTGAAAATGGGATTGCTTGCTGTGAAAGAAGAATCATTAATTGCTTTGGGTGCTGTAAGCAAAGATGTAGTGGAGCAAATGGCCATTGGGGCAAGGTATAATTTGGGAACGGATTATGCTGTAGCAACTTCGGGTATTGCCGGCCCGGATGGAGGTACCGATGAAAAGCCTGTTGGAACCATTTGGATTGCGGTAGCTGGGCCTAAAAGAGTACTAAGCGAAAAGTTTAACTTCGGGAAAATACGCGAACGCAATATAGTCCGCGCAACAGAAATGGCCTTAGTGATGCTAAAAAAGATGGTGGAAGAGGATTTAAGCTAAAAGCTTGTAGCGATTGGCTATTCGTATAAAGTGAAGTGGTGAAAAAAAATGTACTTTTTCTTGCTGTATATTTGTAATTTACATTAAAAAACAGTTATTTTGCACCCTGTTTGAAAAATGTATCCGAAAAAACGGTGTAAAGATGTCAAGAGTTTGTCAGATAACTGGAAAAAGGTTCTTAGTAGGGAACAATGTTTCCCACTCCAAGAGGAGAACCAAAAGAAGATTTGATGTAAATCTATTTAAGAAACGATTCTTCCTTGTGGAAGAGGAGCGTTGGGTAGACCTGAGGGTTTCGGCTTCCGGGCTTAGAATGATCAACAAGGTTGGTTTATATGCTGCTTTGAAATCCGCAAAAGAAAAAGGTTTTATAACTAAATTTTAAGGGGGGTTAAGAAATGGCTAAAAAAGCAAAAGGAAACCGCATTCAAGTTATCCTTGAATGTACAGAGCATAAAGAGAGTGGAATGGCAGGAACAAGCCGTTATATCACTGTTAAAAACAGAAAGAACACTCCGGATAGAATGGAATTGAAAAAGTATAACCCTATTTTGAAGCGTTATACCGTACATAGAGAAATTAAATAAATCTTTGTATCATGGCTAAGAAATCAGTAGCAACATTACAAAAAGGAGGCGGTAAAGGTCACACAAAAGTGATTAAAATGGTAAAGTCGCCTAAAACTGGTGCTTACTCTTTTAGAGAAGAGATAGTAACCAACGAAGAAGTAAAAGAATTTTTCAAAAAATAATTTTGCCCAGGCAGAAGACATTTTTATTTAAGAGCTTCCTTTATTTTTAAAGGAAGCTTTTTGTATTATAATATGTTTGCAAGAAAACACATCTAACTAGGTTACGCCTCTTTTGAAAACCGTTACTTACAAAAGTAAATTCCTTGATTTTCAAAAGATCCAAGCCTTGTTCTTTGCGCTTTCTTATCAAACATCTTCAGAAACTAATTTTATAGGTAGTATATGTTCCAATTATTACAATGTAAGATAGTTTGTATAGATTGCGGTATTCGATAACTAAATTATATTTTAAATAGTTATTTTTATATATTTAGCATGTTTATACGTATGGGATTTATTGCGTTGGAAAGAGCATAGTAGACAAAATTGTTAACAGTCTATTTTTACAGAATATGGGATTATTCGGAAGTTTTACAAAAGAGAAAAAAGAAAGCCTCGATAAAGGTTTGGCAAAAACCAAAGAGAGTGTTTTTAAAAAGCTTACGCGTGCTGTCGCAGGACGTTCAAAAGTTGACGACGTAGTACTGGATGAGCTGGAAGAGGTGCTGATTACATCCGATGTAGGTGTGGATACAACGCTTAAAATTATTGAGCGCATTGAGGAGCGGGTCGCCAAGGATAAGTTTTTGAGTACTTCCGAACTAAATAGAATTCTTAAAGAAGAAATCGTTGACCTTCTGTCTGAAAATCAAATGGACGGGGAAGGCGATTTTGAACTGCCTAAAAGTGAAGATCCCTACGTGATTATGGTGGTGGGTGTGAACGGTGTTGGAAAAACAACTACCATCGGTAAACTTGCCCATAAGTTTAAAGCTGCCGGCAAAAAGGTGGTGTTGGGAGCTGCCGACACTTTCAGGGCGGCAGCTATTGACCAGCTTCAGGTGTGGGCCGATAGGGTGGATGTTCCATTGGTTCGTCAGAACATGGGGTCCGATCCCGCTTCTGTTGCATTCGATACATTAACCTCCGCAAAAACGCAGGGGGCTGATGTGGTGATTATTGACACTGCCGGAAGATTGCATAACAAGGTGAACCTGATGAACGAGTTGACCAAGGTGAAAAAAGTGATGCAAAAGGTGGTGCCGGATACGCCAAACGAGATAATCCTGGTATTGGACGGATCTACCGGACAAAATGCTTTTGAGCAAGCCAAGGAATTTACCAAGGCTACCGAAGTGAACGCCCTTGTGATTACTAAATTGGACGGAACGGCTAAAGGTGGTGTTGTGATTGGGGTATCGGATCAGTTCCAAATCCCGGTCAAGTATATTGGAATAGGCGAGGGAATTGATGATCTGCAGATTTTTAATAGAACCGAGTTTGTGGATTCTCTGTTTAACTAATAGTTTAAAATAGAACAAAATATTGGGCTACCTGTTTATGAGGTAGCCTTTTTTGTGGTACGATGATATTAGGCTAATTTAAAAGGTCTATGGTCTCTTATCGCTTATCTAATAGTCTGAAAAATGAAGAAGATTGATGTAGTTACGTTGGGGTGTTCAAAAAATTTAGTGGATTCAGAGTCGCTGATCAAACAGTTTGAAGCAGGTGGTTTCTCGGTTGCCCATGATTCGGAATCGCCGAAAGGGGATATTGCTATCATCAATACCTGCGGTTTTATTGGCGACGCCAAGGAGGAATCCATAGAGACCATCCTGAATTTTGCCGAGGCCAAAAAAAGGGGTGAGATAAAAAAGCTGTTTGTAATGGGATGCCTTTCCGAAAGATATTCTAAGCAATTGAAAGAGGAACTACCCGAGGTGGATGCCATATATGGTAAATTCGATTGGAAACAGATTGTGGAAGACCTGGGGCAAAACTATCGTGCCGATTTAATTAATGAGCGCAGCTTGACCACACCGGGTCATTATGCCTATTTTAAAATATCGGAAGGGTGTAATCGTTCCTGTTCGTATTGTGCCATCCCTTTAATTACAGGTAAGCATAAGTCTAAACCCATAGAGCAGTTGATAGAGGAAGCCGAGCGATTGGCTGATCAGGGGGTGAAAGAGCTTCAGGTGATCGCACAAGACCTGTCGTTTTATGGTTTGGATATATACAAGCAGATGCGCTTGGGGGAGTTGGTTCATAAAATTGCTGATGTCAAAGGGATTGATTGGGTGAGGTTGCACTATGCCTATCCTGCCGGATTCCCATATAATGTGCTTAAGGTTATGAATGAGCATCCTAATGTTTGTAATTACTTGGATATTGCCTTGCAGCACATTAGTGACCCAATGCTTAAAACAATGCGTCGGAATGTATCCAAAGCCGAAACATACAAACTTATTGAACGCATGCGAAAGGATGTTCCCGGAATTCATCTCAGAACAACCATGATAACCGGTCATCCGGGTGAAACCGAGCAGGATTTTAAAGAGATGTTGGCGTTTGTGAAGGAAGCACGTTTTGAACGATTGGGGGTATTCCCTTATTCGCATGAAGAAGACACCCATGCCTACCGCAACTATAAAGATGATATCCCGCAAGAATTGAAGCAGGAGAGAGCTGATGCCATCATGGAAATTCAGGAGCAGATCAGCTGGGAAATCAATCAGGAAAAAGTTGGAAAGGAAATGAAGATAATTATCGACCGCAAAGAAGATGATTATTATGTAGGCCGTACCGAATTTGATTCACCGGAGGTAGATCCTGAAGTATTAATACCAATTGATGAAAATGAAATGGAAGTTGGTAAGTTCCACCAGGTGAAGATAACTGATGCGGAAGCTTATGATTTGTTTGGGGAGCCAGTAGGTAGTCAACAGTAGGCAGTTCTCCATCGTTTGTGTATACATTAATGATATATTTATATACTAAAAACTGCATACTGAATACTAATGACTAGGTATTTCTTAGAACTCGCCTATAACGGAAAAAATTACCATGGCTGGCAAATTCAGCCCAATGCCATCTCTGTACAAGAAGTTTTGAGTGATTGCATAGGTAAAATGCTACGGGAAGAAATCAATATTGTAGGCTGCGGCCGCACCGATACAGGTGTTCATGCTTCCTATTTTGTTGCTCATTTTGATTGTGTAAAGGAGGAAATTGACGGAGAACAGTTCTGTCATAAGCTGAATCGTTTCTTGCCAAAAGATATCGCTGTTTATTCTTTATCTAAGGTGGATGGAGAAACCCATAGTAGATTTTCCGCTAGTAGTCGTACTTACGAATATTATATGGTAGATAAAAAGAGCCCGTTTCTGCAAGAATATGCCTATCAATCGCATGTGCCATTGGATTTTGAACAAATGAATAAAGCGGCTCAATCACTATTTAATTATACTGATTTTACCAGTTTCAGCAAACTACATACCGACGTAAAAACAAACAATTGTAAAATCACCAGAGCGGTTTGGGAATTCAAGAATAATCGGTGGGTTTTTACCATTAGTGCCGATCGCTTTCTTAGGAATATGGTGCGTGCTATTGTAGGAACCTTGTTGGAAGTAGGTAGAGGGAAAATGACCTTAAATGAATTTAAAGAAGTTATAGAGGCCAAGGATAGGGGAGTGGCCGGCACATCGGCGCCTGCACATGCGCTTTATTTGGTAGGTGTTAGTTATCCTGAGGAGCTGTTTTCTTCCAAGATGTAAATAAGTCTAATGTCTCTTAGCTATAATCTAACAATCTATTTTATCTTTGCGGCGCTAAAATAAGATAAGATGATTTCAGTTGATGCTTTAACGGTAGAGTTTGGTGCTACCACCCTTTTCAAAAATATATCCTTTGTTATAAACGAAAAAGACCGTATTGCCCTTATGGGTAAGAACGGAGCCGGTAAATCTACTTTGTTGAAGATCCTGGCAGGGGTGCGTGATGCCAATAAAGGTCGGGTTTCGGTGCCAAAGGATAAAGTAGTCGCTTATCTGCCTCAGCATTTAATGACTGAAGATAACCGAAGTGTGTTTGAAGAGGCCTCACAGGCTTTTGCCGACATACTTGCCATGGAGAAAGAAATAGCTGAGCTTAATAAGCAGTTAGAGACACGTACTGATTATGAGTCGGAAAGCTATTATGAGTTGATTGAAAAGGTTTCTGCCCTTAGCGACAAGTTTTATTCCATTGAGGAAACCAATTTCGACGCAGAGGTTGAAAAGGTTTTGTTGGGACTGGGATTCTTGCGTGGGGACTTTGGCAAACCGACCAGCGAATTTAGCGGAGGATGGCGTATGCGTATCGAATTGGCCAAGATACTGCTTAAAAAACCTGATCTGATATTATTGGATGAGCCAACAAATCATCTGGATATTGAATCGATTCAGTGGTTGGAGGAATTTTTGATTAATTGCGGCAAAGCTGTTATTGTAATTTCCCACGATAGGGCATTTGTGGATAATATTACCACACGAACCATTGAGGTTACGATGGGACGTATTTATGATTACAAAGTTAATTACTCCAAATATTTAATTCTTCGCCAAGAGCGCAGAGTACAACAGGTGAAGGCATTTGAAGAGCAACAAAAAATGATAGCCGATAATGAGGCTTTTATCGAACGTTTTAAAGGTACCTACTCAAAGACCTTACAGGTTCAGAGTCGGGTTAAGATGCTTGAAAAATTGGAAAGGGTTGAAGTGGATGAGGAAGACCGTTCTTCATTACGCCTAAAATTTCCGACAGCTCCACGTTCGGGAAATTATCCGGTAATAGCCCAGGATGTAGCAAAATATTACGATGAGCATCTTGTCTTTTCAGATGCCTCATTAACGGTGGAGCGAGGTGAAAAGATTGCCTTTGTAGGAAGAAATGGGGAAGGGAAGTCAACCTTGGTTAAAGCTATCATGAACGAAATAGATTTTGATGGTGAGCTTAATTTGGGGCACAATACCATGATTGGTTACTTTGCGCAAAACCAGGCTTCGTTATTAGAAGAAGACTTAACAGTGTTTCAGACTATTGATGATGTTGCCAGGGGAGATATTCGTAATAAAATAAAAGATGTATTGGGGGCTTTTATGTTTGGCGGAGATAATTCCACAAAAAAGGTAAAGGTGCTTTCTGGGGGCGAAAGAACCAGGTTGGCTATGATTAAGTTATTGTTGGAGCCAGTAAACCTGTTAATACTGGATGAGCCTACCAATCATTTGGATATGAAAACCAAAGATGTATTGAAGGATGCGCTAAAAGCTTTTGACGGAACTTTAATCCTTGTGTCTCACGACCGCGATTTTCTGGATGGGTTAGTGGATAAGGTATATGAATTCGGAAACAAACGTGTAAAGGCGCATTTAGGAGATATACAGAGCTTTTTAAGTATGAAAAAGATGGCGCATCTTACAGAGCTGGAAAAGAAGAAGGTTGCCATATAGCAATGGTCAATTGTTTCGGCAAAGCTTACATCATTCCTTTAACCAAGCCGATAATTGGAGTTGATAAATAGGTTATCCCAAAACTCCAAATAAGAATTCCCAAAAGAAGGAATAATAAAAATTTGCGGGTGTCTTTTAATAATAACATCCCAATCATTAAGGAGATAAATGGTCCCAGCAAGCCGGTTACCATTAACCCTAATCCCGCAACACCATACTTTTGTAACCAATTATTAAATTTTTCCTGTTTATGCGCAATGCTATTGGAGCCATATTTGTCCATTAACCATTTGCGAAAAGGTTCGCCCGAGAAATAAACAAGTAGGGCGGATGAAACAGCTCCCAAAGAAGTAAAAGTAGCGGTAAAGAAAGGAGTGAGTCCCATCGCAATTCCCACTGGTATGCCTTTCCAAATTCCGGTGGCACCTGCCAAATAAACGGCAAAATATCTTCCAATCTCTTCCATTAAAAAGTATAAAATTCAGCAGAGAATCTGCTAATCGTAAAATTTTAATAATCAGGGAAACATCATATTTTTGGCTATGCAAAAAACATCAAATAAAATCCTGGTACAAACATGCTTTGTGCCATCATTTTATTTGTTCCATATTTCCCAAGCTCCTTCGGCTTGTAAATGCAGCATTTCCAAGCCGTTTTTAATGGCTGCACCTTGTTTTTGGCCTGCTTTTAAAAATGCGGTAATTTCCGGGTTGTAAATTAAGTCGAAAAATAAATGATTCTTTCCACAGTAGTGGTAGGGGATTTCCGGTTTGGCATTCATATCGCCGTACATTCCAAGTGGGGTGGTATTGATAATAACCTGGTTGTCCGCCATGCTTTTTTCGTTCAGGGAATTATAACTAAGTTGAATTTCTCCTTCGGGGGTTCTGGAAACAAGCTTGTACGCTAAGCCCATTCTGTTCAACGCAAACCCAACTCCCTTGGCAGCCCCACCGGTGCCCAGAATTAATGCGCTTTTGTGATGCGCCTTAATCAAGGGTTCAATAGATTTTGTAAACCCGATGATATCGGAATTATATCCCTTAAGCACTGGTTTTTTCGGATTGCCCCAATCGAATTTAATCACGTTTACAGCACCTGCTTCCCGGGCAATAGGATCAAGTTCGTCCAGGTATGGTATAACTTTTTCTTTGTAGGGAATAGTGACGTTTAAACCACCTATATACGGGTGATGATCAATAAGCTCAGGAAATTCGTCTATGGAGGCAATAGGAAAGTTCAAGTATCTGGCCTTGATGGCTTCTTGTTCAAACTTATTGGTAAAATATTTTTGCGAAAAAGACTGCGATAATGGATATCCTATTAACCCGTATGTTTTCATAATTCGTATTCAAATCAACAATTCAACAACTATTCAGTAATTCAAAAAAAGTAAATTATTCTTTCCCAGCCACCTTCGAACCCAAAGACTCTGTGATCCAGATAGCAGCAATTCCTAAAATAATAAAAATAAAAGCAACAAAAAACTCGGTGTTCATAGATGGTAAATACCAATCGTAACCAATCGTTTTCTCTTTTTCGCCGAATATTTTTGTAATCGTCTCTTTCCAAGGCCATAATATTCCCAGCGAACCCATAATAAAGCCGGTTAGCATGGCAATAGTCTGGTTGTGATATTTTTTCAACAGCCACGAAAGGAAATGAGAAAATCCAACCAAACCAATTCCTGCGCCGGCAGCTACAGGCAGCAGCACCTTTAGGTTTAGTTCACTAACCGCATTAATCATCACCAGTTGGTAATTGCCCATTAATATTAAAACAAAGGAACCCGATAGCCCTGGGATGATCATGCTGCAAATGGCCACAATCCCACAAATAAACAGGTATAGTAACGAGCCGTTTTCCGAAGCGGGGGTGAGTACGCTCAGTGCCACTGCAATGCCGGTACCAAATATAAAGGTAGCGATACTGGCAAGATTCCATCGGGTAACGGTTTTGCCAACAAAATAAATGCTGGCCAATACCAGTCCAAAAAAGAAAGCCCAAATGTAAACCGGATATTCAACAAAAAGGTATTTAAACAGTTGGGCCAGGCTAACAATGGCAATGCCGATTCCAACAAATAACGAAACCAGGAACCATAAGTCGATGTGATCGAACAATTCTTTAAACTTTCCCTTAATCAGTAGGTTGAGTGCTGTAAGGTCGAAGGATTTGATGGCATCGATTAATCGTTCAAATACGCCTGTTATCAGTGCGATGGTTCCACCGGATACGCCCGGCACTACATTAGCGGCACCCATGGCCATCCCTTTAAGTACATGCTGAAAAAAGGACTTAGAATTCATTGCTCCTATTATTATGTGTAAAGAATATATATTTCTGTGCGAATTATTTTTTAGGTAGGAAGCTGAGTAAAGTATCCCCCCTTAAACCAAGTCGAAGCGTTTCCAATGGAACAACTTCGTTGGGATCGATGTTGCCAAGGTTTACGTTGGGACCGAAATGGTCTATGAACCACACTTGTTGCGATTTTTGCGGTGCTTCCCACAATACGTTCTTGGTATCCACTTTAGATTTTATTTGCTCAATCAATTCAGTGTTGGCCGATCCATCGATATTATAGATGCCAATATTGCCACTTTCGCGTGCTTCGGCTATTACTTTCCACGACCCTGCTTGTAATTCGGTTTCCATCATGTAAACCCACTCCTTGTTGGTAATTACCTTGTCGCCCATTTTCGAGCCAACTTCGGAAAGTACGGTGACTTGTTCCGACAGCTTTCTGATGTACTCCAACTTCTCGTCGTGGGGGATTGGTAATGTTCCGTCAGATACCTCGGCATATTCCATTTTAAACTTATCCAGATATCTACAGTATTCATCGAACATGCCCCGCGCAATAAAGGCTTCAAACAATGTTCCTCCAAAGTAGGTTTTGCAATTGCCGTCGCGATATACGGCCAGTTTTTCTTCCAAATTGTTGGTGATAACCGAGGTGCCAAAACCGAACTTAACCATGTCGGTATACCTGGCCGATGAGGAAACGAAGTTTTCGCTTTCTTTTAAGCTTAATCCCTTGTCCATCATCATGGTTAACCCATATTCTCTGTTTTTTTCCGGACGTTCGGGTATATGTGGAAGTATTACGTTCATTTTAATGTATTGATTACATGACACCTAATTTCAATGGAAGCCAAATCTATGACAAATGCTTGTGCTAAAGCAGATTTAGATTGCATAAAGGCATTTATTGCTTACGTTATTTACCGGAGCGGAAGGTTCTGTATTAGTGTTGCGCATTAATGTATTCCGCTATTTCGGGCATGGATACCAATGCGGGATACTCGTTTAATACAATTTCCAGGTCGTCAGGCAATAACTGACGGGCAATTACCAGATGTCTCAACGCATCCTTCTGATTATTGCATTTGTTGTAAACGATGGCTGCCAGGTAGTGCAATGCTCCATTGGTTTGATCTTTGTTCAATAAGCGCTTCAAAAATGGTATTGGGTCAAAATCCTTTTCGCTTTCTTCGAGGAACTGATACATTTCAATCCAACTGATGGTATCTTCGTGCTGATTGATCAGTGCCCGTTTCAAACATCTTTTGGCCTCGGCTGTCTTTTTCATCTTTTTGTAGCTTTTTCCAAGAGAAAGCCAAAGGTCAGATGAATCGGGGTTCATCACCAAAGCTTTGTCGAAAGCGAAAACACTAGTTTCGTAATCCTGCACCCGGTACGACGTTCTTCCTAAGGATTGCAGGGCTTCGGCATGTTCCGGGTCGATATCCACCGCCATTTTGTAAAACCGTGACGCTAAATCATAGTTAGCCAGGTTTTCCCAGCAATCGCCCACGTAGAAATATGTGAGTGCCATCGGAAAACTAAACGACATATATTCAGTGTAACAGTTGATGGCTTCTCTGTATTCTCCAATCTGTGCCAGACTATTGGCCTTATTGTAATAGGCTTCGGATAAATTAGGTGCTATGGCAATGGTAATGTCGTATGCGTCAATGGCTTCGGAATAGTTTTCTTGTTTATTGAAAAGTATCCCTAGGTTATACCAGGCATTTTCCAGATAAGGGTTAATGTCCAGTAACTTGTTGTAAACCGTAATGCCTTCTTCCACTTCGTTCAGTTTGTCGTGGGCGTAGGCCATTTCAAAAAGAATGTTTTCGTTGTTGGGAAATTGTGGATGGAAGTTTTTCAAAAGGTTACGGGAATCCGCATAAAACCCCTCTTGATTTAGATTGAAACCAATTTCAAAAACAAATTCTTCCAATTCTTCCGTACCAACTAATTTCAGGGCTTTTGTATAATTTGCAATGGCCTTCTTTTTATCTCCCAACCTGGTGTGGATAATACCCAAGTTCAGGAATATTTCCGAATTACTGCTTTCCACCTCTTTAATATATTCCAATATATCCAGGGCGACCTCGTTTTCACTCCGTTCAATCAACAAGGTAGTATGTTTTAGTAAAAGCGATGTGGAACCGGGGTGTTGGCGCAAACCCATTTTAATGGCGGACTCTGCTTTGTCCATCATATTTTTTTCATTGTAATAATCGAAAATGGATTCAATTTGAAACACGTCAAAATAGGACTCCTTGTTGTGGTGAACTAACTTCTCAAACCTTTCAACCGCCTCTCTTGTCCCATCTTGATTTGCGTGAGAGTATTCTTGCATATAATACCTTTTAATCTATATAGTGCCGAATGTATTATGCCGATGGACTTCTAAAGTTGCTGAACGAGAGCAACGAAGATGTGTCAAATTTTAGATGCCATCGATATATAACACAGTTTTTTACACCCCTCAAAAATACCATATTTTTAGCTAATTGCAATAAGCTGAGACATTAAAAAGGGCATTGTTGATAACTTATTAACAATGCCCCCGGGTATTTATCATATTTTAACAAAAAGCCTTTAGTGGCTTTCGGCAGTTTCGGGTTGGTGTTGAACCCTCAACAGGTCGTTAACCGTTTTAACCGGGTTAAAGGTGCTAATGGGAACTTCAACAAACAAGGTGGTCCAATCGGACATGGCGCCATTCCATAGCCCGGGTAATTCCAGGGCTTTTAGATCTTTACCATTTAAAGATTTGTTAGATATGAATCCGGTTTTAGGATCAACATATTCCAGCAAGTTGAATTTCTCGCCTTTGTAGTTTTTGGTTCCGCAGATCAAATCTACCGGATTAAAGTGGGTGCTCTGCTGTACTAATTTTTTCTTCTCAGGATTGTTCATATCTATTTGCGAGCCTTCCACAATTTGGAGAGAGGTTTCGCCATTTGTGCCAACACCCCAAAACGGGCCGCCACCGGGCTCACCTTCGTTTTTCACCATACCGCAAACCCTGATAGGGCGGTTCAGTTTCGATTGAATATACAGGCGTTTTTCCGCATCGGAATAATCGCCAATCATTTTGGGTAATGAGATGAAAAGTTCAACTTGCATAAAATCAAGTATCTCATCCAGGAGATCCAGGTCTTCTTTGTTGTTATCGAGTTCTTCGAGATATTCAAAAATTTTTTGTTGATAGAAATACAATACCCCGGCTAGTGCTTCTTTGTATTGAATGGTATCTCTTAATCGATATTCAGGAATTACATTGTCAATGTTTTTAATAAAGATGATGTCGGCATCCAAATCGTTCAGGTTTTCGATGAGTGCACCGTGTCCTCCCGGACGGAATAAAAGTTCATCATTATCCGTGCGGAAAGGCGTATTGTCCGGATTTACGGCTATGGTATCGGTGTGTGCTTTTTGGGTTGAGTAACTTATGTTAAAACTAGCGTTGTATTTGGCTTCGTAAAGTGGCAGGTTTTTATTTACGATATTTTCAAAAAGCGATTGGTGATCGCCGGAAACAGTAAAGTGAATATTTACATTTCCATCGGCATCCTGTCCGTAGGTTGCACCTTCACTTAAGTGTTCTTCTATCGGG
Source organism: Saccharicrinis sp. 156 (assembly GCF_050589685.1). Lineage (NCBI taxonomy): Bacteria > Pseudomonadati > Bacteroidota > Bacteroidia > Marinilabiliales > Marinilabiliaceae > Saccharicrinis > Saccharicrinis sp. 156. The sequence goes on from NZ_JBNGOS010000013.1 coordinate 21,799, forward strand.
GTAGTTGCTTTTTTGCCGTCGAGATGGAATTTTAATACACCTTTAGGAAACTTTCCGTAGTTAAGGCCATCCGGCAACAGTAATTTCTCAACAATCAAAGCTCCATTCTCAAATACCGCTTGTTCGTTGCTGAAATCTACACCGCTGGCCTTGGCAAGTTCTTCGGAAAAAGCAAAGTGTTGAATATGTATCAGGAAGTCTTTGATAGGTCCTTCTTTTTTTAGTTGTTCCTGCTTGTCTTTGTCGGCATTAATAAAGGCAAACATGTCTTTAAACATCCTGGTTGCGGCCCCGGAGGCGGGAACAAATTTAATGATGGAACAACCATTGTCAACTCCGGTTCTGAATTGATCGGTGAACATCAGTTTTTGTTCTTCGTCAAGTGAAATAATGCCGTCGCTGACAGAGGCTGGTTTCTTAATGTCCATAAACGGGAAACCAATTTTAAATTGCGAAAGCTGTTCTTCCACTTTCTCTTTAGAGATTCCTTTGCTTTGCAGAAGCGTTTGGTCGTTTTGTTTTATCATCGTCTTTTTGTTTTAGATGTTTAAATATAAGAAACTATTCCTCTATTTAATAGGTAAAAAACAAATTTTTATGTTGTTTTTTGTTGATGAAACGTTTCGTCATTTTTTATACATTTGCGTCTTGTTTTTTTTAAGGGTTTAAAAAATAGACAGATGCAGATGGAATATTTGTGGGGACATGCAAGAAGGTTTAACGATTACAGCTCGTATATAAAAAGGACTTTTAACGAAAGGGTTCAAAAGGTTTCGGTTGATGCCGGGTTTTCATGCCCTAACCGAGATGGGTCAAAGGGTACCGGAGGATGCACTTTTTGTAATAATTCAACTTTCAACCCGTCGTATTGTGGCGAAGGGAACAGTATTACGCAGCAAATTGACACAGGAATCAATTTCTTCTCCCCCAAATATAAATCACAACATTATCTGGCCTATTTTCAAGCTTACAGCAACACTTATGCCGATATGGCTGTATTAAAAAAACGTTATCAGGAAGCCCTGAATCACCCTAAGATAATTGGAATTGTTTTGGGAACGCGACCGGATTGCATAGGGGATGGGCTTTTGGAATATTTGTCCGAACTAAATAAAAACCATCATGTTACGGTTGAATATGGAATTGAGTCAACATTGAATACGACGCTGGAGAAAATAAACCGGGGCCATACTTTTGAGTCTGGAAAGGAAGCCATTGAAAAAACGGCAGCAGTAGGATTAAAAGTTGGAGCGCACTTAATTTTAGGGCTACCCGGAGAATCAAGGGAGGATATTTTGGGGCATGCGGATGCGATGTCAGCTTTACCACTGGATTATTTAAAACTTCACCAATTGCAATTGGTGCGGGGATCAGCCATGGGTGAGGCGTACTTGAAAAATCGGGGCAACATAAAACTTTATGATGCGGACGAATATATTGACCTGGTGGTGGATTTTCTTGAAAAATTAAACCCCGACATTGTCATGGAGCGTTTTATCAGCCAATCACCCAAAGAATTGTTGATAGCTCCCAAATGGGGACTGAAGAACTTCGAGTTTGTAGCGAAGGTTGAAAAACGATTGAAGGAACGAGATACCTGGCAAGGAAGGTTGTATGCACCATATTTAAGGAGTGAATGATACCGCTGTCAGGGTTCTGGTTTTGTCGGGCGTGGACAAAATATGTTCTGGGGCAAATCTAATGGGTATGGCCATTAATTGTTCGGATAGATGTCTTCATATTCAAATTCCTATTAGTCAATCATATTAGCTCTTCTCTTTTTGAAGGAGGGGTACGATTCCCGTCTTGTAAAAACATCGTCGTCGCTACATTAACAGGGGAGGTAATTCGTTAACTTCAACAAAAAATCTGATAAAAAAAGAGGGCTTTACTTGTTGTAAAACCCTCATATCATCTACTGTTTCAAATAGGGTCTATTTAGCTGCATTAATCACAAACGAATATTGATATTTGCCGGCAGGAACCTGATATTTGATAATTGGTTTAGCTTTATCACTCCAGGTATTACAGCCGCCAACGCCGGTTTGAATCAAATCAATATTTACGGTGTTGTAATCCTCTTTTTGCAGTTCGTTGGTATGTCGCGCTGTTTCAAGAGATTGGGCTGTCCATGGCCAAACAGAAATACTTAATGGTTGCGTTCCTTTAATCATAACCCCTTTTCGCCTGGCATCTCTTAATTTTAACCAACGGACACCTGTGCGGTTACTGCATTCTTGCGGCTGGGCATATTCAAACACAAAATCACGCACTGTTCCCTGGTAAATATCTACTTCTGCCGATTCGGCACGGTCCGTGTAATTTTCCCATGGTCCTTTTCCATAATAATCCATATTATTCAGGTTTTTCGGAATTCCTGTTTGCATACCTACCCTAATCAAATCAGGAAGGTTTTTATTGGCATCTAAAGTATAGCTTACTTTAACAGTGCCGTCGGCATGTATCAGGTAGTCTAATGTCAGAGTAACTTTATCCTCAATGTGGTAGCTCGATTGTAACGTAACAGATTCGTCTGATTTATTAACCACCTCAAATTGATCCAGCTTTAATCTGGAACCCGCATCCATCCAGAATTTGTTGTTTACTTGAGGTTTCCAGCCACGTTCGTCGTTGTCCGTTGAAGGACGCCAGAAATAAGGTTTTAATGGCTCAGATAATACTTCTATTCCTGCTAACGTTAACGATTCGATAAAACCGGATTTCTGAGATACCAACAATGAGAATGCCTGGTTGTAAAACTTGATCATATCACCATTTTGTTCCTTTTGGATGGGCGATCCTGTGATGGATTTTTCTTCAGGTTCAACGTAAAATGGAAGCTTAAACTGTTGCTTGGCAATTTCAAAACCCTTGGGAGCCCAGTACTGTTCTTGGGTTGAATGTGCACTTATTCTCAACCAATATTCGGCTCCAGCAACTAGTCTTGGTTTTTTGAATGGAATAGTGGCTTCCATAAAATCCTCAGGGCTGATAATCACATTGCTTAATGTGCCATATTCAATCACTTTGCTATCCTGACTTAATTCCCATTTAAACTTCATGTTATTGGTACTGCTGAACCATTGGCGGTTTTTAATTCGGATTTTTCCTTTAGCAATATCAATGTTTTCAAAAGTGATGGGTTGATATACGTACTTGCATTCCTCTATCTGAGGTTTAGGTGTTCTGTCAGAGGCTATGATGCCATTTAAACAAAAATTGCCTGCATTCACTTTGTCGCCATAATCACCGCCAACGGCATAATAAGGTTTACCGTTTTCGTCGTGTTCCAGGATTCCCTGATCAATCCAATCCCAAATAAAACCACCAAGTATGTTGTCGTGTTGATGAATAATATCCCAATACTCCATCATGTTACCCAAAGAGTTACCCATGGCGTGTGCATATTCGCACATCATAACAGGTCGTTGAATATAGGGGTCGTTAGCCATGCTGGTAAGCACTTCAAGTGTTGGATACATACGGCTTAATACATCCACATAGGGCATGTCGGTTGGGTTGGCACCATGCACGCTTTCGTATTCTTTATATTCTTTAGAACCATACTTTTTATAGTATTTGTGGTATTTGTTTCCCTGTGCACCTTCGTAATGCAAGAATCGGGTATCATCATAATCTTTAATCCAGGCGGCCATGGCAGCGTGGTTGGGGCCACTACCTGATTCATTGCCTAAACTCCACGAAATAATGGAAGCATGGTTTTTATCTCTTTCCACCATTCGGATGGCCCTATCCACATAGGCGGCTGCCCATGTTGGTTGGTTGCTCAATAATCCTCGAACGGCATGGGTTTCTAAATTGGCTTCGTCCATCACGTAAATTCCGTACTTGTCGCATAAATCGTACACGTAAGGATCGTTGGGGTAGTGAGAGGTTCTGATGGCGTTTAGATTATATCGCTTTAATAGTTTAATGTCCTCTTCCATATCTTCCCGGGTAAGCGCTTTCCCGTGGATGTGGTCGTGATCGTGACGATTGACCCCATATAGTTTTACTTTTTTTCCATTAATCAACATCACACTGCCATCGATGGTCACATCCCTGAATCCAACTTTTTGAGAACGGATATCGATAGCTTGCCCTGATTTATCCTTTAAAGTTAGAACCAAAGTATATAAATAAGGTTTCTCTGCGGACCATTTGAATGGGGACGTAACCTCTTGCTCCAGCAGGCCGAAATAAACGTTGTCGCGCTGTGGATACCACTCGTTAAATATTTTGTTGGCATCAATGTGCATGGGTTTGATGATTTCTTTGCCGTTGGTATCAAACAATTTAGCTTCCACCATCATTCCCTTAATATCCGCTTTGTTGGTTACGGTTAATCGAGGGCGTATTTGAAGTTTGGCATTGTTGAATTGCTCGTCAAATTTGGTACGTACAAAAAAGTCGTTGATGGATACTTTCGGCTGGCTCAGTATCATCACTTCACGATGAATTCCGCTCAATCGCCAATGATCCTGGTCTTCAAGGAAACTAGCGGACGTCCACCGGTAAACTTCAACCGAAACCGTGTTTTCACCATCCTTCAGATAGTCGGTAATGTCAAATTCTGCCGGAAGGCAACTGTCTTCGCTGTACCCCACTTTTTTACCGTTAACCCAGCAGGTAAAGGCCGAAGTAACACCGCCAAAATGCAAAATCACCTGGCGATCCTTCCAATTCTCGTTGTAGTCGAAAGTTCTTTTGTATTGTCCAACCTCCGTTTCCCAAGGGTAATGCGGCGGTTTTAAGTCCACCTTAAAGTTGGAGTTTACATAAACGTGTTGTCCGTATCCTTTCAGTTCCCAGTTCGAAGGAACCTCTAGGTTGTCCCACTGCTGCGCATCAAAACTGTTCTTGAAAAAATCTTGTGAACGTTCTCCTACTTTCTTGGTGTATCTAAATTTCCAATTCCCGTTTAAGAAGGTTATATCCGTTTTGTTTCTGTCTCCGGATAACGCATCTTCTAAACTTGCGAAAGAATAAGAGGTTGCACGTCCTTGCATTTTATTGACCGCAAAAACAGTCTCGTTGTCCCAGTTTGGCTTATCTACCTGCGCCGATAGATGTAAAAAAAAACTACTCAGTATTCCTAAAATACAGAGTTTGGTTATCGATTGCTTAAATACTAGCATAGATTATCATTCTTAGTGTTACAAATTATAGCGAAGATACATTTCTTGGAGAGTTGTCGCAAGGAGAAAATCTTAACTATTGGAGGGGTTAAATCAAAATTTAACCGTTATTAAAGGTGTTAATTTACAATAATTAAAACAAAGCGTAGGTAATTTTTCAAAACCCCCCTTTTATCGTTTGGATTATTTGTCTTTTGCTACAGATGCAAATAGTAATTTTGATTTTATCGGATAAAATAAAATGTATCTAAAGTTTAAGCCATGAAAAAGTCCATTATTGTAGGAGCGCTACTCTTATTTTTTACAGCATTAACATTTGCGAAACCTCCTAAACCACCCAAAGGATACCGTTGGGTGATAAACGCTCAGTTTTCTGATGAATTCAACGGGGACCAGTTAGATAAAAGCAAATGGATGAATCGGTTTAACGGAGGATGGAAAGGACGTGCTCCGGCCTGGTTTAATCCGGAAGCGGTATCTGTTGCAGATGGCAATCTTAAAATTAAAAGTGGTGTATTGAAAGAACCCAAAGGCAATTATACCATGTACGGGGGGGCCGTATCTTCAAAAACAAAAGAAGCTCATTTTGGATATTATGAGTGCAAAGCCAAAGCATCAAAAATAGCCATGTCAACCACATTTTGGATGTCGAATGATAAGGTTCCTTTTACAGAAAACGACGATTGTGACAACGACAGTTACAGCCAGGAACTGGATATTCAGGAAGCAGTGGGCGGCAGTACCCGGTTTGAGAAATTTAAGAACGGGATGAACTGCAATACGCATTATCGTTATGTGAAATGTGGTGAGCATAAGGAAACTTTTATATCCAGAGGGACGGGACACATACTGGATAGCCCGGTTTATGAGGATTACCATATTTATGGTGCCTGGTGGAAGGACGCAGAGGAAGTGATGTTTTATGCCGATGACGAGTTGTTTGATACGGTTCAGATTAGAAAAGATATCTCAAAAAAACCGTTTGACAGGCCCATGCAAATTAATATGGTTACCGAAACATACGACTGGCAACCTGCACCTTCGGCGGAAGAGTTGGAAAACCCGGAAATAAATACGGCATATTACGATTGGGTCCGCAGTTATAAACTGGTACCAATCAATAAAAAAGTAAAGGATAGATACGAAGGGGAGGTATTTAAGAATTCTTTAGAGGTTGCTACTAAAATTAAAGAAAACCAATTGCTTATAGATTACGTGTATGCATCCAACGAAAATTGTACGCTTGTGTTTTCTGTTTCGGATAAAAACGGAAAAGAAATCAAAAAGTCGACAGTGCCTGCTTTGAAAGGATATGGGAATAACTCACATCTAATAAAAATAAAAGCAGCTGATAACCTTATAATAAAAGCGCACCTTATATCAGCAGAAAAAGGAAGGATTGACTTAAGTTTAGAAAAGGAAATATAATGGCAAAAAACATATTCCTACTATTGCTTGTATTGCTTTTGACCAATATTTGTATAAGTGCTCAATCATCTGCCCCAAAAGCTAAACCCAATGTGGTTCTTATCCTGATAGATGATTTGAGCCACTACGGTGTAACTGCATATGGTGCGAACCGGGTAAGTTCATTACGTGGCGATTTTGAAAATGAAACCATTGCAACACCCAACATCGACAAATTGGCCGAAACCGGTTTGATGTGTACCAATGCATTTGCCTATCCCTTATGTGAGCCCACACGAATTGCCTTGATGAGCGGAAAATATAACCAACGCAATTTTTTAAGGTGTAAGGCTCAACATAGTTCGGATATTACTTTTGGCGATGTTTTCAAGCAACAAGGGTATGCCACAGGGTTATTCGGGAAGTGGAAGCAGAGCAGGGGAACGAAGGAAATACCCGGGAAGGATTATGTCTTTGAATTTGGTTGGGACGAGTTTTGTGCTTTTGATATTGTTACCGAAGGAAAGCGGTTTATTAATCCAAACCTGATTGTCAATGGAGAGATTCGTGACTACCAGTTACGGACCGATCTGGACCCGGAAACTGGCAGGCGATGGTATGGTCCCGATATTTGCAACCGCTATGCTTTAAATTTTATTGAAAAGAACAAGGATAAACCTTTTTTTTTGTACTACCCCATGTTGCTGGTGCACGACGAACATCAGCCTACACCAGATACACGTCCTAAAAAACTCTTTGATGAGTTTGACGAAGGTCGAAATGCCCAGAACAAAAAGAAAGGGGATGATAGAAGGTACTTTCCGGATATGATTTCGTACATGGATAAATTGATAGGCAGGGTTGTAGGTAAACTGGATGAGTTAAACTTAAGGGAAAATACCCTGATTGTAGTCATGGGCGATAATGGTACCAAAGAATGTTTTGCCCATGTTTTTCCCGATGGCAAGGTGTACCCCGGTCGGAAAGGTGGGAATACGGATAATGGGCTCCATGTGCCGATGGTACTAAACCAGCCGGGGATAATAAAGGCAGGAAATATGGGAATCAGGAAATATGATGGGCTGGTCGATGTAACGGATGTTTTTCCAACCATTGCCGAGGCTTCAGGTATTGAAATTCCAGGAAAGAATGAACTCGACGGTATCAGTTTTTGGCCTCAGGTCATGGGTAACAAGGAAGAGGCACGTGATGTGATTTATACCTGGTACAACAATAACCAACCCTATACCAGCGATGAGGAGTTGTTGGTATATGCTTTTAACAAGGACTTTAAGCGTTATGCTCCGTGTACCGAATACCCTAATGGAAGGTTCTTTGATTTACGAACGGATTCTCTTGAAAAAGCAGGTGATACGGTTGTGGAAAGAAGATTTAAGGTGATGCTGCACAGTGGGTTGGATGTGAGTGTGCTGAGCATGGAACAACGAAAAGCATACGATAAACTGGGAAAAGTGATCGATTCGTACCAACAAAAGGATGTGAAAGGATTGATGATTCATGCCCCAAAATCAGCACTGAAGCCTGGAGAGGAACTTAATTTAAATTGTATGGTATATCCGCAAGATGCAACCCGTAAGAATATTATTTGGGAATCGAGCAATAGTAGTGTGATTGATATCAACAAGTTTGGAAAAGTAAAAGCTTTAAGTAAGGGAAAAGCTACAATTTCTGTATATTCCTGGGATGATGCCTTCCCTGTGTCGGCCAATGCAAAACCTACATTTTCAAAATCAGGTATCAGCCATTCCATTGAAATAACGGTAGATGAATAACTGAACCATTTATTGAATAAGCCAAACCGTAAGAAACCTATAGATATACCATATACAAAATACAATGAAAAAATCATTTTTATTACTTGGCGTACTGGCCACTCTGTTTTTTGCATGTCAGCAACCAAAACAAGAGACCAAAAAAATACCTGAAAAACCCAACATAGTCTTTCTTTTTGCCGATGACCAATGTCACGCTACTATTCATGCACTAGGTAATAACGAGGTAATTACCCCTAATTTGGATAAACTGGTGAACGGAGGAGTTACCTTTACAAACACCTTTAATATGGGTTCGTGGAGCGGTGCTGTTTGCGTGGCCTCCAGGGCCATGTTAAATACGGGTAAGCCGGTTTGGGTTGCTAATGAAGGGGTTAAGTTAGTGGATAAGGGCAAAGCAAAGTCGTGGGGGCAAATGATGCAGGATCAGGGGTATGAAACCTACATGACGGGTAAATGGCATGTTCATTTACCTGCCGAGAAACATTTTAACCATACGACCCATGTTAGGGGAGGAATGCCAAAAGATAATTGGGATCACGCTGCCATGGTGAAGAAGTTTAAAAACTTGAAGGAAGGAGAAGACTATCGCGATTTTATGCCGGTAGGATATAACCGGCCTTTGAGCAAGGAAGACGATTCCTGGTTGCCTACAGATCCTAAACATGGTGGATTCTGGGAAGGAGGCCAGCACTGGTCCGAGGCATTGCGTGATGATGCCATAAGCTTTATTAACCAGGCTAAAACAAGCGACAAGCCATTTTTTATGTATTTGGCGTTCAATGCCCCTCACGATCCCCGTCAGGCCCCACAAGAGTTTCAGGACTTGTATGATGCAGAGTCGTTAACCGTTCCGGAAAGCTTCCGGGAACTTTATCCCGAGGCTGATTTTATTGGTAACGGACCTTCGTTAAGGGATGCTGCTTTGGCTCCTTTCCCGCGTACTAAATATGCTACGCAAGTTCATAAGAAAGAATATTATGCCAGTATTTCGCATCTGGATGCTCAGGTCGGTAAAATATTACAAGCCTTGGAAGAAAGCGGCAAGGCCGACAATACTTACATTATATATAGTGCCGATCATGGATTGGCGGTAGGTGATCATGGTTTGTTCGGAAAACAAAATATGTACGACCACAGTGTTCGCCCTCCGTTTATGATAATTGGCCCCGGACTGGAAAAAGGTAAAAAAGTAGATGCCGAAATCTATCTTCAAGATGCCATGGCAACGGCCCTTGATTTGGCAGGAAGTACTCAAACCGATTCGGTATTTTTCAATAGCGTAATGCCATTGGCTATGGGAGAACAAACCCACAGTAATTACAACGGAATATATGGAGGATATTTAAGTCTGCAGCGAATGATTCGTAAAGATGGTTATAAGCTGATTCTGTACCCGGAGGTGAAGAAGGTAAAGTTGTTCGATTTAAAATCGGATCCCCTGGAAATGAATAATATTGCGGATAACCCCGAGCATAAACAGCGGATCAAGCAAATGTTCGCAGACTTTAAGACATTGCAAAAAGAGGTTGGAGACGAATTAAACATAGACGAATATTATCAATTGTAAATTTAGCTTGTGGCTCGTAGCTATTAGCCTATAACATTGAGATATAAAACAACCATCCGGTAAATCAGATTTTTTCCCTTGGGCTTAACACCGGGGAAGTAACGGATCTAAGATTTGGGGATGGGAGTGCTAAAATTATAATATTAAAGTATAATGAAACTAAAAACAACATTCGTTGTGCTTGCATTACTATTATTTTTAGTCAGCTGCACGCAAAATAAAACATCGGAATCAAAAAATGAAACCAAACCTAATGTGATCCTTGTTATCACCGATGATCAAGGGTATGGCGATCTGGCCTGTCATGGAAATACCGTTATCCAAACACCGAATTTGGATAAGTTCCATTCGCAGAGTGTACGTTTAACCAATTTTCATGTAGGTACTACCTGCGCGCCTACCCGAGGGGGGCTGATGAGCGGACGTAACTGCAACCGTAATGGGGTATGGCATACCATTGGGGGTTGCTCTTCGTTACATGAGCGGGAAACCACTTTGGCCGATGTGTTTGCTGCCAACGGATATGCTACCGGTATGTTTGGTAAATGGCATTTGGGCGATAACTATCCCTTTCGTCCGCACGACAGGGGTTTTCAGGAGACTTTCCACCATAATGGAGGAGGAGTAGGACAAACACCGGATTACTGGAACAACGATTATTTTGACGACACTTATTTTAGAAATGGTGTTCCCGAAAAAAACACAGGGTATTGTACTGATGTGTTTTTCGACGAGGCAACCAGGTTCATCGATAAACATCGGGACAAACCTTTTTTTGCATACTTATCGTTAAATGCGCCTCATGGGCCATATAATGTGGAGGAAAAGTATGTTTCTATGTACGATGATGCTCCCTTACAAGGAGTGCAGAAGAACTTTTATGGTATGATTACCCAGCTGGACGAACGTTTTGGACAGCTGGCACAGCATTTGGAAGCCCAAGGGATGGTAGATAATACCATCCTGATTTTTATGACGGATAACGGTACCGCTGCCGGATTTCGCTATAACAAAAAGACTGAATCTTATACAGGTTATAATGCCGGAATGCGCGGGCAGAAAGGAAGTCATTACGACGGAGGGCACCGTGTTCCGTTTTTTATCAGATGGCCCAACGGCGAACTTGTCGGAGGAAAAGATGTAAACAGCCTTGCCGCCCATGTGGATGTACTTCCGACGTTGGTTGATTTATGCGGATTAAGCGCAACCTACAAGTACGAAATGGATGGAACTTCGATAACCAGCTTGTTGTACGGTAAAACTTCCGATATTGATTTCGACAAACGTATGCTGGTAACCGATACGCAGCGTATCCAATGGCCTGTAAAAGGACGAAACAGCTGTGTGATGACTACCAAATGGCGTTTAAATAATGGCAAGGAATTGTACGATATCACTGCTGATCCCGGTCAAAAGAACAATATTGCCGACCAACATCCGGAGCAAGTTAAACTGATGCAGGATTTCTATAATGATTGGTGGAGTAGGGCAGAAAAGGATTTTGAATATCCTGTAATTAAACTAGGTACGGAACATGAAAATCCGTCTTTTCTTACTTGTCACGATATGCACAATGAGCAACCTATTCCTTGGAACCAGAATATGATTCGTGCAGGTAAGGCTTTTGATGCTGGATATTTGCTTACAGAAGTTATGCAAGCAGGCAAATACAAAATCTCAATTTCCCGTTATCCTAAGGAAAGCGGATTGAAAATGGATGCAACAGTGCCAGGAGTCAAGGCTACTAAAGGTACTGAAGCTATTCCTGATGGTGTTTCGCTAAAACTGAATAAGCCTTTTGTTATGTTGGGCGATAAAGTGGTAGCGTGTAAGTTTAACGAGGCCTATACGGCTGCTGAAGTATCAGTGGACCTTGAAGCAGGAGAATTAAAGCTGGGAGGCGGTTTTTATGATGAAAAAGGTAACAAAGCAATTGCTTACTATTATGAAGTAGAAAGATTGTAATACGGATATATAATCAAAGTGGCTTTAGATGTGAAGCGAACAAAAGACGCAGTTTGATTAATAAACGGTATAATACGAATAGCAAAACATTTAACAACCCCTAGGCAATGGACTTTGGGGTTTGTTGTAATTATTATGATTAACTATGCTGCAAGTTATATCCTATAACTCCGCCTTTTAAGGTGGAGCTATATCTGTCTATCCTTAGGCTTTAGCCTTGACATCAACTCTTAGCTAGACTGGCATGATCGGGCAGACAGAAAATCTAATAAATCTTACTGGACAGTATTGATTTTGATGACAAAGCTGATAATTCCTCACTTCAATTCCATATATTTACATTTGTACAATAATCCCCGTCAGCTAACAGACAGGTGAAATATAACGATCTATTTGCATATGAAATCATCAAGACTATTATTTCTTTCGGTATTGCTATCGTGTTTTACTTTATTACCGGCCCAAAATACAATTGAAAATTATATTTGGAAACCTCTGAATCCGGCAGGTGAGGCGGTGGGACGTCACGAAAATGCTTTTGTTCAATTTCAGGGTAAATTTTACCTCATAGGAGGAAGAGGTGTAAAACCGGTCAATGTATACGATCCTGTAAATAATACATGGGAAACCAAAGGTAAGACACCAATGGAAATCCATCACTTCCAGGCCGTTTGGAAAGATGATGTAATTTATATAGTGGGCGCTATGACGGGTAAATATCCGAAGGAAACACCTGTGGAAAACATATGGGAGTACTATCCCAAAGAAGATAAATGGGTGAAAGGGCCTAAAATACCGATGGAATACCAAAGAGGAAGTGCAGGAGCTGTATTGTATCAGGATAAGATATATTTAATTGGAGGAATTGAATATGGCCACACCAGCGGAACGACCAACCGATTCGATTATTACGATTTAAATACGAAGAAATGGGGGAGTTTGACCAAAGCGCCGCATCTGAGAGATCATTTTTCGGCCGTGCTGTTTAACCAGAAGATATATTGCGTTGGAGGAAGAAACACCAGTGTGCATCACCCCGACAATTTTACCGCCTTTTTTGGTGCTACCATACCGGAAGTAGATGTGTATGATTTTGCTACGGATAAATGGATGACATTAAAGTATAATTTACCGGTACCCACTGCCGCAGGAGGAGCTGTTCAAATCCACAATAAAATCATTTACTTTGGCGGAGAGTCAGGTCAGGACAAAGCCCACAACGAAACACAGTGCTTAGATTTGGAAACGTTGAAATGGAGTCAGCTTTCTCCCTTAAAAATAGGAAGGCACGGCAGCACAGCTATTTACTGGGACAACAAAGTTTATATTGCTGCCGGAAGTCCGAATAGGGGCGGAGGCAACATGAGTTCCATCGAGGTTTTTACGAACAAATAATCGATATATCTACGTAATTCCATTTGCCCTTTATACACAGAATCGTCTGTCAGTGGACAGGTTAATCAGATTAACACAGGTTCTTTGTTTTCCTTTTGAAAACCTTAAGAAGCAATACTATTTAATCCGTTTAATTCGTGTAATCTGTGGACAAGAATTTGATTCTCGTTAATAATTAACCCCAAGTCATATGAAAAAGATAATGCCATTTTTAATTCTGTTTTTATTGGTTGCCTTGTTTGTTGTAGTTGAATATGGCGATGAAATGGGGTTGAAAATCAATTTTAACCTAGCCGAACAAAGAAAGGAAGTCATTGAAAAAGCCAAGCCGATAAAAAAAGGGGCATTCGTAAAAAACATTCACTATGGAAGCGATCCGAGCCGACCTGTAAAATGGAAGGTCAACATGAAATACAACCATGAAGGCAAGGGGATTCGTCATGGCGAGAGTATCCGTTATTGGGAAAGTGGAGAAATGGCTTCCCGGATGAATTATGTGGAAGATAAGAAACATGGAACTTATTTGGCCTACTTTAAAAACGGCAAGGTATGGAAAGAGTTGACATATGAAAACGGGGCCATTAGCGGACAATGTAAACACTACGACCGACAAGGAAGACTAACCGCTGAGTATCGGTATAAAAATGGTCTGCCGGGAACTGGGTTAAAGGAGTACACCAACCTGGGTAAGCAGCGTAAACAACCCAAAATACATATTGAAAGAATAGATGAGGTACGATCTGCGAATAAGTATACCTTAAAGCTTTCGCTGGCAGGTGAAAATGCGAAAAGGTATAGAGCAGTTACCTTTTATATGGGCGATTTGGTCGAAGGCAAGTACTTTTCTAAAAATATTTCCGAGGTAGAATCGCTTACCTCAAAAACAGCCAGGATTGTATTGGAGATTCCTAAAGGTTATGTGGTAAATAAAACAATTAATATAGTTGCGGTAGCTAAAAACTCGGAAGCGGTAAAACTTATCTTGCAAAAAAAGGTGGAGGTTGCGGTGAGGGGAGTTTAAGGCGGATTATTCATTACTAATCCCAATCAAGAGCTAAAACAAGGGTTCAACCCTTCTTTGAATTACTAATTTATTGAAATCGTAATTGAAAAGGTGGGTTAGAATGCCCCTTTGCTAAAGGGCGAAGAGCGGAACAAGGAGAACGGGCCAATGGATATTTCATTCTCAGCTTACCTCTCATCGCTCCCTGCATTTAGCTTTATATCTAACCGGCCATTGACCGATTTGATGCAATTTAACCTCCTTGCTATGTTTTAAATCAAGCCCATAATTTTATTTCTTTTGTTTTTTCATAACCAATCCCTATTTTTGGGGCGTATGGCTGCAGAAAAACTATTTTATAGAATAAAAAAGGGAGATACCTTAGCTTTTGAAGAACTTTTTGAGCAGTTGTACCCCTCGATGTGTGTGGTAGCCAAATCGTATGTAAAAGATGAAGATATTGCCGAGGATATTGCACAGGAAGCTTTTATAAAGTTATGGAATAACCGTGAGAGCTACGATGATATAAGCTCCTTAAAATCCTTTCTGTATGTGATGGTAAAAAACATCAGCCTTAATCGTATTAAAAAAGAAGAACAAGGACGAAAATACGAAGAAGAAGTCGATAAGGCATTTGAAAAAGATATCAGCCATAAAATCATCGAAGAAGAATCTTACCGAATTATATACCAGGCTGTAAACGCCCTTCCAGAGCAAAGCAGGAACATCATGAACTTAAGCCTGCGAGGCATGCAAAACCAGGAG
The DNA here is from genome assembly GCF_050589685.1 of Saccharicrinis sp. 156. Classification (NCBI taxonomy): domain Bacteria; kingdom Pseudomonadati; phylum Bacteroidota; class Bacteroidia; order Marinilabiliales; family Marinilabiliaceae; genus Saccharicrinis; species Saccharicrinis sp. 156. The sequence continues at coordinate 36,835 of NZ_JBNGOS010000013.1, forward strand.
ATAGCCACTAACCTGGGAGTCTCTATAAACACTGTGAAAACACTTAAATACAATGCGCTTAAAACCTTGAGGATTACGCTGAAGGATTACTACTTTTTATTGGCTCTGCTGCTAAAGGAGTTTTAGTCAGTAAGTAATGGTCATTGGTTGTTGGTTAGTTGAATAGTTCAACCCCTATCGGGGCTGGTGTACAATATGGCATGATGCCGTGTGTTGCACACACGGTTATTCATAGTTAAGCCCATTCTGGGCATTGCTTTTACCTTATGGTTTGTTTTAAATAGTTGTACAAAGATGCACTCTTTAGGGCTGCCTTGATGAGTTAGCGATGTCGCGGATTTTACCCACGGTTTCCGCAATTCTTCGGAACAAGTATTCCTAGTTTTGTCCCTATCGGGACATGTTTATGCTACTACCAATTATAAAATTACAGGTTATTAATGTGTTATTCAAACCTGTTGTACATTATGGGGATGAAAAGCCAGGAACTGGCTTAACTATGAATAACCACCGGTGAAGCCGGTGGTTTCTGAGCTCCAATGTATCATCCCCGAAAGGGGGTGAACAAATGCTCACGGGAAAAATTTCATGTCAACTTCAATATTATGCTCCTTTAGCAACCTAAGGTATTCTTCCTCAAACGTTTCTTTTTGATGATGCTCTTGTTGGTTCTTGATGTAGTTGATTATTTTTTCTTTGTCCCAATAAGCATAGGTAAGTGCTGCATATCCATCCGCCCAGCCTCTAAAATAAGGGAAATGACCTGTTGCTTTTAGTCTTATTGATGACGCTGTTTTTATATCCCTTACAAAATCAGCCATAGCAATGCTTGGATGGAGATCGGATAACATATGTACATGCTCTTCCATGGTATTAATGCGGTAAAGAAAACCATTTTTCTTCTGTATAATACCCCAAATATAGTTGAAGAGCTCACTCGAGTATCCCATGTTTAGTGTTTTCTCGCTTCCTTTTGTGCGAAATATAATGTGGTAAAGTATTTGGCGATAGCTTGACATGTTGATCATGTTTTGGTGATACAGACCTTAAGGAACAACAATCATTCTTTAAGTTCAACCCCTATCGGGGCTGGTGTACAATATGGCATGATGCCGTGTGTTGCACACACGGTTATTCATAGTTAAGCCCATTCTGGGCATTGCTTTTACCTTATGGTTTGTTTTAAATAGTTGTACAAAGATGTACTCTTTAGGGCTGCCTTGACGAGTTAGCGATGTCGCGGATTTTACCCACGGTTTCCGCAATTCTTCGGAACAAGTATTCCTAGTTTTGTCCCTATCGGGACATGTTTATGCTACTACCAATTATAAAATTACAGGTTATTAATGTGTTATTCAAACCTGTTGTACATTATGGGGATGAAAAGCCAGGAACTGGCTTAACTATGAATAACCACCGGTGAAGCCGGTGGTTTCTGAGCTCCAATGTATCATCCCCGAAAGGGGGTGAACAAATGCTCACGGGAAAAATTTCATGTCAACTTCAATATTATGCTCCTTTAGTAATCTGAGGTATTCTTCCTCAAACGTTTCTTTTTGATGATGCTCTTGTTGGTTCTTGATATAGTTGATTATTTTTTCTTTGTCCCAATAAGCATAGGTAAGTGCTGCATATCCATCCGCCCAGCCTTTAAAATAAGGGAAATGACCTGTTTCTTTAAGTCTTATTGATGATGCTGTTTTTATATCCCTTACAAAATCAGCCAAAGCAATGCTCGGATGGAGATCGGATAACATATGTACATGCTCTTCCATGGCATTAATGCGGTAAAGAAAACCGTTTTTCTTTTGGATAATACCCCAAATATAGTTGAAGAGCTCACTCGAGTATCCCATGTTTAGTGTTTTCTCGCTTCCTTTTGTGCGAAATATAATGTGGTAAAGTATTTGGCGATAGCTTGACATGTTGATCATGTTTTGGTGATACAGACCTTAAGGAACAACAATCATTCTTTAAGTTCAACCCCTATCGGGGCTGGTGTGTAATGCGTCATGATGCCGTGCGTTGCACACACGGTTATTCATAGTTAAGCCCATTCTGGGCATTGCTTATTTAACCTTATGGTTTGTTTTAAATAGTTGTACAAAGATGTACTCTTTAGGGCTGCTTTGACGAGTTAGTGATGTCGCGGATTTTACCCACGGTTACCGCAATTCTTCGGAATAAGTATTCATAGTTTTGTCCTTGTTAGGACATATTAGAGGCAGGTAAGGTTTGGAGTAATTAAGAATCTTATTTTGTGATTTCTCTGTAAGTTTTCTAGGGTTGTAAATTGCTCTATAATTACAAATCATGTAAATAAATTGCCAGGAACTGGCTTAACTATGAATAACCACCGGTGAAGCCGATGGTTTCTCAACCTAAATGTATCATCCCCGAAGGGGGTGAATAGGTAAGCAACTTAACGAATATCTACTGACCATTGACTAATGTCGAATGACTAATCAACACTAATAAAAAAAAATACATTTTTTTATCCCTCCATTCATCCCCTTAAATTTTTCGATTGTTTTATTAGTAGAAAACAAAGGATACCATGGAAAACTTTGAATTTGAATATAAAATTGCCCAACTCATTTCCAAGGAGGTTAGTGGGGAGCTTTCAGCTGAGGAAACAGCTATGCTTCAAAAGTGGTTAGAAGAATCGGAAGAGAACCAGAAGTTATACGAAACGATTAAGAGAGGTAAGAAAAGAGAGGTGAGAGATAAGTATGTTGATCGTATTGATTCGCGAAAAGCCTGGAAGCAGATTAACCTGGAGATTAAAACAGCAGGTAAAATAAGAAGGATGCCTTTGTGGATTGGTCGTGTAGCAGTCATATTAATTATTGCATTATTAGCTGGCACGGTTTACTTTGTTTCTCGGATTATGGGAGATCAACCTGCTCGGTTAGCGCAGGTTGAGATTAAACCTGGTTCTTCTAAGGCAGTTCTTATGTTGGACGATGGTAAAGCCGTTCAGCTGGAATCCGCAGAAAACGATAGTATATTGGAGAGCGATGGCACGTTAATCACGAACTTAAACGGACAACTAGCTTATACCGGTTCCAGCAATAAAAATTTAGAGACCAAGTATAATACCGTTAAGGTTCCTCGTGGGGGAGAGTATCATATTACCTTATCGGATGGAACGCAAGTGTGGTTAAACTCTGACTCAGAGATAAAATACCCTGTACAGTTTGCCAGTAATAAACGAAAAGTGTGGGTAAGCGGTGAAGTATATTTTGATGTGGAAACGGATAAAGCCCGACCATTTATTGTGGATGTAAAAGATATTGAGGTGGAGGTGCTGGGAACCGAGTTTAATATTGAAGCATATCGTGAAACTGATAGGGTAGCAACGACCCTGGTAGAAGGAAGTGTTAAACTTCGCAAAGCTTCGGAAGAGGTGATTATCAAACCCGAACAACAAGCTGTTATTCACGATACAGAAAAAATGTTTGCTGTTCATAATGTAGATGCCAAAGTTTATGCTTTGTGGAAGGAAGGCATTATTTATTGCGAAGGTGAAAGATTGGAAGTGGTAATGGACAAACTGGCCAGATGGTATGATGCCAACCTGTTTTATATGAATCCGTCACTCAAAGACAAACGATTTAATATAGAAGTAAAACGATACGAGAATATTGATAAAATACTGGAAATATTGGCTGCCACCAATAAAGTCCGCTTTGAGGTTCACGAGAATAATATCACTATTATGGAATGATATGAAGAAGGGTTGAACCCCTTCATAGCTTGCTCCGCTATAAGCGGAGGTTCTTGGTTTTAGAGCGCAAGTGTCCACGGGTTATCACCCGTGGTTATTCATATTTTAACCCTTTTCAGGGTTATGACGTAGCTCGTAAATTTTATTTAAAAGAATGGAATTGAAAAGTATTGTAAATCAACCATGAAGTGGTTTTAACTTTGAATAACCCTGGGTGAAACCCAGGGGATAGTAACCAAGTAAATAGCAACCCTGAAGGGGTTGAACTATAATAAAATAAAAAACCAAGGTTGCTGACACAACCCTGGTTTATAGTCAATAATACAATTCCCTGCCAGGAATTGAAATGTAAACCTAAATACAAATTTATGCATTTAATTGAAACTATGGGTTTCTCTCGGAAGAAACTCAACAAACCTTTATTGGTGATGAAACTAATATTCATGTTAATGGTAGTTTGTTCGGTTCAATTGACGGCCAGTGTTTATTCACAAAACACCAGGCTGAATATTGAAATAAGCAACCAGTCTCTCGAAGATGTTTTAAAAGAGATTCGCAATAAAAGTGAATTTACCTTTGTATACGACCTTGAAGATGTTGAGGGGGTATGGTTAGAGGAAGCCAACTACAAAGGGGCTACCGTGGAAGAAATATTAAACGATTGTTTGAGGAATACCACTTTAACTTATGAAGTAATTGATAAAGTGGTAATACTGAAACAGACTTCGCCCAAAACGGTTGTCGCACAACAGGAGCCCGAAAAAGTAACCATCAGCGGTAAAGTAACCGATGAAACAGGGGGGGCTATACCCGGTGTTACAGTTTATGTAAAAGGAACAAGTGCAGGAACGGTTACCGATGCTAACGGAAACTACTCTTTGCTCATTCCGAATGCAAAGGTTTCCGTCTCATTTTCTTTTATTGGCTTTGTAAACCAGGAAATTGAAGTAGAGGGGAGTCAGTCGTTGGATGTCAGACTTGTTAAAGATGTTCAAGAAGTGGATGAAGTTGTTGTAACCGGTATTGTGCAAATTCGAAAAGAAAGCTTTACCGGAACAGCGACTATTGTTGAAGCTGATGAATTAATGTCAATGGGGACTGATAATGTAATTAGAAGTTTAGTGTTATTAGACCCAGCCTTAAATATTGTTGATAATAACGTATTTGGCTCTGATCCTAATGTTTTACCGGAAATAAGGTTAAGAGGTGATGCCATATTAAGCGCAACTGATCCGGAATTTGATGTAACAAGCTTTAGTTCTGACCCAAATGCACCAATATTTATATTGGATGATTTTGAAACTACACTTACAAAAGTAATTGATATGGATATGAACCGTATCGAATCGATTACAATCTTAAAAGATGCTGCTGCAACGGCAATGTATGGTTCAAGAGCTGCAAATGGTGTTATTGTTATTAAAACCAAACAACCGGAAGCAGGAAAAGTAAAAGTAAGCTATAACTTAAATACTGTAATTAGTCTACCAGATCTTGATTCTTATGATTTGTTGAACGCAGAAGAGTTATTTGGTTTACAAAAAGACCTGGGCTTATTCAATTATTTTCATGATAGCGACAATGGCTTACATAAAATTACAGCCATCGAAAAAAATATTGCCAAGGGAGTAAACACAGACTGGATGGCACAACCAACCAGAAATGCGTTTGGACAGAAACATTCGTTGAATTTTATGGGAGGAGATGAGTATATACGATATATGCTGGACGTGAATTATAGTGATAAACCTGGGGTTATGAAGGGCTCAGATCGCAAAAACTATGGGATTGCACTTACGCTTAATTATAATCTGAAAAATAAACTAATCTTAAAAAACCGAATAGCTGTTGATAAAAATAACGCTGAGAATTCCCCTTACGGTTCATTTGACTATTATGCTAAAATGCCGGGTTATTTACCTATCCAATATTCAAACGGTCAGCTAATTGAACGCTATGTTATTCCAGTATATGATACTGAAGATTATAGTTATTTTTCTAACTATAACCCGGTGTACGAGGCGGGCGTTGGTAACTCTGATCACACAAAATACATGGATATCAATAATAACTTCTCCTTAGAATGGAGAATTGTATCCGGGTTAAAACTAAAAGCGAACATTTCTTATACAAACAACAATTATAAAAATAAAGTATTTGTTTCTCCAGATTCTTATAAATATTGGAGTACTTCAAATCCAGAAAGAAAAGGTTTATTTACTTTTTCAGATGTTGTTTCAGAGTCAATCTACGGGAATGCCATATTAAGCTATATGAAAGAGATCAAGAAGCATTTCATTAATGCTTCTTTGGCCTATAATGTTTCTAGCAAAACTTCAGAGTTACTTGGTTTTAGTGCACAAGGATTTGCAGCAAGTAAATACAATAACCCGGCATTCGCCAATAGTTATGCAGTAGGAGGAGTTCCGCCTGCATCCGAACAAACGGTTCGTTTAATTGGCGGTCTGGCAAGTGTTAACTATACTTTTGATAATCGGTTTCTTGCTGATCTTACCTATCGCTTAGATGGGTCTTCGCAATTTGGGGCGAATGACAAAACTGCCGGTTTTTATAGTTTTGGGTTAGGTTGGAATATTCATAAAGAGAAATTTTTAAGAAATAACGATGTCATAAGTCGGTTCAAAATTAAAGGAACTTATGGAGAAACCGGCTCTGTAAATTTCTCAGCCTATCAGGCTAAAGATGTATTACAGTATTATACCGATGTGAGATATCTTGGAGGACTGGGAACATACCTGGCTGCCCTGGGTAATGAAAATCTGAGCTGGCAAACAACTACAACACTTGACTTGGGTGTAGAGTTTGGTTTTTTCGCCAATAAAATCTCAGGATCTTTCAACTATTACGATAAGAATACAAGTGATATGATTATGGATATCACAACGCCTCCTTCAATAGGATTTGATTCATTTAAAGAGAATCTTGGAGAGATGGAAAATAAAGGTTTTGAGTTTGCGCTGCGAGCAAAACTGATTAATAAAGCAAAATTTAAATGGAACGTTTACTGGTCTGGTTACCAGAATAAATCAAAGATATTAGGAATTGGGAATTCCTTAAAATATTATAACGAGCTAAGTAATCAGGCAGGTTTAACTGATGCAGAAATACAAGCATACGAAGAAAGCTATGGCTCTGCGGATGATTTTATTATGGAATCTTCACATAACTTCTATGTGCGATTTGAAGAAGGTAGATCGAATACTGCAATTTATGCGGTCAGATCATTAGGTATTGATCCGATGACAGGTAAAGAAATCTTCCTTACAAAGGATGGGGTGCCAACTTTTGACTGGGATGCGAAGGATAAAGTAGTAGTTGGCGATTCAGAGGCTAAACTAAGGGGTAGTTTTGGAACAGATGTAGCTTATGGACCTTTGGAAATCGGTTTTATGTTTTCGTATAGCACCGGAGGACAAAAGTATAATCAAACTTTGGTGAATAAAGTTGAAAACTCAAATAAGTACTACAATGTGGATAGAAGAGTACTGGAAGAAACCTGGATGGAGCCAGGAGACGTCGTTAAATACAAAAATAATGTACTTAGTTGGGGCAATATGAGCTATACGCCTGCTAGTGATCGATTTGTTCAGGACTATAGTTATTTGAATTTAAGTTCTGTGAATATGAATTATCATATACCGGAACATTTCTATAACAAAATAGGCATAGAGTCACTACGACTTACTTTTAATATGGGTGATGTTTTTAACTGGTCAACAGTTAAAATGGAGCGCGGTACCTCGTACCCGTATGCACGCTCTTTCACAATCGGATTACGTGCTAACTTTTAAATTTTGGAAAAATGAAAAATAAAATATTAATTCTTATCATATTAGCGGTAAGCCAATCTTTTTTGGGATGTAATGATTGGTTAGATGTGTCACCAGTAACAGATATCGATTTAGAAGATCAGATTAAATCGGCAGATGGTTTTAATGAAATGCTAAATGGAGTGTATATTTCATTAAGTGACGAAAGTTTGTACGGGCACCATTTAATGTATGGTGCGTTGGCACAAGCGGCTCAAAACCATGTTGAGTCATCTGATTTGCCAATTACAAATTTCGATTATGTATCGACCAACCCAAAGTCAATTATTAAGAATGTCTGGAACAATCTTTATAATGCAATAGCAAATAACAATATAATACTGGATAATATCGATGATAATGCAGACCTGTTTTTACCTGATGATTATAAGTTGGTTAAAGCTGAAGCCATAGCGCTTAGGGCATTTATCCACTTTGATGCATTAAGATTGTTTGGAGATGTATACGTAGACGGTACTAGCGAAGATCCTCAAATACCGTATGTTACAAAATATGAGAGATTAAGATTCCCTCATCTTCCCATTGCAGATGTATATGCAAAAATTCTTGAAGATCTGGATGCCGCAGAAGCTATACTTGAAGAAGTTGATCCTATAAAAGGCAGTTACGAGGGTATATTATTTTCCGCTGATGAACGCAAGTATCATATGAACTATTATGCTGTTTTGGCCCTGAAAGCAAGAGTGTATATTACCATGAAAGACAATGTAAATGCATTATTGTATGCCGAAAAAGTTATAAATGAATATGAATGGAGTTGGGTAAGTCCCGATCGCTTAAATGGTAGTGATGATGAAAAAGATTTATTATTCATGGATGAGCTTATATGCGCACTCAATGTGTCGAAACTGAACACTTATTATAATAGATACTTTGGAGAGAATAGCACTCAATACCATGCGGCAACCACAAGTGATAATTATGCCGATCTTGTGTTTGAGAAAACCATTGCTCCTGTTCGTTGGTGGCAATCCCCAACACCGGGACCAGGCGGAAACGACTGGAGATATTTGCATTTGATGAAGATCGGTGGTTTTGGTCATAGGTCAATTTCTATAAAATATGATCAGGATGTTCCAATTCAGAAATATTTTTCTGACGAAGGTTGGGTTACTTTGATTCAACACAGAACGGTTCCATTAATTAGAATTACCGAATTAATGTTAATTGCGGCTGAAGCCAGTCTTGAAACAGATTTGGATAAAGCCATTCAATATGTAAATTCCATCAAAGAGAAAAGAGAAGTAGAATTGACCGATATTTCTGGAAGTGTCGAAGATGTATTGGATGCTATTGTTAAAGAATTACGTAAGGAAACTTACCTGGAAGGGCAAATATTTTATATGTATAAAAGATTGCAACTTACCAGCATACCAACAATGGGTACTAAATATTTTAGAGATGTAACTCCCGAGAATTTTATTTTTCCACTACCTGACAATGAACTGGAATTTGGAAATATTCAGGAATAGTTATTTGATAGAAAAAATAATCTATTAATTATCATTTACATAAAATATTATGAAGACAAAAAATATATCTATACTACTTTTCCTATTAGTATTCGTGCTTTCCTGTTCTAAAGACGAGATTACCGAATACAGAGGAGTTAATTATGTTTATTATGAAGACATGGTTAATGATGAAGGTGAATATCCTTCAAAATACTTTACATTCTTGTTTGAGGATGAATCTACTACGGAGAAAACAATTGAAATTCCCGTATTGGTTTCAGGAACAATGTCTGATAATGACAGATTGTTTAAGGTTGAAATCGTTGATACTTTAACAACAGCTATTGAAAATACACATTTTGAAATCGATCCGGATATTCAATCAATTTCTGAAAACGCTATTGGAGGAAACCTAATTGTGAAGTTGCTTAGAACTGCCGACATGCAGAATACCGAATATACTTTAGGATTAAAAGTTGCTGCGAATGAAAATTTTATACCGGCTTTTAGCCAGGTATATAAATTGCGCTTTAGCGACTTTCTTTCCGAACCCGATTGGTGGTATCCCTGGACCAGGTATGCAGGTATTAATGGCAGGTATCCATATATTGGGGAGTTTACCGTCACTAAATGTATATTGTGGATGGAGTTCAATGAAATAATGGATGGTACAGATCCAATTGCTGAATATAAAGATAGGCAAAGTTCTACCGGAATTTGGTTGTATGTGGATGCACCTGTATATGCGCTTATGTTCGGCTTTAAAAATTGGCTAGCCGACCATCCGGATGCTCCAATATATGATGAAAATGGGGATTTAGTTTTAAATACACTTTACTAAAGAATGAACAAAATGAAAATAATAAATAGAATTGTATATAGTCTATTGATCGGAATCTTTATGGTATCCTGCTTAAAGGATAATGGAGAATACGATTATATCGAACTGGAAGGAGTAGATTTTTCAAACCTTCCAACAGAAGAATATGCTATTATTGGTACAGAACTGGAGATCGAGGGTAATATTGTTACTGATATTCCAGAAGAAAACCGGGCTTATGCCTGGTATATTCGTGTATTTCGAGATGGAGACAGGACGGGTGATACTTTAAGTGTAGAAAAAGATTTGAATGTGATCACTTCCTTTGACCCTGGGACTCAAAATCTAATTTATTCAGTTTACGACAAAGAAAACAATGTAAGGTATAATAAAGCGATTGATATATATGTCGTAACGCCTTTTACTCAAGGCTGGGCAATTTTAAAAGAAAAAAATGGTTTGGCCGAATTCGATTTTATTTCTGAAATTACAGATGATCTTATTGTAGATGTTTTTGAAAATGTTGCCAAGGTTAACCCAACAGGAACTCCTGTTAATATCGGATTTAACTGGAACAAAGCACAAGGATGGAATCAAATGTTTATCTGCACGAGTGATGGCGGTGCTTATTTTGATGGGATTACCATGCAGTTAGATAAATACATTGTAGATCGGTTTAATTCAACAAGCAGACTTGAGCTCCCATTTACAAAAATTGGGATTGATAATATTACAGATGGCTATGGTTGGCCTTTATTGGCAGGTGGAAATATTTATACCAAAAATGGAAGTTCCCTTGAAGATGGCTGGTGGGAATTTCCTGCTGAGGGTGACTATTATGTAACAGATAAAATGGCCTGGGGGCTTGGTACTGTGGTGTATTTTGATGAACTAAACAGACGATACATTACAAATGCAAAGAATGGCTATTATACTGATTATTATAAAATGGAAGCCGTAACCACTAGTGATCCTGAAAATGCCCTTTTCGACCCATCAAACCTAAACATGGATTGTATGTGGATGGAAACTGAAGGTTCAAGTTACAATATAATATCAGTGCTGAAGAGTGATGCCGGAAATTACTTTTTACAAAGATTTTTATCTCATATAACTAAAGGCTTTACCGCCAATGCACATATTCAGCTTCCAACAGGTTTAGTGGATGATAATTCTCAATATGCAAACGATAATGTGTATAGTTTTACCTACATGTCGCAGGGTAATAAAATTCACCGTTACAACAGGGTATCAGATGTAATTAACGAAAACTACCTGGAATTAACTGGTGAGATTAAGAAACTGGAAGTACATAAAGAAGGGGGTGTTTTAGCCGTTGTTTACGATAGCCAAGATGGAGGATCAACTATTGAAATCATTGATTTGTTAAATGATGGTGCTGTTTTGGCGACATACGAAATCGATTCTAAAGTGGTAGAAATCGAACACAAATTAGATGACTAGAGTTTAATTCGTGATTTATGACAATCTCTCTAAGTTATATATTTATATGGCTTAGGGGTATTGTTTGAAAATGCTATAATTAGCTGTGCTGCAGGTACCCTCTATTCTTATGTCTTTTGCATTATATTTTGTGATTATAAAGTGGTAACGGGATAATTAACCCATTCGTAACAAATTGTTTAGGTATGAAAATAATAATATTTAGTTTAGGATTGGCCTTGAGTCTGGTGGCTTGCATAAAAAAAGCTCCAGACTACGCTGTATTTACTGGTAAAATTGATAATCTCGATATTAAAGAGATAACCTTAGCAAAAGCAGATCGGTCGTTTAGCAAGAAAATTGCTGTTGATCCAAATGGTACTTTTGCCGATACAATTAAAGCTGATCCCGGCCTATACTTGCTTACTGCAGGTAAAAACAGGTCGAGTGTATATCTATACAATGGGAGTGCTGTTAACATTACGGCAGACGCTAAAGATTTTAATGCTTCTCTTAATGTTTCTGGCAAGGGTGCAGCGGCCACTAATTATATGATATTTAAAAATAAAAAGACTGCGGAACTTAAAGGTGAAGGCATGGACGTTTATAAATTGGAAGAAGCTGATTTTAAAAATAAATTTAAGGAAATAAATAAGACCTTAAATGCCAAATTAGATACCGCCCAAGGAATTACGCCTGCCTTTAAATCCTTAGAAAAGCGCAATCTTAATTACGACTATTTACTTGAATTGTCGCGCTATGCCGGTGGTTATCATAGGCAATGGGCAAAAAAAAGAGGCTACAAAGCTTCTGAGGAGTTTTTAGCTGAATTAAAGGAAATTGATCTGAATAATGACATTGACTTTTATTTCTCGAGTGCATATAAAAAATTAGTTCACCGGCATTATAATGAAGAAATAAAACAATTAATTAAAAAAGAATCCATTGACTATGGACTTGTTAAGGTGACGGTATATTCAACCATTCCGAATCAAACCATAAAGAATGAACTTATTTTCTCCGGAGCGGAAAACCAAATTTACAACACGGAAAAATTTGAGGATTTTTACAATATATTTATGGGTGCTTCTACAAACGAAGAAAACAATGCTAAGATCACTGAAATTTACAATCAGTTAATAAAGCTCAACAAAGGTCAACGATCACCAAAGTTTGTCGATTACGAGAACAATGCAGGAGGAACACTTTCATTGGATGACCTCAAAGGGAAATATATCTTTATAGATGTTTGGGCAACTTGGTGTGGCCCTTGTGTTGCTGAATTACCGTACTTAAAACGGTTGGAAAAAGAATATAGCGGCAAGAATATAAGTTTTCTGAGTATCTCTATGGATGATCAAAAAGATCATGATAAATGGACAAAAATGATTGCAGATAAGGGGCTGGGTGGCATTCAAGTGCTTGCGGACAGCGCTTTTAAATCTCAATTTATACAAGATTATGAAATTAGATCAATTCCGCGTTTTATATTAATCGATCCAGAAGGTCTAATTGTAACACAACATGCACCACGTCCTTCCAGTCCCGAAATCATCGATTTATTCAATTCGTTAAATATTTAAAAACCGAAGACACTGTTTCATAAAAGGGCGTAGTTTTAAAAATACAGGGGGTAGTTATTTAGAGTTGAAACCTTTGTAACCAGATAGCTAAACACTGACCTAGGTTAATACCGCAATTTCGGATTGGCATTAACAGACTTATAATGGAGAAACGAAATAATGTTCTGTTCAACGGAGCTAATTATTGGGCTCCGACGACGTTTTGTGGCAAATAATCGACATGCGTTAAACCCGGATTATGTATTGGAGGTTCGTCATGAGCATTGCAAGTACAATAAAACAAGGCATTACTGAAACGAGGCATAACTTGTCCCGATTACTTTCGGGAGCATCGTTCTGGTGAGTTGAAGTGATGCAACGAAGTGTCTTGTTTTGAAACAATTTCAATGTGTAATAGATTTTCTAATGCATATTGCGGGTTAAACATATTAAGGACATAATTTTATCACATCAACTAATAATTAATGTAATGAATAACAAACTTACTTTGACGATAGCAATTATTCTATTTGGCCTATCATTTTATTCTTGTAATAATGAAACTACTATTAAAGTTTCAGGGGAATTAATCGGGGGGGGGCAAGATACTCTGGTCTTTACCAATAAAATCACAAAAGAAACCTTTAACGTTTTGGTAAATGATAGTGGCAAATTTACAAATGAATTTCATGGAGAACCAGGTTATTACCGAGTACGGTCCAAATCACAACAAGTTCTCCCCGGAATTGAAATTTATCTACAAAAGAATAACGTAGCAAGTTTTAAAATTGAAACAGAAAACTGGAGGAGAGAACAAAATTATACGGTTTCGAATAATCCGGAAAGTGAATATTTAAAGCATTTTAATAAATCGAATACTACTCTTTACCGAAAATATAATTATAGCTTGAACAAGCTTGAAGCTGCGCATTTTATCTCCGTGATAGACTCGATGCGTTCGGAACAAAATATATACCTTGAAACGTTTATTTCTAAGCATAAGAAATTGGATGATGATTTCATAAAAGTTGAACAAGAAAGAATACGCTACAATTACGCGGCATTGAAAGAAAGTTATGCATTAAGAAAAAAGCCATCTGCGTTACCTGATAATTTTTTCGATTTCAGGAAACAATTAAATTACAATGATGAGAAGCTTCTGGCGATATCTGCAGTCGATTATGGTTCGACAGTAAGTCGATTTATTCTTAATGAAACAAATCAAACATTAACCGATAATGAAGATTACATGCTTCATACCATCAAAACCTGCATTAAAAACGTCTCGAATCAGAAAGTTTTGGATCATCTTTTAACCACTATGGTAGCGCCATATTTAAAAGATTCAGAAAAGTTCGAAGAGGCATACGCGCTGTTCATTGAAAATTGTAGCAATGAGGATTATGTAAAAATGGCAACTGAAAATTTCAAAAAGTATCAGAAAACGAAAAAAGGAAATCCTTCTCCAAAGTTTGTGGATTACGAAAACTGTGCAGGCGGAACTTCATCATTAGATGATTTTAAAGGCAAGTATGTGTATATAGATGTATGGGCAACATGGTGTGGACCCTGTCTTGCCGAGATTCCTCACCTTAAAAAGGTAGAGCACAAATATCAGGGTAAAAACATTGAGTTTGTAAGTATCTCGGTGGATGTGGAAAAAAACAAGGAGAAGTGGAAGGAAATGGTGGCTGATAAAGAGCTTGGTGGAGTTCAGTTGAGAGCCATTGACAAAGAGTTTATGGATGCCTATTCTATTTCGGGTATTCCACGGTTTATCTTGATTGATACTCGGGGAAATATTGTATCCAGAAGTGCCCCCCGTCCGTCCAACCCTGAGCTGATAACCTTATTTGACGAATTGGGAATATAAATTATTTGCAACTTTTTTGGATTAGTTAGTTTATTTTTCAAGCGTCCTGGGCATAACCTGCCCGGGATTTTTTGTGCTTCACAAAGCAACCAAACATCCGTTTTTTTTCAAGGTTCGGAATTTTTTATTATGGCTATTTCTTTAAATAACTGTCTAAATCCCAATAGTCAACATCGTATTTGTTAAATCCGGTGAGCTGTTTAAAAGCAGTTCCCTCGGGCGTTGAGTTATTGGATAGGAGCAAGAATGTTTTCAACACTATTTTTTCGTCGATGATTTCGGCAACAAAATAACCCAGCTTACCTAATACAGCACTTACTTCAAGTAAAATACGATGGTTGAAATAGCAAACCTGTACCTTTTTAAATAAGGCATCTTCAATTAAATTACATATCAATGTTATGTTTATCAGGAACAACCTTTCGCACAACCTATCTAATGCATGCGATTGGATATACACTGGCAGTTTCGTTTTTGAACCATGATACACTTCTTTCAGCAATTCTGTATTTATTTCGCAATCTTCAATAACGGTATCCTCACATTTAAAATCAATTGCAGGATGTTGTACTAAAAAAATAGGTCGCCAATGATTATCGATATTAATATGTTTTTTTACCGGAAGATGACTTTTTAGGTAATAATATGATGAACAGTTAAACTTTTTGTGGTTAACCCTGGGATTTAATTCATAGTGTAAGGTATATAGGGTATGTGTTGGAAGGGTTAGGGTTTTTAACATATCGCATACCGATATTTCTACCAACCAATGTTGTTTGTGCGTGTCGCCATAATATTCTTTCAGGTATTCCACGTCTTTTTCAAGCTCCTTTTTAGTCGCCTCGTCTGTTTTGATGAATTGCTCAATATAACTCATTAATCCATCCATAAGGTAAAGATCGAGAAGGCATATCTTTATTTCGGCAGGTTTTAAGGGACTGTGTCGTTTGGTTTGCAAAGCCATTTTTACCGACCTCTTAAAAATGGAAACAATTTTTGGAGGAATATCAAAATCAGGATGATATTTTACATCGCCATGGTGAATGGTATAAGTGTATGTTTGAATAAAATCATATGATGTAAGCTTGTCGGTAATATTACATCCAACCCCTTTACACAACTCTACCAAGCGTAGTTTGTTGGCCTCAACCGCTTTTTTTACATTAAACCTGGTAGGTTGAGCAGTCTTCTTTTTCGTTTAGGTTTTGATCGTGCCATAAGTATCAAGTTAATAGTATGTAATAAAGATTGATAAGTCTTTGCATTCGTAGGGCTTTTATCCTTTAGTCATCCGATGAGTGGTTTTGGAACGGTTCTGTATAAGCGAAATGTAAATCAGAACCGTTCTCTATTCTTGCTCCGCAGCAATAGTTCTTTCTTATTTTATTCCCAACCTAAATTACTGATCCCATGCCGATAAATAAACGTTCCCAAACCCGAAAAAAAACATGCCTATGTTTTTGCAAAATCATAAGCATGTTTTTAGTAAAACGTAACTATGTTTTTATAAAAACATAAGCACGAATTTAAGAGCCGTCAGTTCGAAAGAGTTTTATTCCACTTTTACATAGTCCAAATTCTTCTGCATTTTCTTTAGTTCTTTGCCGGGAGTAAAAATGCACTTAGCACTTTTAATGGAGTTTGAACCAACTTCTTCCCTTGTTTCTTCCCCGTTGCTCCCGATACTAATTCTAAGACTTCCCAGCTCGCCCAACCTAACAATTGCCCCCTCTTCTAGTCCGTCCTGGATATTCTCAACCAAAGAATAAAGAACCGCCCGGATGTCAGCCCCGCCAACGGTGCTCGTTCTTTCAATACGTTTGGTGAGTTTCTCGAGGGTTAACTCGCCGTTACTGACGGCACTTGCATAAAATTTTTTTTCTCCTCCGCCAGCAACACCAGGCTGGCCCCTTTCAATGACTTTGTATTTTACAGCCATAATTAAAAAAGATTTAGTTGTATATTGCAAAAGTACCGCCCGCCTCCTCTTCCAATCCGGTCGGTCAAAACAGGGAAGGTTGATGACCGGCAGGCGGTATATTCTACCATATTTCTACTAAAGTTATGGGAATAAATTATATTGTCGCAAAGTATCATTATGTTTTACTTGGGCGATGGTTTAGTATTGACAAACGTACGATAAATGTAGACTAATAAACGTTTATAGTCAGTGTGTGCATCAAATAGGTAAAAAGGTAAAGAATAGGTAGCTTAACCCTATAAAGGTTATTTATAACTTTAGCGTTCAGTAGCGCCATAATTTTTATGGTAATCCGATGAGAATAAATAGAACAAAAAAGCCCCTGTAACAAACAGAGGCTTAACTATTTTAATAATATCTTGGTTTTAACAATCCTTTTTATCCTATAAGCATAGCCTATTATTGGAAGCTGTCATAATCGCATTTAATTTGGTCATCTGGTCTTGGGTCAAAAAACTTTTAAATTCCTGACATGAATGGTTTTGGATTTCTATCATCTTAGCCTCCATACCCACTTTATTTTTGCCTATGTATTCGTTAAATTCGGTGGCCGCTTTAAGAAGTACACCATAAGTCTGAATGGATTGCGTATCCGTTAAGTCTATGTTTAATCTCAACTTTGCGGTCTGCATTTGAGCGGTTTGTTGCGCCATTGATATTTGATCCTTTACATCAGTTTGTGCAGAAATGTTTAAAGTTATGGCCAGTGCTATTAATACAATGTATTTCATGTTATTTGGTTTTACTATTTATATTTTGATTGTTTCTTGATTTACTTTCAAAGGAACAGTAAAAACAAATAGTATTAGGTTAATGCTCAATGAATATAGGTTAATTAAGGTTAATGGTGATGAGTCCCGAGTCAACGGTTATTAGTTATTCGTAGTGAGTCGTAAAACCTTACTATCGTTCTCCTTTCCCGATGATATGATACTTTAACGCATCGGGATTTCGTTTCTCTCAATCTCCTTTCCCCATTCTCCATTTTGACCGGCCACCAATGACCGACCACCGTTCACTGATGACTGGTCACCGGACATTGGAACAATAATTTTATAGGTTTACAAAATGGCAAAGCCCTTATAACCAGTATAATATTCAATCACTCTGCTGATCGACCTAATTATTTGCGCCGGCTATGCCGGTTTCATTTATTATATTAGCATCCCTAAACAATTCACACATGAACCCAAAAAAAACAATCTTAGGTCACCCTACTGCTTTATTTACTCTTTTTGCCACAGAAATGTGGGAACGTTTCAACTACTATGGTATGCGCGCGCTGCTCATGATTTACCTGACCGGAAACCTGGCGACCGGAGGTTTTGGAATGGACGAGGATGCAGCCTTGATTATCTACGGTATTTTTACTTCGTTGGTTTACGTTACTCCCATATTAGGAGGTATTCTGGCCGATAAGTTGCTCGGGCAACGAAAGACGATATACATAGGCGCATTGACCATGGCCATTGGGCAGATTCTGCTGGCCTATTCTGCTGTTATATCCGGCCACAACATGGAGTTTAAAGAAAGCATATTTTATATTGGTCTGGGAATATTAATATTCGGTAACGGCTTTTTTAAGCCCAACATTTCCACCATGGTAGGTGAGTTGTACGAGGCCAATGATGCACGAAGGGACGGGGCCTTTACCATTTTTTATATGGGTATCAATATCGGTGCCATGCTGGGACCCTTTATTTCGGGGTGGCTGGCCGAGAATGACTCTTTTGGACGTTGGGAGTATGGTTTTTTGGCAGCGGCAATGGCCATGATTGTCGGTTTCTTGTGGTTCTTTTTTTCGCGTTCGGCACTGGGAACGGTAGGTATGCCACCAAAGTACAAAGGCAAAATAGATAAGCTGACGGCTAAAGATAATATGGAAGTATTTACTTACGTGATCGCTATTGTTTTGGCCATTGTAGCAACGGTTTATATGGGCAAGATCATTTCACCTTCAGCCCGAAATATCATGGTGTATTCTATTCTGATTCTTGGTGCACTTTACCTCTTGCAAAGTATTGTCCGCAATACCCGGGGTAAAACAGAATGGAGCAGGGTAGGGGTGATCATGGTTCTTGTGGTGTTTAACGTTGTGTTTTGGAGCGGTTACGAGCAGGCAGGAGGCTTGTTTAACCTTTTTGCGCGGGACAGTCTGGACAGAAACCTGGGCAGTTGGACTATCCCTACTACCTGGTTTCAGATGGTACCCGCTATTTCGGTGGTGCTGTTTGCCCCGGTGTTTAGCATTCTATGGGTTCGGTTAGATCGCATTAAGCTAAACCCCAATACGCCCGTTAAATTTGCCTGGGGAATTGTATTGTTGAGTTTGGGTTTTGTGGTAATGGGGTATGCCAACGATTTAACCAAAGGAGGAACCACGTTGATTAACCCCATGTGGCTGGTACTGGTTTTCGTTATCCATACCTGGGGCGAATTATGCCTTTCGCCCATAGGGCTTTCCATGGTCACCAAGCTTTCTCCCCATAAAATTGTATCTACGATGATGGGGGTGTGGATGGGCTCTTTTGCGGCGGGTAATTTCGTGGCCTCACAAATGAAAGCCATCGCAAACAGTCTGGAGAATTCGCTGGGACGTGAAGTGCCCGTTTATTGGTTTATCGCCGTTGAAACAGCCATAGCCGGAGGAATCTTGTTCCTGATCAGCCCGTGGCTCAAAAAAATGATGAAGGGCTTGAAATAGAAATGCGGGAAATAATACCATTTACCAATGGACATATTTCTAATATATGTGATACATGTCAGGTTAAGAAGTTAGTGTATAGAGTTAAGGGGTAAATGTGTGTTGATTTGAGTGCTGTAAATCAGCTCTCCTCCTTTAAAAGGAGGAGTACCTCACTAAAGTGAGGGGAGGTGGTTTAGTAAGTTAAGCTTCTGTTTTGATAAAACTCTTTAATTTCATCAATTATTTCATTGGGATGTTCGAATACTATGCGGTTCTCAAACCGTAGTGTAGTAATGCCAAAAGCATTAAGTTTTTCATCTCTCAACCTATCATATTCCTCATTAAAAACATGGTATTCGCCATCCAATTCTATTGCTAGTTTTAATTGGGAACAATAGAAATCAAGAATATAATTATCAATAGAATGCTACTTCTAAATTTCAAATTGCAAACTCTCTTTCCTTTAAGATAATTCCAAAGTTCACATTCTGCAGGTGTGGAATTATTTCTCAATAATTTCCTTTTTTTGATATGTTCTGGTCGGTTGCTATCCATTATTGTAATATTTCCTTAAACTAATATACAAAAACGTATAGAACCACCTCCCCTCCACTGCGTGGAGGTACTCCTCCTTGACAAGGAGGAGAGCTGATTCCCGTAACTTATAATGATTAACAAATTTAATTATCCTTTAGCTTGACGGATATAGCTACAGCTAGTGCATCAATTCAACAAATCCAAAGAGCCTGCTCCAAAGTAGTCTTGTTTAACACTGGAGAAACGCAAAACAGCCATAGATTAGCTGTTTTGCGTTGTAATGTCCCGCTTATTGTTTCTGCGCTTTAATCAGGTCGATAAACGCTACGATATTTTCAATTGGGGTATCACCTTCGGTGGCATGCGAAGGACAGAAAATATAACTGCCTTCCTTACCTAGTTCCAAAAGGTGCTTTGTTTCTGCAACCACATCTTCAACGGTGCCATAAGGCAAGGTCTTCTGGGTTGAAAGACCTCCGTGGAAAGTAACCTTGCCGCGGTAGGTATTTAATAAATCATCCACATCAAGAACCTCCGGTTGAAATGGGTTGATAGAATTAACACCTGCCTCAATTAACTCGGGGATAATCTCCGCAATATCACCACAGGAGTGTATCAATTGGTATTTTCCGTGCGCTTTTGTATTGGCATACATTCTTTTGAGTTCAGGATACAGAAATTCCATCCAAACCTCTTTACCCATCATCAGCTTTTGCTGAGCTCCCCAGTCATCCCCAAAATAGATACCGTCCACTTCAGGAAAACGGGTACATACATTGTTGATAACGGCAATGTTGAAGTCCGCTATTTTACGAAGCAGGTCTTTAACAAAATCGGGATACATCATGAAATCAAGGAAGGCATTTTCCATTCCTCGTAAAGTCCAATAACGTTCAAATAGGCTGAAACCAATACTGTAAAGGACGAATTTATCCTTGTTGGCCGCAATTTTCTCTTCTATGCCCGCATATAATATGGGATCGTCGGTATCAGGAAATTCATAACCTTCCAAAGTAGGTTCCGGTATAACAAGACCTTCCACGTTACCAATATCCTTTTCCAGTGTCATATCCCATACAACACCAAAAATGTCTTTTTTACGGTTGTTGCCTATGTCAATTTTAAAGCCGCTGGATTGCCCAAGTTTGATAAAGTGATTGTCGACCAATGCCTCTACGTCCACATCCTCGCCATAGTGGGCCTTCATTTTTTCCAGCGCCTCTATGGTGAATTTACAGTCCCATGGCACATAAGGAGGTTTTTTACCGTCCAGCACCATTTTTATTACCTCTTTCTTAGTCATTGTATATGGTTGTTGTTTTATGAATCAGATTGATTTAGACTATTTTACCGCTTCCTTAATAGGTTCTACGTGCGTGCCCAGGGCAGTTTTAACACCATAAATCTCACATGCTATTCCTGTTAATTCCTTATACGTATTAAAAACATCTTTCTTAAAATCTTCCAGCTTATCTTTATAAACCAAAGATACCATACATCCACCAAAGCCGGCACCAGCCTGACGCGAAGCCACAACACCAGTGGCAGTGCTCATGGCTTTGTACATATGTTGCATGGCATCGTTTGATATCTCAAACAGGTCCCTGGCGCCCGTAAACGATCTCTCAAAGATGTCCTTCAGTTGATCAACTTCACCATTTGTTAACGCATCTTCCAATTCGTGCGTACGGTTGTTTTCTTCAATAATAAATTCAGCACGTTTGGCCGCATCGGCAGACAGCTTGTCTTTATGCTCATGGAAAAACTCAATACTAACATCGCGTAACGCCTTAATATCAGGATCGATTTTGGCAAATACAGCAACCGCTTCCTCGCATTGTGCACGACGATCGTCATATTCGGAACCATGCAGTTGGCGGGGCTTGTTGGTATTACAGATGGCCACCATTATTTCTTTCGGCCAGCTAACCTGCGCATGTGTCAATTCGCGACAATCTAATTTGATGACCTTATGTCGCTCTCCAAAAATGACCGAATATTGGTCGAGAATACCACAATTTACACCCACGTACACATTTTCTGCACGCTGGCATAGGAGCGCCATTGTTTTGTTATCCATTTCAAAACCCGATGTTTCAGCTAACATGGCCATGGTCATGGCTTCCAGTGCAGCGGAACTCGACAGCCCGGAACCAATAGGAATAGTGCTACAGAATGAACCCGTAAATGCTTTTAACTCGATTTTCTCATCTATGAGTACTTTAACCACGGCACTAATGTATTTTGCCCAATCTCCACCTTCAATAATCTCGCCTGTTTCAACGTTAATTCTCGTTTTATCGTTCAGGTTGCATGAGTACATCTCAATAACACCCGTATCATTGCCGGAAAACGCGCAGTCGATAACCAAATTTACAGGCATGGTTACCACGTAGCCATGGTTGTAATCCGTATGGCTTCCCATTAAATCAACCCGGCCGGGAGAGTAGGCGTAATAGCTGGGTTGTGTTTGATATAGTTCACTAAACTTACTTAATACTTCGTTGTTCATGATGTCTGATTTTAAAATTTTAATACGGTTTTCATAGATTTAGGGCAATAATACTCAGTGTCTTGATGAAATTTAATAAACATCAGGTTATCCATTTGTCTATAATCTAACGATCTGATGTTATTATTGCCTTATTGTATTATTATAGTTAACAAAAGTAGACTAAGGATATTGGAATATTTTTCATACAATTGATTTTTGTTTAGTTATATTTGCCTGTGTTACTTTTTTGGGCAAATATCTTTATTATGATTCCATATATTGAGAAAATAGAACTAGACAAAGGAAAATCATTTTACGTCGGGACATATTCCGGAAAGTATTTTGAGCGTTCGTGGCACTATCATCACGAGTTTGAATTGTTATTAATAACCAAAGGATACGGAACAAGGGTGATAGGCGATAATAGGAGTCAGTTTGCGGTTGGGGACCTTGTATTGATTGGAGGGAATATTCCACATGCCTGGTTTTCCGATCCCGTTTTTTTCGAGGCTGATAATAATGAAACCTGTGAATCGGTTTATCTTCAATTCGATCGATCGATATTTGGGACACGTTTTGCCAGTCTGCCCGAAATGCAATCTATCCAATCCCTGTTAAACGCAGCAAGATACGGTCTAAGATATTCTCCCAAAGATGAATTTGTGGATATTGTAAATTTAATATGTGATTTTCCTTCCTATGATGGTGTTGACCGTCTCCTGAATTTGATTAAGATATTGGATTTGTTTGAGAAAGGTCATTGCGAACCCATTGTTTCGAAAGCATATTTTGATAGTATTTTTGTGACTAAATCAGTAAGAATAAAGAAAGTACATGAATATGTCATGAATAACTACATGGTAGATGTGAGTGTGCAAAAGGCGGCCGAACTATCCGAAATGAATGTGAGTTCCTTTTGCCGCTTCTTTAAAAAAGTTACCCACAAAACCTTTTCGCAATTTGTAAAAGAAACGAGAATTGACTTTGCGCAACAGTTATTAATAAATACCACCCTCACTTCCAACCAAATCGGATTTGAATGCGGCTTTAGTTCGGTGGCCTATTTTAACCAGTGTTTTAAAGCTATCAGCGGAGTTTCCCCGTTGGAATACCGGGCCAATTTTAAAAAGGTGTAATAGTACCTGAAGTTGAGTCTCGACATATAAGTAACGGTACAGATGGATACAAAGTCACAGAGCCGTTAAGTTATGCCGCAATAAGAAATAATTTTTAAGAAAAAAAAGAAACACCCTTTTGTCAGAGGGTGAATAAAGGAGAATATGTTTGCTCGTGAATAGTCCTGATGATAATATAACTAAACGATTGGTAATATAACCATAAAAAATGGTTTACAGGAAAGTTAATTTTGTGTTTTTGGTACTCTAGCGGTAAAACAATATTGAAAAATGAAAAATCTATTTACAACAATTCTCTTATTAATTCTCTTTTTGGGGTCAAATGCCCAATCATCGCGTCATGTTGAAGATTTTAACTTCAACTGGAAATTTAATTTGGGAGATGTGCCTGAAGCAAGAAACGTTGATTTTAATGATGACGACTGGAGGGAATTGAATCTGCCGCACGATTGGTCTATCGAGCAAAATTACACTACCGAAAACACATCAGGGTCAACAGGTTTTTTGCCCGCCGGTATAGGATGGTACCGTAAAAAAATCAGTGTTTCGGAAGCATCAAAAGATAAACTGACCTTTATTGAGTTTGATGGAATTTATAATAATTCAGAGGTTTGGATCAACGGGCATTATTTGGGCAAGCGTCCTTATGGGTATAGCGTATTTGGATATGAGCTTACACCTTATTTAAAAAAGGGTGGTAATAATGTAATATCTGTAAAGGTAGACCATTCTAATTACGCCGATTCACGTTGGTACACAGGTTCCGGCATATACCGAAACGTACGATTGGTAACTACTTCAAAAACATATGTTCCACAATTTGGCGCTTGGGTAGAGACTCCGAGAGTTAGTTCGGCACAAGCTATCGTGAAAACATTTGCTGTAATCAAGACACCTGAAAAGCAGAGGTTAACGGTTAAGGTGTCCATAAAAGACAAATCAGGCAAAGTGATCGGTAGCCACAGCCAGCGGGCAGTTGTCTCAGGAATCGACACCCTAGCATTGGCAGTAAAAGTGCCCAAGCCAAAATTTTGGAGCATCGAACAAACAAACATGTACAAGGCAGAAGTTCAGGTTTTGTCTGGTAAAACCCTACTGGACGAATACCCGATTGACTTCGGGATCCGCACATTCCGTTTTGATGCCAACAAAGGTTTCTATTTAAACGAGAAGAATATCAAGCTAAAAGGAGTTTGTTTGCACCATGACGCCGGTGCTGTTGGTGGTGTTTTTATCAAAGATGTTTGGAAACGAAGATTAAACGGGTTGAAAGACATTGGTGTCAATGCCATTCGAATGTCTCATAATCCGGCTGACCCGGGCTTGTTACAGCTGTGCGACGAGTTGGGCTTTGTGGTTATTAACGAGGCGTTGGATGAGTGGAGAAAAAATAAGGACAAGTGGATTACCTCGCGTTTTGCCAAGGATATGCGTCCGGAACTTAAAACAGGTTATGGGGATATATTTGAGGAATGGGCAGAACGTGATGTGAAGGATATGGTGCGCTATTCCCGCAATCATCCGTCCATCATTATGTGGAGTATGGGTAACGAAATTGAATGGACTTATCCTTATTATTATAAAATGGAAAAAAGCAACCAGGGATTGGGAAATCAGGTATTGTCTGAAATTGAAGAAGATGGAGGTGATGAATTAAAAGCAACAGCGGAGGAAATTGAACGTTGGATTAAAGAGGTGGATAAAACCCGTTATGTTACTGCAGGTGGTGTTTTACCAAAAGCCGGAAATATGACAGGTTACTTTGATGTGCCGGATGTGATTGGTTATAACTACCGGGCAGTAAATTACGATGAGGACCATAGGAACTATCCTAACCGATTGATGTATGGTTCGGAAAACTGGGGGACCTACCAGGAATGGAAAGATGCGGTTGACCGAGACTTTGTAGCCGGTATTTTTATTTGGACAGGAATTGCGTATCTGGGAGAGTCCGGCCCATTCCCTTGGAAGGGTTTGGAGATATCGTTGATGGACTTTGCCGGATTCTTTACGCCCCGCGGCCATTTTTATAAAACACTTTGGAACGATGAACCATCGATATATTTGGCGACCAAACATGCTAAAAAAGCGCAATGGATTTATGAGGACGGAAAATGGGTGGATAACCGGGTAAGGTTCTGGCTGGATAAATGGTTGTTCGAAGATGTGGACCCCACATGGAATTACGAAAAAGGGGATCAGGTGTTTGTTGAGGTGTATTCTAACTCACCTAAGGTTGAGCTATTTGTGAACGGTAAAAGTTATGGAGTTAAAAGCCCCCACGATTTTGAGGATCATATCGTAAAATACCTGGTGCCGTATCAGGAAGGAGAGATAAAGGCTGTGGGTATAAACGGTGATAAAACAGTATCCAATTACGCATTAAGATCCGCCAAGTGGGTAACGAAAGTTCAATTAAAAACCGACAGAACTACCATGAAAGCCAATGGTTATGATGTGGTACATATTGAAGCTAATTTAACAACGGGTAAAGGAGATATTGTACCCGATAAAGAAATGCAACTCGTATTTGAAATAGAGGGTGAAGGCATCAATATTGCGGTGGATAACGGATGGGACAGAAACGTGCAGAGTCATAAATCAAACCAAATTGTAACACATAACGGTAAAGCTTTGCTGTTGATTCAAAGCACGAGAAAAGCGGGAGAGATAACGATAAGGGCGAAGGCCGGGGCGCTTACTTCAAACGAGATTGTGATAAAAACCGAAAAATAACCTTATTGGGCTGTATCAAAAGTATAATAATGCCATTCGGGGCGCGACTTTCAGTCACGCCCCGAATGGTCACCTAAAAATAAGCTTAACTTAATGCTTGTATAGTAAAGGGTTATTTTTTAATGATTTTAAAAGTCTTGATTTCTTTTTCATCCCCGCTGATCCGAAGCAAATAAATACCTGGAACCAGGTTAGTCATGTCTATACTTGCAGGATTACTTTCTATCTTATTAGTTTTCAAGATTCGTCCACTTATATCGAACAGCTGATAGGATAAATTGGACAGTTCAATCCCTTTGATGCTGAGAGATACAGAATTGTTGATTACCGGATTGGGGTATATTTCTAGGTCATATTCATCTTTTACCTGAAAATATGAGGTCGGTATATCGAGCCTGGTTTGCAGAAATCCCTGTGTTAAAAAGGATTTGCTGCCCGTATATGTCTCCGCGACCAATTCACCGATACTCCAGCTAATTACATAGCCGGAATGCTCATTGGATGAACCGGATGCATTCAATACTTCCTGCGCGAAAAGGCACTGTACAGATAAAATAAAGCATCCTATTGTTAAAAACTTCTTCATATCAGTTGTCGTTAAGGTTTATAGGTCACAAAAGAAAAACTCATGTCTTCAAACTCATTATCCGTATTTTTGGTATATACATATAGTCTTCCTGCTCCGGATGAGATTGATGAAAAGCCGTAAGTGCCAATAATTGAAACAATGGTGATGTATTGCTGGTAATGGTACGATTCGCCATCGATGGTTATGAAATATCTGCCTGTGCTTTTTTCAACCGTAAAATTACCCGTACTGGCAGCGATGGTTCCGTTGGCATTTACAACACCATAAGCAATTGGAACCATATTGGCAGAACTGGTATTGGAGGTATGTAGTTCGTGGGATATTTTAACAACCCCGTCTTCCTGTACTTCCAGTCCAACCAAGTTACTGTGGTGAGCCGATATCCGGTAGTTTTCATGTCCCGCAAACAAACCGGCCCTGAACTTACGTGTCCCGTCGGTAGCGAATATTAGGTAGGCCGAGCTGGAAGCCACATTGTATCTGCCCAAATCGATATATGCACTCCCTGCGGTACCGGTAAGAATTGCGGAGGCATTTTCGCCCCTGATCTGAAACATTTGCGGGTACGAAACGCTAAAATCTCCAATGCCAACCCGTCCCGTAGGATAATAAATGCTGGTACCCTCGGCATGCCAAAGTTCATTGCCGGGAATGGTAACACTGCCTCCGCCGTTCGACAAGGTAAGCTCTCGTCCGCTTAAGCCAAGCGTCTGGATTTCGTTGCCGGGGTCGGCATCCGCATCGTCAATTTCATCGTTCGTGACCGTGTATGCATGAAACGCATAAGGAACCGATACTAATTGGGAAGTCCCCATATGTATAAAGCTGGTTCCTCCGGTTAAGTCCAGTTCAACTTTGATAAAATGGGGTGCCAGTCCCCATCCTCCCGGACCAAAAATACCGTCCACAGGTCTACCTTCTCCTATTCTAAGCGTAACCAGCCCAAATGCATTTGTGGTTACCGAATGTGTTTCACTGTACATCACCTTCCCGGTTTCAGATTCTTTTAATATGCTAATCCTGAAAGAGACTAATTGATCTGGAACAACCTCTCCGGAACTGGTACGAACTACAGCCTGGTAATTAAAAGCCTCTGGCACCTGAGCAATTAGCACGAAGCCTAAAAATGTCAGTTTAATCAAACAAAGTAATCTTTTCTTCATGGCAGTTTGTTTAAGTGAAAATCTGGGTCTTGGATATATTTATTTATATCAATGCCATTTTTATAAGAGCTTGCATATTAGTTAAGTTACGAATGTTGTGCAGGCTAGTCAAGAAAAAAGATGGTGTATGCGCAAGGGGAGCCATATTTCGTATACATAGTAAATAGCGCTCTGTATTGGCTTGCTTTAGTTTAGCATTTACTCCGGACCATGGATTGGCATGATAATCTATAAGTATTTGTGGCCTTTACCTTTAAATTGATGATTGGTTCAAAACGTTTCATGGTAGGTAGTTTAAAAAAAGCATAAAACAAAATCAAGGTTGTTGGGTTGTATATTTGTACTAATACGATTAATAATGTATTTGTAGTATGTAATATACTAATAAACAGATTTATAAAATAGTATGTCAAAAGAAAAAGTTAAACAAATACGAGATTATTCATTGGTGGGAAAAGAGTCTGAAAGGGCGATATCCAAAGGGTTGGCCGGGGCGGTTTGGTATACTTCGCCTATCCCAAGAGCTAAAATGATCGAATTACTGCAAAGAAGAAATGGCCCGGCGGTTAGGGACACCTTGTTATGGCTTGGGTTAATTATTGGCTTTGCTTTTTTAACGGTCAAACTTTGGGGGAGTTGGTGGGCAGTGGTTCCTTATTTGGCGTATTGCGTATTATATGCTTCTACCTCGGATTCTCGTTGGCATGAATCGAGTCACGGAACGGCTTTTAAGTCGGATTGGATGAACAATGCCCTGTACGAGATGGCCTCGTTTATGGTATTCCGCCAATCAACGGTTTGGCGTTATAGCCATACCAGGCATCATAGCGATACCCTGGTTCGGGGTCGAGACCCTGAGATATCCGTTCCCCGTCCTCCGGATATCAAAGCCATTATTCTGAATTTTTTTGGTTTAAGCGCTCCGCCAAACGAGATGCGTAAAATTATGATCCATGCCAGCGGTAAAATTGATGAGGAAGTGGCCACTTATTTACCTGCATATGAAAACAAAAAAGTGATTTTCAAGGCACGTGTTTATCTGGCTATTTATTTGACGGTTATACTGGCATCCATCCTTTTTAAAACACCTTTCCCAATTATGTTTATCGGGCTTCCTACTTTGTTTGGTTCCTGGTTGATGCCTATCTATGGGCTTACCCAGCATGCAGGATTGTCAGAAAATGTTTTGGATCACCGTTTGAATTGTCGTACTGTTTATATGAACAGGATTCATCGTTTCCTGTATTGGAACATGAATTATCATATCGAACACCATATGTTTCCATTGGTTCCTTATCATGCCCTGCCTAAGCTACACGAGTTAATGAAAGATGATTGCCCTCCACCTTATAGGGGAATTATCAACACGTTTAAAGAAATTATTCCGGCTGTGCGTAAGCAAGTGAAAGATCCTGGATATTTTGTCGAAAGGGAACTCCCAAGCGAATCCATTCCGCAACAGATAAATGAATCGGTCAGCATCAAAAAAGAGGATGCAGATAAGGATGGTTGGATTAAAGTCTGTTGTGAGGACGAGATGGTTTATAACGAAATATTACGTGTTGATTGTGGAGATGCAACTTTTGCGTTGTACAAATTACCGGGTGATAAGTTTTATGCCACCGAAGGTATTTGCACGCACGGAAATACACATCTGGCTGATGGATTAATTGTAGGTAACCAGATAGAATGTGCCAAGCATAATGGACGGTTTAAAATTGAAGATGGTTCGGTGCAACGACCACCGGTGTGCCTGGGATTGTCAACCTATGAGGTGAAAACCAAAGATGGATTCGTTTATTTAAATCTAAATGCATCCTATCATTACGATGCACGGGATAGGATACCATTTAAAGTGGTGAGCAATGATAACGTGGCCACCTTTATTAAGGAGTTGGTTCTGGAACCCATAAATGGAGATGCCTTCAATTTTAAACCTGGCGAATATATCCATCTCGAGATTCCGGCACATCAAACCAGGTTCAAAGAAATGCTGATCACTGAACCTTACCGTTCTGCCTGGGAGCAACTTAAACTTTTTGAGAACTTTGCTTCCAATCATACCAAAACACGGCGTAATTATTCCATGGCCAATAATCCCTTTCAAGAGAAACAGCTTCGGTTTAATGTTAGAATTGCTACTCCACCACCAGGAAAAAATGTGAAGGCGGGAGTAGGTTCGTCCTTTGTGTTTAACCTGAAAGAAGGGGATTTGGTGAATGCCACCGGACCGTTTGGCGATTTTCATATTAAAGACACGGACCAGGAAATGGTTTATATTGGAGGAGGAGCAGGGATGGCTCCTTTGCGATCGCACATATCGCATTTGTTCGAAACGGAAAAAACGAAGCGAAAAGTCAGTTATTGGTACGGGGCGCGCTCTCTTCAGGAATTATTTTACGATGACTACTTTAATGAATTGGCAGACAAGCATCCTCATTTCGATTTTCATGTGGCCTTATCCGAGCCGCTGCCATCTGATAATTGGGAATCGCATGTGGGGTTTATTCATCAGGTAGTGGAAGAGCAATATCTGAAAAAGATTAAAGATATAGGTAATGTTGAGTTTTATTTATGTGGTCCACCAGCCATGATTGAAGCATGTAAAGAGCTTTTGGCAAAATATGGTGTTCACGAAGAGGCGATAGCATATGATGAATTTTGAAGTCTTGTTATACTGAACAAATTTATAATCTAATCAAATATGGAAATCAAATATATATGCCCTTATTGGGGAAGTGAAACGCTTTCCCCAAAAACTTTTGTTCAAAAAGCCCTGGCTGCCGGATACGATGGTGTTGAAATGAATTTTACTCCCGAGCAAGGATTTGATAAGGAAGTAAAGGAAACCTTTAAGGAAACAGGGGCTGTTTTTATTGCACAGCAATGGTTGCCGCCCAAAAATGAAAGTGTAGACGAATATCGTAAACGTTTGGTGGATCGATTAAAATTTTTGGCCTCTTTTAAACCTGTATTCATTAACTCACATACAGGCAAGGATTTCTTTTCATTTGAGGATAATAGTAGCTTGATAGAAAGTTGTCAACGGGTTATAATAGAAACCGGTGCACGAATTATCCACGAAACACACCGAGGACGGTTTAATCATCATGCATTTAGTTTGTTGCCTTATTTGGAGAAATATCCGGAACTTGAGCTGAACGCCGACTTTTCTCATTTTTGTAATGTTTCGGAAAGTTTGCTGGAAGACCAGGAGCATATTCTTGAGAAGATAATTCCGCATTGCAGGTATATTCATGCCCGTGTAGGGTTTGATCAGAGTGCCCAGGTAAACCATCCTTTTGCCCCTGAATGGAAGACGAACCTGGATAGGTTTGTTGGTTGGTGGCAAAGAATTATCGACCTGGCTAAGGAAAGGGGAGAAGAGGTGTTTTATATCTGTCCCGAATTTGGCCCATACCCGTATATGCCAAGGCTTCCGTTTACACAGAAGGAAGTTAGTGATCAGTGGGATATCAATAAACAGATGATGGAATACCTGAAAGAAAATTTGCAATAGAAGGTTAATCCAAACTATTTTACACATACCCCTGACTAAGTGTCAAACTATGGCAAGGGTAGATTCTGTTACATAATCTGAAACCATTAATTACAAATTTCTGAATGATTCAAGGGGTGCTCAAACGTTTCTTTTTTATACCAAATGAGCTGATCTCGCAAATTCTTCAACAGCCATTTCTAAATACCGGCCCGCATATTTAATTGAATCGTCTAAACTTATGGAAAGATCTCTGGTTTCTTTTAGGTAATGAACTCCCAATTCAGGCAATTTCTCCGGCGCCAATTCGCTGATGCCACAAAAAACAGCCAGCTTTTGGGTGGTCAGTGAATCCATCACCCCCTTAATTACCTTGCCCGAAAATGTTTGTTCGTCCAGTTTTCCTTCGCCCGTAATAATCCAGTCTGCACCTACAATATTTCTGTCAAAGTTGGCCTCGTTTTTTATCAGATCGATGCCGGAGTTGAGCTGGGCATTTAAAAACAAAATACTTCCTGCACCCATTCCGCCTGCAGCCCCGGCCCCGGGTATGTGCTGTAAATCTTTGTAAAATTTGTTTTTAACAACGGCGTTGTAGTTTCTTAAGCCAGAATCCAGTTGTTTTACAGTTTCGTAAGAGGCTCCTTTTTGTGGGGCATAGGTATATGCAGCCCCGTTGATCCCGAACAAGGTATTATCCACATCGCAAGCAACATCAAAATTTACGTTTTTAATACGAGGATTTACCCGTGAGCTATCTATTTTGACCAGTTTTATTAAGTCACTTCCTTTACCTTCCAACTCCTTGTTGTTCACATCAAAGAAGCGATACCCAAGCGCTTTTGCCATTCCTAATCCACCGTCGTTGGTAGCACTTCCCCCAATACCCAAAATAATATGTTTGACACCCTTGTTGAGCGCATCCGCAATTAATTCACCGGTCCCGAAAGTGGATGTTTCCAGCGGGTTCAGTTCTTCGTTTTTTAATAGCCGAATACCCGAAGCTTCTGCCATTTCGATGTAAGCCGTTTTTTTGCTTTCGGAATATAAGTAGGATGCGTTAATTTTACGGTATAGCGGATCGTGCACTTCTAAGGTGATCATTTCTCCATCCAGGTAATATTTGAGCACTTCAATAGTACCGTCGCCTCCATCTGCCAGGGGAAGTTTGACGATTTCAATATCGGAAACATGTTTTTTGATACCTCGTTCCACCGCATCACAAAACTCCAATCCAGTCAGCGAACCTTTAAATTTATCCGGGGCAATTATTATTTTCATTGTGTAAGGTTAATCACAAAGTAGGAATATTTATTATACTGCATAAACGCAAAAAGGAATATTGTAGTGTTTTTCAGATAACCAAGGTTTCGTTTATAGCGCAGCCTTCGGTAGTGTTGACAAGTCGTTATCCAGGTTCGATATTTTATTTTTTTTCGAATCAATTTTACGTTCATCTATAACCCGTCATATGCATTAGGAATCCTGTTACGCAATTCAGCTACTTCAAAACAAGGCGTTTCGCTGATTTGCTTCATCTCACCAGAGGGTGCTGCCTCGTTTTGGCAACTCCTTGTTTTATGGTATTTTAAATGCTCATTTTGCACCTCTAATACGATAATCCGGCTTTAACTAACGTTCCGTTTGGGGTATACCTTCAAACTGATAGGATCAGAATACTTCACGGCTAATTAATAATTGGTTTTTTATAGGGTATGGTAAACGAGAATTTGGAACCTTTGCCAAGTTTTGAGTCTACCCAAATAGATCCACCCAGTATTTCCACCAGGCTTTTCGAAATAGATAAACCTAAACCTGTTCCTCCATGCTGCCGCATAATTTGAGGATTGGCCTGCGAAAACCGCTCGAATATTTTTTTCTGCTCTTCATTGGCAATCCCTATACCGTTATCTTCCACAAAGAACTCAACAAATGCATCCCTAATAATGGAATAACCCATACTAATAGTGCCGTCAATTGTAAATTTTACCGCATTACTAATTAAGTTGCTTAATATCTGTTTAAGCTTACCGTCATCAGTTAATAGTATCAATTCTTCTTGATTTTCAGGATATATTGTAGTTAGCTCAACCTTATTTTCTAACACTTTTTTACTAAAGAAGGATAACATGGTTTGAAATACATCGGAAACATTAACAATGGTGTTATTGACCTGAATTTGACCTGTTTCTATCTTCGAAATTTCCAGCACATCGTTGATAATATCAAGCAATTGGTGGCCACTTTTAACAATAACCGAAGTGTAATATTCCCTTTCGGCAGGGTTCATGGTTTTTGACGATAATAACTCGGAAAAGCCAATGATACCATTCATGGGTGTCCTTATTTCGTGCGACATGTTTGCCAAAAACGAGGATTTTAAATGGTCGCTTTCTTCGGCTTTTTCTTTTGCCGCTATCAATTCTTTTTCCGCCAGCTCCTGGGTGGTAATGTTTCTAACTATAGCTAAGGTATGTTCCGGATCAAGAAACACCATTCTGGACTCAAAAGTTTGAAGGCCACCTTCAACTGGGAGTTGGTACTTATACGTTTCAATATTTTTATTTCGGAGTACTTTGGCAATCTTCTCAATTGTTAGTTCGGCAATGTCAAGCGGCAATATTTTCGTAACATTCTGATTTAAGAAATCGACGGCCTTTTTAAACAGTTTCGATTCGTCGTTGCTGTGATAGTCGGTAATATTCCCGGATCTGTCAAAGGTAAACATCATGTCGGGTATGGCAGATAAAAGGCTGTTTGTTTTTGCCATATTGTCGGCCAACTTTTGGTTCGACAATTTCAGATCGTGAACAAGTTCCTTCTCTTTGCTCACATCGGTAAGCGTTCCAAAGCCTTTCGGCTTATTATCTTTAAATAACATTAAACCGCTACCTAAAATATGTATGGGTTTATTATTCCTGGATAAAACTTTAAATTCTTCTTTCCAGGCTACACCATTTTTTTGAGCCTCACTCCATAGTTTGTTTATTTTGTTACGGTCTTCTTCATGGATGAGTAGGTTTAACTCCGAAAATTTGTTAATCGAACTAAATTTTTTTTGAATAACAGAAGGATTCCCGTACCAGGTTAACCCATCACTGGAGGGGTCCCATTCGTAAATAATGTCGGATATATTGGTCGCTACCAATCTAAACTGTTCTTCGCTTTCTCTCAGCGACATTTCGGCGAGTTTAGTTTCCTCAATGTCCTGAGCGATGCCATGGATGCCCATAAAGACGCCATCTTCTCCATATACCGGGCGCATGGAGCAGCGTATCCAATGAAATGTGCCGTATTTATTTTTTATTTTAACTTCGGAAATAACAGTAGAACCAAATTTCACCTTTTGCAGGGCGTCGTTAAAGGTAATTCTGTGACTTTCGAATATAAAATTGATGAAATGATACCCGATAACTTCATCGGCGGCATACCCTATCAATAACTTAATGACCGGGCTAACATAGGTGCAGATACCATTAGCATCTATCGAAAAAATAACGTCGTTAATTTTTTCTACCAGTTCGCGATATTTATTTTCACTCGATTTTAACGCATTCTCTATGTTGGTCCTGGTAGTGGTATCCTGAAGAATACCTATTCCACCAACAATTTTTTGATTTACAAAAACAGGGGACGCCTTAAGGAGGATATTAACTTTGGCACCGCTCGTGGAGGTGAGGTATTCGCCGTCGTACTCTTCCTCAACGCCCAAAAGTGCACTTTGAAGTATTGGAAGTACTCTTTTATCATGAATTTTTTTCATGTTAAGCCCCAATAATACCTGCTTGTCCGATTTAAGTATCTCAGCAAATTTTTCGTTCAGATCGGTAATAATCAGGTTTGTGTCAAAATAAAATATACCAATGGGGGAGAAACG
The DNA here is from genome assembly GCF_050589685.1 of Saccharicrinis sp. 156. Taxonomy (NCBI): domain Bacteria; kingdom Pseudomonadati; phylum Bacteroidota; class Bacteroidia; order Marinilabiliales; family Marinilabiliaceae; genus Saccharicrinis; species Saccharicrinis sp. 156. The sequence goes on from NZ_JBNGOS010000013.1 coordinate 72,266, forward strand.
AAAAAAATGTTTCAGTTTCTCATCTTCGCTCAGTAGTAAATCTCTGGTAATATTGTGTTTATGACGTTCTTTGTTGGCGTATAATATGTCTTCCTCTATTTGTATTTTAATGGTTTCAAGCTGATTTGTTTTTTCATCGGAAATATAACTTTGTTCCCTGGAGTACATGCATAAACTAGCAAAACACTTGCCATTTTCGTCAACCACCGGAACACCGTACAAACATTTTAAACCGGCTTGTCCTTCCAAGGTTTCTTTGTTTTGGGAGTTTTGCAGGTTGTCAATAGAATAAGCTTCTGAATTGTCGATAATGATTTTGCTGAGACTATTTCTGATATCTTTATTAAAGAAGATGTTGTTTTCGCTTGGCGAGTTATAAGCGATTGCCGTTAAATTACCCTCTTTTAATTCGGCTAGTAGAACGATGGAACAATTCATTAATTCGGCATAAATGCCAAATTGTCCTTTCCAACGTTTTAGGTAATAATTATAATTGTGACCGGATAAATTCACAGTTTTTCTTTATGGTTATGAGGTAGTGATAAATTTAAAAAATACGAAACCACAAAATAAAACTAAATATCACGATAGCCTAAATTATTTAAGCAACAACAGTTTTTTTTTGAGCAATGTCTTATTCCGAGATTTAGTACTCCAATTATTTTAGGTGAGTTGTTGTTTAAGATATTTTCCTAAAGATATAACTATTGGATCGTTTCAAGCTGATGGTAGGTGAAAAAAGTGGTTTTGTTTTTTTTAATATCAAAATAAAATGTCTCATGACTTTGACCCGAACCGTTTACCTGCAAATGCACTTGGTGGTTTCCGGCCTGTAATGGTATTCTTGTATAATGTATGGCATAGGGCAGGGATTGCCAGTTTCGTGTGTCCGCCTTTTCTGTTAAAGCATTTACAATACTGACAATAGAGCCCAGGTTTTTGTTTTCTTTATTGGCCAATGATTCCAGCGCCTTTTTTGTGGCAAGCCTGGCAATGCTGTTCGCCATTTCTCTGGCCATTCTGTCTTTTAACGATTGAAATGCGATGGCATTAATATCCTCGGACAATTCCAATTGATATTGTTGGTTGTTGGTTCGTAATCGTGCTTGCGAAAATTTAGGTTTCCTTTCTACATATTTGGGAAAGGCCACACGAACAAAAGATAAGTTCATAAATGCACCTTGTTCTTCCCGCTTTCTGTTACCCACGTATACGGGAAAGTTTAACCCATAATCCTCGTTGGCAAAAGTAACCCATCCGTTGTTAAATCCGGTGTTGGTAAAGTTTATACTCCATTCCGATTTTACGGGGCCAAAACCGTTCATCCATAAAAACACGAGCGATCCTTCGTCATCGTTTTTGGGGGTGTATTCCAGTGAGAATTTATCCTTGTAAAAGTTATATTCTTGCATAAACCCTACCTGGTATGCAACACGTAACAGGTCCTTTTTTAACTGTTCCGGCGCAGAAATGTTAAAGAGCTTTTTATAATCATTTTCATAGGTGTCGTATGCGTTTCTATAGGCAATAAAAGCATTGTTTTTATCGCCGGATGCATCATAAATCATTCCCATTAGGTTATGGGCGAAAGCATCGTTGGCGTATTTGTTTGTGTTTTTTTTGTATTTATCGTTCAGTTGTTGTAGTTGAATGTTTACCCTTCGGCATTCTACCAGCGCATCCTCGTATTTTTCGAGCATCAGGTAATTTAACGACTTGTAATAATGCACCATCACGGTTTCAAAATCCTCCGGTTTATAAGGCTTCACCATGGGGTTCGAAAGCAGGGATAACGCTTCCGATCCAAAACTTTTTTTATAGTCTTCGTTGTATAGGTCGGCTTTTTCCAAATAGGTATTGCTTACCTCATATTGGCCCATCATAAAGTTAACCATACCCTTGTTCATGTAATGGAGCACCCTGTTAATACCGGTTTCACCTTTTTTATCCTTGTTTAAAAGTTTGTCGGCAGAATTAAAATCACCATCCGTAATATACGACTGAAGTTGATAGTTTTTCTGGTAGTAAGTAGCACATCCCACAAAGGTTAAGGATATAAATGCGGTGACAATTAAAAGTGCGAGTTTTATTTTTTTAATTGGCATACGAGTTAAATGTGAGCACGTGAAGTAAAAGATACTTTTGCAAGCACCATAAGCGACAAAAAAAATATCCATTCGCAGCTATTGTTATTGCGAATGGATGATATAACAGCTGTTTATTTGTTGACGTATTTTTTTATCTTTTTGTCCCCAATCCAAACTATTTCGTTGGTTTCAAGGTCAGAAAGTTCCAGATTCGTCTGATAATAGTTTACGCGTTCTTTTTTATACGTGTCCACAATGGAGTTGATGTCTCCGTTTAGCATAAAATCGGCGCCCAGTTCTTTCCCCCACTGCTTGGCGGTTTCCAGGGAAGCAAACTCCTGTTGTGCCGCACGTTCTTTTCTAAGTTCTTCTCTTTTGTCGGCAGCCTGCACAAGACGAACCCTGCCACTATTAATAAACGACCGCTCTACATCTTTAATAAAAGTCCCTGAACTAATATGTTCGTGCGATTTGTTATAAATTAAACCCACTACTACAACCGGTTTTTTACCGTTGTTTTTTTGCATATAGTTGTCGATCCATGCACCTGAAAGTACCTGGTCTACCATGGCTTCTGCCACCATTTTTGAGTCCGTGTCGTTCCATCTTCCGCTAAGGTCGATTGCTTCATCGGGAGACACCCTCTCCACTTTATGACTGGCGCAGGAAGAAAAAAGTAACGCGACGAAAAGTACGGACGAAAGTAATTTAGTTTTCATATCTAACGTGTTTTGGTTGGATAAATTTTTATATCAAATAATGTAAATATTATAATCCTGAAAAATCAATTATCGTGCCAACTAGTTATTTAAAATGCTAAGGTAATGCTTAATATTTTCTATTAAATACGCCGAATCACCTTTCTTTTTGCTCACATCTATCATCATGTCGTGTAGGCCTTTGTCAAGGTGCGCACAGCCTACTTTAAATTTTGCGTTCGACATCTTTAGGATGTATTCAATCGGAAATTCTTCGTCTTGGTATAAATCAATTAATATATCAAACGGGGTTTGCATAAAATGATCAACCGTATCGCCTTTGGGTTCGTAATACCAATTTAAATCATTAGCGTAAAGATAATGATGATGACTATCTCCAATGAGCGTGTCTCCGTTTTTATTCCTGTTGGAATAGCCCATCACTTCAACCGTAATCTTTAATTCTTTAAAAAACGATTCTAATTTTTTTACTGTTTGACGGTCGTTATCAATGGTTGAATTAAATACAATTCCTATGTCCCTGGCTTGTTTTAAGTTGCATATTACAGGTGTCCGTTTTTTCTTTTTAAGTTTTTGCTTTAACATGAAAGCACCCATTCGTATTCTAAGCTTATTATAGTAGTTCACAGAATTAATTTTCTAGAAGATCAATAAATTCGGATTCGTTCACAATTTTCACGCCGATCTTTACAGCTTTCGCTAATTTTGCAGGTCCGGTTTTATCACCCGCTACAAGATACGATGTTTTTGCCGAAACTCCGCTAAGGTTTTTGCCGCCATGTTGTTCAATGATGGTTTTAAGTTCGTCGCGGGAGAAATTAGAGAAGGTTCCGCTGACAACAAACGAGAGTCCGGTAAATTTGCCCTCGCTTTCTTTTTGTTCTTCGCTTTCCAACTGGAGGCCTGTGTTTTTCAACCGCGATATCATGGCCTGATTTTCATGGTCGGCAAAATAAGCTATCACACTTTCGGCCACTTTGGGGCCAATGTCATCCACCTCTGTTAGTTCTTCCAGCGTGGCAGCAGCCAGTTTGTCTATGGTGTTAAACTTTTTGGTCAAGGTTTTGGCTACCGTGGCGCCTACGTGTTTAATGCCCAACCCAAATAAAACATTGGAGAAAGGAACTTCTTTTGATCTGGATATGCCGTTTAAAAGGTTTTGTGTCGATTTTTCCTGGAAACTGAAAAGCTTTTTGTTTTCCTCATCACCGGAAACTCTGGTTAAGCCGTTGAGTTGTTCGTAGGTTAGCGCATATATATCGCTTACGTCTTGTACCAATCCCTTTTCAAAAAGCAGGTCAACCACCTGCTCGCCGAATGAATCAATGTTCAAGGCCTTCCTGCTCACAAAATGTTCAATCTTTCCTTTGAGTTGCGGCGGACAAACCTTATCGTTGGGACAAAAGTGTGCTGCTTCTCCTTCCGGGCGAATAAGCGCTGTTCCACATTCGGGACAGTGTGTTATGAAATTAATTTTAGTGGACATGGGGTGTCGCGCACTTTCGTCGACCCGTGTGATTTTAGGAATGATTTCGCCACCTTTTTCAACATATACCATATCGGATTCATGCAAATCCAGTAGGTCAATGATGTCGGCATTATGTAATGAAGCTCTTTTTACCGTTGTGCCTGCCAGTTGAACAGGCTCCAAATTGGCGACCGGTGTTATTTTACCCGACCTGCCCACCTGGTAGTCGACGGACAGCAGTTTTGTGCGCGCTTCTTCCGCCTGAAATTTGTAGGATATAGCCCATCTGGGTGATTTAGCCGTATAACCCAGTTCATTTTGTAGGTTTATATCATTCACCTTTATCACGATACCATCAATTTCATAAGGCAGGTTGAATCTTTCACGATCCCAATAATTTATAAAATCGTTAATCTGATCCAGAGAATGGCAGCGTTTGTAATGTTCGGGAATTTTAAAACCCCATGTTCGTGCTTTTTCCAAATTGTTGGAATGAAGGGCAGAGGGCAGCTTGTCGCCCAACATATAATATAGGAAACAATCCAGACCACGCTTGGCCACATCGGAACTTTTTTTCATTTTGAGCGAACCCGCAGCAGCATTTCTGGCGTTGGCAAAAGGAGCCTCACCCTCTGTTTCACGGAGTTCATTTATTTTTTGGAATTCGGCTTTAGGAATGAAAATTTCGCCTCTAATCTCAAAATTCTCCAAGTAGTCGCCTTTTAATTGCAGCGGTATACTTCGTATAGTTTTAACATTGGAAGTTACGTCATCCCCCTTTTCTCCATCGCCCCGGGTTACGGCATGTTTCAGTATTCCATTTTCATAGGTAAGGCCTATGGCGGTACCATCGTATTTTAACTCGCACACGTATTCAATCTCGTCGCCAATGGCCTTGGTTACCCTTTGGTGGAAATCCGCTATCTCACTTTCGTTGTAAGTGTTGCCCAACGAAAGCATAGGGTATTGATGGGTAATTTGCCGAAAATCGTTGGATAAATCGCTGCCTACACGTTGGGTTGGACTGTTGGGGTCAAAAAAATCGCGGTTTTCTTCTTCTAGTTTCAGGAGCTTGTGCATCATCTGATCATAATCATAATCAGAAATAGTAGGCTGGTTTAAAACGTAATAATTATGGTTGTGTTGGTTAAGTTGTTCTCTTAAGTATTGTATTTCTTGTTGTATATCTTTGCTCATCATCTATCATTTTTTAGAATAGGTAACGTGTAAAAATACAATTTTTAGGCAAGGAACGAACCAGGGAAAACAAAAAAGCATGCTTTCCCTACATTTTGAGAAAGCATGCTTCAACAGTTATTAATTGGCAGATGATATTTATTGTACAAATAAAGCCCAAGCCGGGGCTATCCCCGTGTTAAAGGTCTTTATGAGTTCTTTATCTTTGTTATACATTAACAATTGACCATTTGCTGAAGTGCTTTCCGAGATCATACAGAATACGTCATTCGTTTCCGGGTTAACGGCTACTCCGTTTAAACCGTTTATGTTAGATAAAAAAGGTTCCGTTTCGAAAGTGCTGGTTGCTACATCAAAAGTTTGCAGCCCACCTACCTGAATCCAGTTTTCATCCGCATCCTGCACCCATGAAGATGCCACAAGGTAGATTTTTGAAAAATCATTATTGGCAGCCATGATGGAGCTGTATCCGGTGGAAACGCCACTTAATTGATGCACGGTATCAAGCTCGTCATTCTGCGTGTTGATATACCCAATCCCGGTTTCGGTAGAAGGAGATCCGTATGTGCTTATTAAGCTAACGTATAGGTTGTTGGAATTGTCTTTAAGGAAATAAGAAGATACAGCAGGAAGATCTATATATGTAAATTCTTCTGTGGCTAAATTCATTACGGCCACTTTCTGCAGGTAATTTAGCGCACAGTACAATTTACCGTTAACAATCTCAAGCCCTTCGGCACCACCTGCCAACGGAATCTTTTTTTCCACAACATTGGTTTTAATATTGTATTTGGCAATGTACGACAGGTTGATGTCATCCCAGATGTCGCCGCCCCAACATGAAATATACAAATAGTCACCATCACCAACACAATATCTTGGTTTAACAACATCAGAGGTGACGCCGTTTTCAGTTTGTTCCAGGAAAACATTGTCGAAATGATATACTTCGTCCTTGTTGTTTCCCATTACATAAATGTTTCCCTCGTAGCTATAGGCAAATTGCGGGTTTCCTGACATGGCAACGCCATTAATAGATTCGTATATATAATTGTTTATCGTTGAATCTGCCAGGTTAAATGATGATAGAGAACCTTTAGTACCTCCATAATTACCATAATTTACAATGTAAAGACTTGATGTTTCATCATTGCTAATAACCTCATTGTCATCCTCACATGATGAAAACAGAAATGGAACGAGGGCAAATAATAAAATTAACTTTTTCATTTTTATTGATTTATAGAATTTAATATTAATTTTTAAAATTGAATCGCACGCCTAAAGTGTAACTTACCATAGGCATGGCGTATCTATATTCGTTCTGATATTCTTCACTGAAAACATTATCGACATTCAAAAATATACGAAGCTTGTGTTTTTTTAGCTCCAGTTTTTTGTACGCGGAGATATTAAAAAGAAAATAGGGGTCAAGACTTCTTCCTTCCTCCTGATTGTAGTATCTGCTTCCGGTGTAAGATCCATTAACTTTTATACCCTGTTCTTTGTAGTTAAAATGGATAAACCCATTGGCCAGGTTTTTGGGCGTGTATTCCAGTTGACGACCAATTTTATCGGTTTGATTTTTCGATTTGTCTCTGACGGCTGTGTTGTGCGTGTAATTTGCGCCTAGTTTTATGGTTGTCCGATTGAGATTTAAAGTAGCATCCGAATGAAACTCTACCCCTTTGCTTTTTACGCTAAGTATATTAGCAGCGATCCAACCATCCGGTTTAGGAATCCACATCAACCAGTTGTCAACGTCCATATAAAAGTATTGTATATTGGTTTTAAGGGTAAACGATTCTGAACAGATGGTATGTTTAATCCCTGTTTCAATGTTAAGTCCATCTTCGGGTTTTAAATTTTCGTTTGCCGTATAATTCGGTTGGTCCCAATAACGATCGTTTAAGGTTGGGATTCTATAACTTCTTTGTATGTTTCCTGTCAGTTTAAGGATGGAGTTTTTATTGGTCATTAGGTTATGTTCTATCCCTAAAGCCGGGGTAAATGGTGCGGTAAAATCTGTAACAAATTGCTGGCGTAGGTTGATTGATACTGTAGTGTTTGATCCTGCATTAATGAATAATGATGAATATAGATCTAGCCGGTCTTCTATTGGATTGTCTTTATAAGCATATACGTCGGGTATGATGTGTTTATATTGCGCACCTATTGCGTATTTCATACTTTTCCATCGATGGTTTAAACCAACTTCGGAAACTAACCTTTGCGTTGAGATAGATTGATTCGTATTGTCATTGTAAGTAGCATCATCGTAAACAAACCCTGCGCCGGCATGAAAATTTACTTGGTGCTTTTGGTTATTGTATTGAACCCAACTCCTCAAGTGTGTATCTTCATATATTTCGCGCTTAAGCGTGTCACTTGAATTGGCTTCTATGGTTGGTTGAACTTCGTGCCAATTATTGGCATACCAAAACATTGAAGTCAACGTTTCCTTGTCCGAGAATTTAAAATTGAACTCCTGCACAAGGTTTATATTATCGATAGCCGCATATTTTTGCTTTTCAGTTCTGTATTTTCCCGTTTCAAAGTCTTTGATTTCTGTATTCTTAAATTCGAAGTTGTTTTCTTTTTTGTAAGATAAAAGGCGGGTGACAGATTCGAATTTACCATTGCCCAAAAGAATTTTACCGCCTAACGTGTGCATCCCGAACGACCCCGTTGAAGCAAGCAGATCTACTTCTTGTCCTTGCGTCCAGTTTAGGGAAGAACCTAATCGTATGCTACCACCAATGGAACCTGAACCAACGGATGCGGAAGAACTTCCGTACAAAATGTTAACCTTGTCGAAAAGAAAGATGGGTACATTACTCGGATTAGAGCTGCCCAGGGTTAACGAGTTGAGGGTTAGTCCCCCAACCATCAAGGAAGTATGGTCGGCTGATGTACCCCTGAAATGAAAACTGGACAAGCCACCTGCATTCGATTTTATATAAATAGGAGCATAGCTGGAAAGTAATCCGGTTAGGTTTTGGGAAGCCATTTGCTCCAATTGTTCCGCGGATATATTTTGTGTTTTGCTTCCCACCTGATATTTGTTCGACACAGGAGAAACAATCTCAACCTCTAAAATATGTATGGTATCCTCGAGCACCAGGTGCGAGGTGTCACTCAAAAAATATGAGGTTTGTCCATGGACAACGGAAGCAATACCAATAATAAAAACAATCCCTACTAATCTTAGCATCTTTGTTAAAATCGTAGCTCGGATAGAATAGGAAAGATGCCCTTTGCAGAATACCTTTAACAGCCTAGCTCCCGAAGCCTTTGTTAAACTATATTGGCAGGTATTCTGACTCGTTCAAATTACTGATACCTTCCCAACAGACACGTGCCTGTCAGTGGTGTGAGACTTTCAGTAACAATTAATTGAACCTACAGCTGCGGGTACAGTTCCGGAATTTTGGTATACGCCAAGCACCGGATTCCCTTTTCATTCGCCGGTTGTTACAACCGTTGAAAACCAAATTTTGTGCAAATGTAATAAAATAATCGAGTTTTAATATTTATTCAAAATTTAAATAATTAATCAACGGGAGAACCATAGAAATAAATGGACGGTCTTTATAGTGGCTTAAATGGCAATAAATAAAAAAAACTATTTTTTCTTAAAGGATTTGAATCAGGATTATGTTTTGAATTAGATAAGTGTTTATATCAACCGAAATCTTATATTTGCATTTGAAATTTATAGAAAACGAAAAAATAAATGAAGAATAAAATCCATATCCCCGCAATTCTGACCATTCTTATAGCATTTGTTTCGTGCGATAAAGACTATCCGGATATCATATCTAATGATGCACTTGCCGGTGTATTTGTGGGAAATGAAGGTGGAACAGTAAGTTTTTACAATGAAAGAGACAGCAGTGTTACTGCAGATATGTATAACGAAGTCAATAGCGTTTCGCTCGGTGGAAAGCTGACCGCATTTTCCGTGGTCGGTAACCGAGGTTATATTTTAAAAGGTTCGGCAGGTGCCCAGGAGATTGACTTGGTTGATATGGAGTCTTTCATATCAATAGGCAGTGAAAACGGGTTTAGCAATTTGACAGACCTAAAGGCGGTGTCGGACCAGTTTTTATATGCTACCCAAGGAACGGTGAGTGACGGGAATTCCGGCTCTGTTTTGATAATGGACAGTACTGCCATAGAGATTGGCGAACCATTAAGAGTAGGTAAAAATCCTACCAGAATAGCATATAGCAAGGGGAAAAAGTTGTACGTGGCCAATACGGGCGGTCAGGCATATCCTGATTCAACCGTGATGGTTATTGATATTACCCTAAAAGAGGTAACAGATACAATAGCGCTGGAACAGGAATTAGATGAAACAACCACGCTGAAACTAAAAACTCCGGTTGAGATGGTGATCGACGGTTACCGGAACATATGGGTATTGTGTGTGGGATTGAATGGGGAAGGTGCCGGATTGGCCAGGATCAACTACGGAACACATGAGGTAAAAGTGTTTCCGTTTGTGGATGATTATGTGGCGAACGGGCGAAATTGTTTAATGACTTCACTTGGAGGAGGTACCATATTTTACGTAAACGATGGTACATACGCTATGCGCTATGATGATGATGAATTACCTGCCAACAAGTTTTTTAAGGAAGAAACCTATAAAAGTATGGTGTTTGATGCTATGGCCATTAATCCATATACCGGAAAATACTTTTGCGCTGTTGATGGACAGGGCGAGGCAAACGGTTCGGTATTCATATTCGACCGATATGCATATAATAGTGAGAATACTGTTTTTGAAGTTGGCGTAATGCCGCGTCATTTTGTATTTGTCCGCTAGCAAAAAATGGTTCTGCGCTTTTTGTTCATTGCGCCTTTGCAAGATATTTAATCCTCCGATTTGTCAGATGATGATTCGGAGGATTTTTTTTGCGCTTTTGCCTCTTTATTTTCTTTTGTCCTTTTTATAATTCCTTCTGCGAACGATTTAATAAAGGAGAAAAGGGGCTTCGACAATTCGTTAAATATGGCGGTAATAAAACGAATAGGATTCAGATACTCTTGAAGTTCCATCTTTTTAATCTCCAATTTTTTTTCCGATAAACGTATTTCGTAGAAAAGCCTCATTTTTTCTTTCCGGAAGTCTTCGAAAGATCTTATGTTCGAATAGTTATTCTTTGTCATAATTGCTGTAGTTAGGAAAAAATAAGTGAATAAACGCTTTAATAATTGGCTTGCTGATGAGCATTCCCTTAAACAGATAAAAAACGAGCCCCGCAAACAAATAGGCGCCGGCCACGATAATAAAGCCTGTTTCGGTGCTATTGGTGTAGTTCCCAATTGCATAGGCAGCCGCCATCGACAAGAACAGCAGTACGAAAAACGCGATGTAATACAGGACAAGACGAACAGCTAATCCTGAAGTAAGCCTGCTCAAATCTTCTGCGACATGCAGTTTTGTCAAATCTATTCTGTTCTGAACGTAAGATTCAATTTCTTTTTTAACTTCGGTGACCTCTTCCGATAAACTTTCTTTTTTGCTCATACCTTAATAATATAAAAATACCCGAACCAATTTCTAATTAATGTAAGAAATTTGAATCGGGCTTCAAAATAAAGTGTCACAAAATTGTAACTGATGCCTAATAACAGAATAACTTATGTGAGTTAAGGTTTAAGTTATTAATTAGTTAGGGCTATTTGTAGGTTCCAAAGTTCTTTTGTACTCTTCGAGTAATTTTTCAATTTTATCCTCAATATTGTGGATCTTGGCCTTAAGCTCTTCTTTTATTTCACCACTTTTTTCCTTAATTTTTTCTTTGGTTACATTCATCTCTTTTTCAAGCTCGTGCAACTTTTCCTTTAATTGTTTGCGGGTTTCTTTTCCATTTTGTGGTGCAAATAATAACGCACTGGCAGCCCCTACCATTGCTCCTGCAAGCAAGCCTCCTAAAAATAATCCGGTATTTTTCATAACTCTTAATATTTAAATAGTTAATAATGATTTTATTCACCTAATAATATACCACATAAACTTATAAAAGTCAAGATTACAAAAAAGCTTTTGATAATAGTTTTGAATAAACATATCTGTACACTAAATTTGGGGATTAGCACCGGACTGGCCGTTTTTGAAACATGGACCAGTGCAGTAAGAATTTAGAATGGAATTTATATGGAGAACCGGGTTGTACTTAATCATTCCGAAAAACAAGAAATAACACAGAATTATAGGAGCTTATTAAGAGCTTGCAGGAAAATATTATCTAACGAGGACATAACAGAGGTCAGGAAAGCCATTGAAATGGCGTTAAGCAGGAAGAAAGAATTTAGAAGGCCATCCGGTAAACTGTCGGCAATCCATTCTTTGGAAGTGGCTAACATTGTTGCTTCGGAGATTGGTTTAGGCCGTACTTCTATCATTTGCGCACTTCTTTATGATGTGGTCCAGCACGAAGATGTTGAGAAGCATGAGATTTTGGAGGCGTTTGGTAAAAAGGTGGAAGATATCGTGACCGGGCTTATCAAGGTGAAAGAATTATACACCAAGGATACTTCTATCGAAACGGAAAATTTCAGAAAGCTACTCTTGACGTTTGCCCAAGATGTGAGGGTAATATTGATTATTCTGGCCGACAGGTTGCAGACTATGCGCAGCTTGAATTTATATGAAGCGGAAAGCCAGCAGGTTATAGCTTCCGAAGTAGGGTATTTGTATGCTCCTATGGCCCACAGATTGGGCTTATATGCCATAAAAAGCGAGATGGAGGATGGTGTAATGAAATACACCAATCGGGAGATGTATAGTTTTATCGCCAAAAAACTAAATGAAACCAAACGGGCTCGCGATAAGTATATTGCCGATTTTATTGCGCCGATTAAGAAGGAGTTGGAGGCTGTTGGGTTAAAATTCGATATAAAAGGACGCACAAAAACTATCCATTCCATCCATAATAAGATGAAAAAGCAAAATACACCTTTCGAAAACGTGTATGATCTTTTTGCCATCCGTGTTATTTTGGATAGTGCGGAAAAAGATGAAAAAGCCGACTGCTGGAAAGTCTATTCCATTGTTACGGACAAATACCAGCCTAATCCGTCGCGATTGCGCGATTGGTTGTCTATCCCTAAATCAAATGGATACGAATCGTTACACACCACTGTGCTGGGGCCCGAGAAAAAATGGGTGGAGGTTCAGATTCGCACCCAAAGGATGAATGAGGTGGCAGAAAAAGGGTTGGCTGCACATTGGAAATACAAAGGGGGTGAAGGAGAAAAAGGAATGGATAGTTGGTTGGGAAATATCAGGGAGGTATTGGAAAATCCGGAACTAAATGCCATTGACTTTATCGATGATTTTAAGCTTAACCTGTACGATGAGGAGGTTTTTGTTTTTACGCCCAAAGGTGACCTGAGACGTTTGCCCAAAGGTGCCACAGTTCTCGATTTTGCCTTTGATATTCACTCCGGGGTAGGGAAGCAATGTAACGGGGCTAAAATAAATGGCAAACATGCCTCCATTAAACAAGTATTAAAAAATGGTGATCATATAGAGGTGATCACTTCCAAAACTCAAGAGCCAAGGGCTGAATGGTTAAAAGTGGTGGCTACATCACGGGCTAAATCCAAGGTAAAACAAGCGCTTAAGGAGATCCAGTATAAAGAATCGGAATTTGGCAGGGAGACACTGGTTAGAAGGCTCAAGAATTGGAAGATAGAATTAACCGACCAGTTGATCCATCAGTTGGTAAAGCATTATAAATCGAAAACGATCAACGATTTTTTCAGGGAGATTGCGGTAGGCACCATTGACGTTACCAGCGTTAAGGATTATGTGCACGCACAGGAAAACAAAGCTCTAGACAAGGAAAAACAGGATGTTATTGCCCAACATAAAAGTGCAACAAATTTTGTAGCCAGTTATGACGAAGTTGCAAGTTCGGATGACATACTGGTGATAGACAAAAGCCTAAAGAACGTAGATTATTCTTTGGCCAAATGCTGCAGTCCTATTTTTGGGGATGCTGTTTTTGGTTTTGTGGGTGTAACGGGAGGTATTAAGATTCATAGGAAAAATTGTCCGAATGCACCGGAGATGCGCTCTAAATTCGGTTATAGAATAGTGAATGCACAATGGAGTTCCGGTAGCTCGGCAAACTTTCAGGCAACGCTTAAAATTACAGGTAGCGACGATATTGGTATTGTAAGTAATATCAGCCAGGTCATTACCAAAGATTTGAAAATGAAAATGCGCTCTATTTCCATCGATTCACAGGAAGGTAGTTTTGAGGGAACGGTAACCGTATTTGTAAATGATACGGATATGCTGGGTATGTTGATTAGAAAGGTGAAAAATGTTAAAGGGGTGTATAATGTATCCCGTATCGATTCGGTGGTGTAGTGTTCGCTGATCTGTTATCAGCACAATTAGTGATCAGCCGACTGTCAACAGTTTGCAGTTGCCAATGAGGCAGGGGCGGGCGGCAAAGGATGGAATCGTTTTATGGGATGTTATCGGTATGGTATTACGTTGATTGGTTAATGTGTTGTTATAAAAGACTATAGCGCCAAAAATAATATAAAAAGGCTGTTCACCTAAAAAATGAACAGCCTTGGTTTTATAATAAAAGTAATTAGGCCTAATTTAATTGATAGCAACGTACCCAATCAATATCCATTGAAATTGGTAACTTATCTTGCTTCGGAATATCGGTAAAGTGGGTGCTGAAGGATACGTACATGGGTATTTGAGGTATGTTTTCAGTTTGCGTATAAACCGTTATACCATTAATTTTCCATTCCATCAGGTTTTTTGACCATTCCAACGCGTAAATATAAAAATCTTCGGAAGAGCCTGGGATTTTCACATCCTGAACGCTTTGTGAGATTTGGCCATTGTTGCCCCAAAAGTTTCCGGCTTCAATTTTATTTGTCCCGTTTTCAGGAGTCTTCAAAATGTTAACTTGAGGTGTCATCTGTTCCGATAATAAAACAAAACTGTGGGCGGCAGGTGCTGTGTGGCTATACCTAACCTTCGCTTCGAACTTTCCGAATTGTTGTCTGAAACTTTGTCCCGTGTTGATAATTCCCGATGAATATGCAAAGTCTTTTGGCACAAAACCGAACTGCGTGTCCCATATTTTTCCTTTGCAATCTTCGTTTTTCGAAATTATTCTGGCACAACTGTTTCTAAGTTCTATGTTCTCCTTCTTGAAAAATTGCTTTTCGTTAGCCTGCACATAGTTGTCATTCATTAACGCTTTTCCCCAATAATAACCGGTAATCCATTTGTTCTCATCCAAAGATGTGCCATCGAAATTATCTTCAAAAGTAAGAGCCCACTTGTCAATGTCTTTAAAAGGATTGTCTTTCGTTGTTTTCAAGAACCAGGTTACATCTTCGCTTTTCTGTAATGCTTTATATTCTTCCAGCAACTGATACTCTTTGGACTTTTTAAAGCGATTTTTGTCATTCATCTCGCTTTTTATTTTTTCGAATTCAGGTGATTCGATATAGTTTTTTAACCCCAGGTAAGTTTGAATTTCACTTGTTTTTTTAAGTTCCTCAGCTTCCGCGCTTTTATCAATGCGTAAGATTTTGTTGAAGCGTTTCACTGTTGCGGAACGCTTGTGCTTTTTATATTTTTGTTCCTGTTGAAAGGCATCAGTATCTTTAAATCGTACCTTGTCGTCCGCTGTTACTTTTTTGTTTTTAATGGCAGCAAATTCTTCCGATTCAACAAACTGCTTTAATTTTAGGTACTCTTGCACATCGGGGGTGTTTTTTAATTCTTCTAACAGCTTGCTTTTGTCTTTTCGAATATACTTATGGTAGTTTACTACATTTTTCGAGCGTTTGTGTTCATTGTACTTTTTGAACTGCTGAAACGCCTCCGTGTCCTTAAAGCGCTCCTTTTTGATCTTGATGACTTTTTGAGCAAATTCTCCCGAATGAACCAATGTGTCCAGTTCAAAATATCTTAATATAGATTCCGATTTTTCAAGCTTGTGAAATCGCTCTTGGGCATTCCTCAAGGTGTTGTATTCATTTTCGTATTTTTCAGTACTTGGGAACTTGCTCCCGAAAAGTCTGCTAAAAATATTCGCCATGTTGATATTGGATTAGTTTCTTTTTAACATCAGTATTGTACGGGGGATTGTTAAAATGGTTATTAAAAAACGGTTTTAATTATTATCATTTATAAAAGTCGAAAAGAAAAAAATGATGTTAAAAGATTATGGATTGACCCTTAGTATATTGAAGGTGTTAAGGTGGGCCAAACGGATTATATTTCAAGTTTATTTGTATATTTTTCGTTTTGATTCGTTGAAAAAAAGATAATTTTTATATTTTTGCAACCGCAATGCGAAAATAGCTCAGTTGGTAGAGCACGACCTTGCCAAGGTCGGGGTCGCGGGTTCGAGTCCCGTTTTTCGCTCATCTTTTAAATTTAAAAGAGTGATGTTATAGTCGCTCTTTTTTTTTACGCCCAGGTGGTGAAATTGGTAGACACGCAGGCTTGAAGGGCATTTACTAAACTTTAGCTACAAAGGACTGCTAAAGCTGATTAATAAAGAGTTATATAAGAACGTAGCTCAAATGTAGAAAATTTTTTCGGAAACAATTCGGAAACAATCTACAGATTTATAATTTTGAAATAGACACCTGCCCAGATGGTGGAATTGGTAGACACGTTAGCTTGAGGGGCATTTACTTAACTCTAGTTACAATGAGCTGCTAAAGCTGATTAATACTGAGTTTTTAAAGAACTTGAAACAAAAATACAGAATTTATTCGGAAACAATTCGGAAACATTCTGTAAAATGATAAATTTGAACAGTTACCTGCCCAGGTGCTGAAATTGGTAGACAGGCGCGGTTGAGGGCCGCGTGTACTACGTACGTGCGGGTTCGAGTCCCGCTCTGGGCACATAAAAACTCTCGACTGATTTACTTCGGTCGGGAGTTTTTTTGGTTTATGGAGTTTAATGTTATTACTTAAAATATGGGTGATGTATATTAATTACATTTCCAGAGCAATCTTGATACTCTAGAACAGGAAGTGAATATTCACCCAAAAGAAAACTTTCAAGTTTGTTAATGGTAATTGCTTTGTAAGTACCATTGTACATGTAAAAAGTAGGGGTGTTAATAAAAAATAGACCTTCAACATCGTAAGTTGTAATGCTAAAATCAGAAAGGTTATAAATAATTTTCAGATGTTCTTGAAGTATAATTTTGTTATCTCTAATCCAATTGACTTTTCTAGATAATTGACGTTCGTATGATTTTAGGAAATTAGAATAATCAGTTCGGTAACCTATAGCTTCATATTTGGATTTATTATATTTCGAATCTGCAACAAATATTTTTCTTGCACTATCATCTACAATGATGAAATCAATTTCTCCGGCTAGGTGGTTGTCAATATTTAAATTGTTTTGATTAGGTCTTTTAAAAGATTTTATATTTCTACAGTAACGATATTTATTTTTAAGAAGAAGAGCTTCTATTTCATCTTCTAAAATTTTATCATGCTCGTTACCCTTGCGACTCATAAATCTTACCATACATTTGTTCAGCTTCCATTCTTTGGGTATAGTGTTCCAACTAATCGCATTATTAGCTAAGATATATAAAGACTCGGTTAATTTACCTTCTCCAATTAATGCTCTATCTACTCCATCAATACAATATATTAGAATTGGTCTGTACATATATCTTTCTGTAGAATAAGGTTTGAGTATTGCATCTTGCAAAGAAAGTTTATTAGTTCTCGAAATTGACATTCCATTATAGAAGTTTTCAGCATCAATGGTTTCGATACCTTTTATATATGAAAGATTGATTGGGAGAACATAAGGTTCGATTGTTTGAAGGTCTGAATTGCTAAAATGACGCTTTACCTGAAAAATTATAGAGGTTGCTTCATCATAATCTATTTTAAAACATGAATTTAATGCAGCTTTTATATCTCTTACAGCATTAATATCGTAAACACCATTAGAGTAATCTTCTGGGATTTCACTCTCTACAATTTCTGTATATACTTTGCCATAATGTTTTTGCCATTCTACACCAATCAAATTTGCGGAATCAAAATCGACAGTATGCGCATTACCAATCATTTTTTGATATGCTATTTGTTCAGCAAATGTATAAATCCAGCTACCTAAATAATATAGCTTTTGAATCTTTTCATCAAATCCTAAAACTTGCGCTCCAGTAGGAAAGTCTCCCCAAGCTAAATCAATATCGCATCCTTGTTCTAAAATTAATTTTAACACTCTTCGATAAATTGAGAAATCATTCTCATTTACTTCTCCTAATGAATGACCACTGCGTATTTTAATTAAAAAATCCCATGACTGTTCGTTTAGAAAAAATGTATATAAAAAGAATGAAAAGGTCTTTTCTTCCTCAATTAATGATTGAAATTTTTTCAGAAAAAAATCAAAGGAGTCTAAAAGTATTGCTTCAACTTCGTTGTTGTCATCAAAAACTTTATTTCCATATTTTTCAATAATAAATTCAGAAAGTTCTTTCCAATAAACATCTACATATGCTTCAAATTCAAAAGTTAAAATAATGTTTCCGTGAATATTTAGTCTTGCCATTTTCGTAGGGAAATATTTGTGTGATAATGATTGTTTAGATAAAAAATCAATTGGTTATATGGACGTTTGTAATTGCATTTTTTTACTCTTTAATAGTCCAAGAAATACAGTTCAATGCACCTCCATATTTCACTATTTCGGTCATGTCAATCTGAAAGATTTTTTTGTTTTTTGAATAATCCTTGAAGTAATATTCAATCTGCTCCAAGGCTGTTTGGTCTTGGTCTGAATTTAATTTAGGCAAGAAAAGGTAGTCTTTAGTTTGTAGAAAATTGACGTACGCAATATTATCTTCCGATTCTTTCTGCTCACACCTTAACCATTCAATATTTAGGTTGGCTTTTTTTAAGGAGTTTAGTATACCTTCCTTTAGTTGATTGTCAACTTGTTCATAGAAACCACTAACTAATACAGTTTCATTATCAATAAAACGAAGCATTCCATCAGAGTGACCAAATTCACAATCGTTATCCCAAGGAATTAAAACAACCTTCTCAACTTCAAAGGTTGAATGTAGAGTTTTTATTAATTCTGTTTTGTTGAACTTGTGTTTGTTCTCTCTGAGAGCTTTATCTGTGAGAATAATTACATTCGAAGATTTGACGACATTACCTCCATCTAAAATCAAATCACACTTCTGAGTATTTAACCCAATTGCATCACAAACAATATCTGGATATGTTTTAATGCCTCTTCTTTTTGGTGTTGCTCCCTGTAAATAATCAGGGTCATACCTGTATTCTATAAATGTGCTTCCTGATACCTGAATAGGCATATAATCTCTAGCCCAAATATCATTAGTATGTGGTAAAAATCCATAATTGCCTTTGACAGCTTTTAGTGCATTTTCTATTTCTTCACAGGTCTTTTTATAATTCTCCCTTAATTTACCTGAAAGAAATACCTTGTTTGTATCATTGTCTGCAATCATTTTAACCTATTTTTCCAAATATCTTTAATAACCTTTCCGACTTTCAAAAACTCGTCCTGTGTGAAAGTGTCTGTTTTTGCATTGTTGCACCAGTAGCAAGAAAAAACTAAGTTGGTAGTAACACTATATGGCAGATTCGGTTCAAGCCTTTCTATTTCAAGTTTTCGACCTCTGTTCCTTTTGGTTAAATCAGGATGATTTTGCCATAATTTTGCCAAATCATCTTCGGTTATTTCACAGTAATAACACTTTTTATCCGTGTTTTCATACCAATCCTTGAACTCATAAAAATCTAATTCAGGGCATTTAGCCAGCCATTTATCACGAATCATTGATAGGTACTTCCTTTCTTCTTCAAGTTCATCCCACCAAGGAGAAAACACCTTTCTGTCTATGCCTAACTCTTTAGAAATACTCTCATAATTTAGTCTTTTGATTACAGCTAGTTTTAAAAATCTATTTTGCAGAACTTTTTTGTCTTCCATAACTGATTTCGCTTGCGTTTTGTAATTATATAAAATTAGTGTAAAATCTCTGAAACTAAGATTAGTCCTATTTGTATCTTTATGGCATCTTTATTCACTTATTACTGAATGAAACTTAAATTTCTAATTTCATTCGTAAGTTATAGTAATAATGGCGTACATTTTCTTCGCTTAAATTATATTGTTTCATTTCATCTTGGATTACCCCCTCCATCCATCTTTGGTATCTTAAAAATTGATTCTCTCCTTTATTTCTACAGGGGGCTTTCTTTTCCAAAATTCCCTCGGTAGTTGTAAAGAAGCTTTGGGGTGGATTCACATGTATTCCCTCCAAGCTATCTTTGAAGTAACTTTCATTATCTCCATTTGTTGTATCCACATGTTCAATCAAAGAAGCAATATTCTCCGAATTGAACAAACAAACCTCAATTTCAATCCGGTCTTCAAGTGAGCTTAGCCAACCGCTAATCTTGTGTTCCTGAAAGAGTTTGTTGACTAACTTATCTCTTCTTTCATGGTCGAAATGTTTTATATCAAGGTCATCAATATTTTCTTGTTTTTCTAATGGAAAAAGCTGCTTGTACAATTGGGGTAAATTTGATTTTACCCAGCTTCTATTTTCAAGGGATTCAACCAAGAACAATAGCCTTATTTCCTTTTTTGTTTTCCATACCTGGATATTATCACGTTGAAAAGCCCTTGCTACCCATGACTTTGTGGCAAAAAACATACAATCTTCTATTTTCTTGTTTTTATGCCCTCGAAATAGAAGCGTATTTGATGGTATCAAACAATAACCATATTGGAGGAATAGATTTTTCATAGCACAAAAAACTCAAACCAAAATTTTAATTGCAAGTAAAAAGGGATAAATTTATAGATTGCAATATTTAATTTTATCACAAAAGCAAACAAATGAAAATAAGTGTTAGAAAAGATACTCATACAGGAACACAACCAATAAGAGTGTTAAAACATAATTTAACCCATAGACTTGTTGAAAGGAATGAGAATCTAATTAAGCAACTACAATCCGATTTTAAACTTGACAAGGAAATCAGATACCATATAGCTGAACTGCCGCTCATAGACAGACAAACCCCTTTTGTTGATGAAAATGGTCAAATAAATATTCACGAAACATTTTTGTCATATATATGGTCTATTAGTTTTTGTGTGTTTGTTCTACATGAGGAAGGAATAGCGATACCTGATCAAATAAGGTTAGGAAACCCATTACACAAAAAACACAATCCAGATTTAATCAATGTCGCAAAAGAAGTATTTGATTATGCAAAATCATTAGTCATGGTCTTTTCAGAATGGGATAAAGAAGTACTTCCTAATCCCGAATATTATGATAGTACATCAGATGAAGGTTGGTATATTGAAAGAACCAATGATTTATATGTTGAGGCGGTAAATTTTATATTATATCATGAAGTTGCTCATGCAAAACTTGAACATATCAGTAAAATAGAAACCAACAATTATACAAATAATGAATTAAAGGAACTCGAATTAGAGGCAGATACACTAGCTATAAGAATTATGTTGGAGAATTGTAGAAGTACTTTGTCTACAGGTTTGTCTTTAATAATTGGATTAGCTTCAATGTTTTTTTCGTCTAGGAGTAAAAAGGGAGGTAAAGAACATCCTGATATTGATGTTCGGATTGAGAACCTAATTAAATTAATATCTCCAGAAGATGAACATCCGATTTGGCCTTTACTTGTTATTTTCATGAAGCTATGGGATGAACAGTTTACTTTCAACTTTTCTCATAAAACCCACTATCAAAATTATCGAGAGTTTTATTACGAACTTATTAAGCAAGCCAGATAACATATGTCCATTAAAAACAATTCAAGAAGATTTAGTACTCCATTTTATATCTCAAAGTTTAATACTATAGATTGTATTTATTATGATTTTCAAATTTGATAGCTCCAATCCGCTTCAACCAACCTTCCAGGAATAAATGATTTTTGCCTTTTTTAGCTATTTTATGGTAATAGCGGATTCTTGCTTTTTTAATCTCCCCAAACAAATCTTTAGGCTCGTGAATATTAATAGCCGTCAGGGTATTGAAACCTATAATGCCATCCATCTTTAAGTCTTCATCAAAGAATTGATTAAGCACACGCTGAACACCTCTTGCTCCCCAATGCCCACTATTAACACACCAATCAAAGATAATTTCTTGTAGAGAACCATCCAGAATACCATCTATTTTAAACTTCTCATAAAAAGTTTTCTCATAGAAGTCTTTAACAAGCTGCGTCAGTTCCGGAACATCTATTTTGAAGTTCCACTTTATCTTACCGTAAGTTTCTTTGTAGGCATCAATATACTCCCAACCTTCCCAATCAGGGTGTAGATTCCGGGCAACACCCATATAGGTTTCCCCACCACGGTCGCCTTCTATGTTAGCATAGTAGCCCTCGTGTTTGATTACACCATCAAACAACTCATCAAATGTTTTCATTTTTACGTTTAGTTTTAAGTTTTACATTATTTACAGCCGATACAGAACCTCCAAATAAGAAGTCTATTATCGTGCTTAGTTTGGTAGATATTCCACCGTTGATACTGCTTATAAAGGCAATTTGCCAATCTTGTAATTCAATAGTTTGAAAAACAAAGTAGTTGAGCATTACAAATGTTAAGGCACACCATGCAATCAAGAAGAAGATTGCAAAAGCCTTTTGAAGCCAACTATCGTTTTGATACATCTCTCTGGCTGAACTCCTATCAGCTACCGCCATTTTAAAGAGTTCCATTTTTCCCTGGAGCTTTTCTTCTTTTGTAGTAAATATCTCATCAATCAGCTTTGTTCCCTCTTTTAAGGTTTCTGCTGCTCCTGCATTGGTTAGCTTTGAAAATAACTTTCTCATTTTTCTACAAATTTTAATATGGTGTCAAGCTTTTCGTTTAGCTGCTTTATTGTTTGGTGGAATAGTTCTTTACTCACGTAAATTTCTTTGGAACTATCCCTTAAATCAGAAACTCGCTTATGCAGTATGGTAAATTTGTTTTCAGCTCCCTCTAGCTCTTTTGTAAGGTGTAGTATGTCTTTTTCAAGCAAATCAGTTTTAGCTTCAACGCTCTCTTTTGTCGCATTTCTTGAAATCGCATTGCGTATAACGAAAGAGACTACACCTACAATGAGCGAGCTGAACCCAGCTACAACTACCCAATAGAATTTAATTGTCATATCATCCATACCTAAAATATTTTAATGGTTTCCGGACTACCTTGTGGAAAGCGATTTTTCTCCATTGTGGCACTCTTGTTTTCAATGTGCATGATTGCATCTACAAGGTGTTCGTATTTCGTTCCACCTTTCGATGTACCATCTCGATTAGCCTGATTAATGATTACAAATGAGGTTCGTGGGAACTGTTTTTTCAACTCCACCAATTCTTCATGTGAAACTTCTGTTGTTTGGGTACTGTCGATAAAAACCACATCGTAATCCCTGAATAGTTTGGGGTTGTAGTCCTCGATAATCCCGATTGGGCTATTGATGCCAAGTCGTACAACTTTTTCTTGCATCGTACCTTTTGCCCCCTCTTCATTGGCGACATATAGCACTTTGAAACGATGCTGTTTTACCAATTCATCTGCCAACATTAATGCAACCGTGCTTTTGCCATGAAAGCGAGAACCGTAAATCATTATATAGAATGGAACATACAGTTTGCCTAAAAGCTTACCGAACTTGCCTTTAATACCAATGGTCTTAAAATTCATCTTGGCAAGGTCATTTGCCAAAACAACCTGGTCCGATGCAATGGCTGCGGTTCTTGTGAAGCTTCGGGGTATTGCCCTGCTATTTGTGCCACTACCTTTGGGCGTTTTTGTGGTAGTGGCATTTACTTTCCCAATCCGGCTATGCCCTGTAAACCTTTGAGCTGAACATTTGTAACTAATAGTTTATCACTCTCCAGATAATCGTGTAAATGCTTCTGTACGTTCTTAACCTGTTCAAACTCCTTTTCTGACTTCTTAACCTTACCGTTTTTCAATGAATTGGTAACGGTCGTCAATAGTCGTTGGGCTTTTGCTTTTGTGATGTTGCCATAGAGGTTGATAAAACGTTTTATCAGTGCAACAGCCGGAGTAACTCCGTAATCATCAACAATATTTTTCAGCTTTGAATACAGTGAATTCGGAACCTCAAACTTACAAGTACCATCCATAGCCTTATAAGTCTTAATGAGGTCATTGCCGATGCTTTTTATTTCAGTTGCATACTTGCTTGATTTGCGAATGGTTTTCTCTGTTGCTGCCTTTTGAATAACCTTGTACAGAAGAGATACCTGACGTTCGCTTACCCTCTTGTTATGAAAATTGAGATAACGCTTGATTATCTTTATCTCTAATGGCATAAGGTCAACTTCGATAGGTTTTCGTTGTGCCTGTTTAGGCGTTTTACTTCTGGTGCTTTTGGGTGCTGCTGTTTTCCTTTTCGTAGTTTTAGGTTTTGATGCAGTCTTCTTAGAAACAGGTTTCTTTTTTTTACTTTCTCGATACTCCTTTAAAGCTTCTTTATACTGACCTGATTCTTTATCCAGGATATTTAAAGGATGCCTGTCTTCAAGGTCAGGGAATCGCTTCTTGTTTTGGTTCAAGTATGGCTCAACAATATTAAAATGATTATCGAGCATTTCTTTAATGTCCTTATCCTCATTATAGAAATCTGCAAATGAGTCGAATTCTTTATGCGCTTCACGAGCTGCTTCCGGTAATTTCTTAAAGTCTATATTTTTGGTAGCCTCTTTGTAATTTTTAACTGTAAGTTTCATATTATAAGATTTTAAGTTGTTTTTGTTAGTACTCCCAATACTGGAGTTGTCCTTATTAGCACAGTAGTTTTCAAACAAAGTCATTTCATCGCTGATAATGTAGAAGCCATCATCAGGACTTGGCTTATAAGCTTTCTTTGTTTTGTAGCCATTTCGCCCCTCTGTAATACCCTGTTTAGGAAGAATCCAAACGAAGTCATCTTTTCTCGGTTTATATCGGGTAGCAATAATATCGGTTGCTTTCTCAAAACCTTTATAGATGGGCAAAGCATTGACATTAACGCCCTCTTTAAAACCATTGGCTAAAATGGAAGCCTTTGATTTTCCTTTGGTACGAATATCCTTGTGGATGGCTTTGTACTTTTTATAGAACTCTTTTTCGGTCATAAAATGGTCTTGATTTTAGGATGAGTACCAAGCCCGGCTACTGCTCGAAGCTGTTTTTGCTTTATCAAGATTGCCTTTGCACGAAGCTTTACAAGCTTCAATTGCTTTCCTGTATCAAGCTTTACCTTTTTGCCTTTTGGTGCTGATTGTTTTTGTTTGGCCAGTCGCTTGGGGAACTCCTTTTTATCCTGCTCAAACATCTGCATAGCCTCATTGGTAAGGCTGTCTGTTGTGTTCCCTCGCTTTGTTCCTTTGTCCAAATACTCATCGTAATAATGACGTGGGATTTTAACAGATAAGCTGAATCGTTCTCCAAATAGATTAATAAGCTTTGGCATTTTACTTTCCTCTACCGAAGCTTTCATATTGCCCGATACCATCTCAAAACCATCCCGATTATTGACTAGAAGCTTTACTACTTCCTTATCGGTATAAATGGGAATATGTGTTTTGGTTTTGGGCATGATGACCTTGAAAGTATCATCATAATGCCTGGCTATTGTGATTCTGTTTTCGGTGGAAATGGTTGAACCATTTCGTAGGCTCATAATGTGCTTTTGTAGCTTCGCTATAGGAGCTACTACATAGTTATCAGCCTTATTGTCGTTGTTATCAGGCGACCATGCTTCCGACATTAAAATTCCTTTTTGAACACCTCTTCCTTTGGTGGTAAAGCTTACCAATTTGCCTGAAAAATCCGCAGAACCTTGGAGTATATTTCCTGTGACGATGTAGCGGTTTTGCCGGTCGGCTGTAAAGGCTTTAATGGCTTCGTCCCACCTGTCAATTAGTATTTCCTTTTGGCTTGATGTGAGCTGCATACTTCGGCTCATAATACGCTCGATTTCTTTAGCGGTATCGCCCGATGCAGCAAGAACGATGTATTTACGGCTATCCGAAATGGCAAATCGTAACTTTACCGATGATGGCGCATAAGGGTTCTTGCGTTTTGGGTTAATATCAAAACCTAAAAAGATGCAGTAGGAATTATCGCTGCTATCGGTTTCAAAACTTACAGCCGGATAGAAATAACCATGCCCAACCTTAAAGTACTTGAAAAAGTTATTCAGGTAGCGTTGGCGATTTTCGCTTTGTGTTTTTATTCGAGTGGTATCAAGCCCTTTGGCTTTGATAATTGCTTCTTCACGCTCGGAGATATACTCCATCCGCTGCTGTTTCTCAAACACAGGAATCTTCTGATAGCCTTTCTCATCCGTAATGCCATCCAATAAGTCTTTATACTTGTTTTCTAAATCCTTTAAATCGGTACTTAGCTTATTTTGCACATACTTTTCATGAGCAGAAACAATTTCTTCAGAAATGCTATCAGGGTGTTTTCCGTTCAAGTATTTCTTAATCAATTTTTCTAGCTCAGGCTTGCCATAAGGCTTTTTGAGTACATTACATTCACACTTTTCTAAGAGCGTATCGTTACCAAAAACAGAGCGTCCACCTTTCCCGGCAATGACCACATTCTTATCAACTGATTCTGCTTTAAGGTTCAGTATCTCCACTTCGAGGTCGTACTCATCGGCTTGCTTGAGGTATTCGATATAATCGTTGTAACGCTCAATAATCTCGCTGTAAAATTTCTCCTGTTCCTTTACAGAAAGAACCGCTACACGACCAGTAACCTTTGAAGCATCGCCTTCAGTAGCTGTTCCATCGCTGTCCTTTCCCTCAAACTTCAATGGATTGTCCAAAGCTTTGTTTAGCTCTTCATTTTCCAACATGTATTGGCGTACCACTTTATCGCCATACTTATTCAAGAAGTCGTCCGATTCTAATTGTGATTTGCTGCTCTTTTGGTTGGAGGTGGTATTTGCATCCAATGATTTCAACTTCTTTTTCAACATCATCATAAACCGCTTCTGTGCAGGAATAGCCGAAATAATGTAATCGTAAATCGGTTTCATAATTTGCCCGGTGCGATTGATACGCCCACGCTTTTGAATTTCAGTATTGATATTCAGTTCGGGTTGGAGTATCACCATCACACGCTGCTTAACTTTTTCGGCTGGCACCTTGTCTGTGACAATGGCATGAGCCGAAGCTCCTGTTGAACCACTTTGGTTAATAAGCAAACAGTCAATCTCATTATCATTGAATTGACGAAATAGGTCGGCTGTATTTTCCTTTTTTCGACTCATCACCAAAGCCGTTGTATTCTTGGCTTTGATTGATTTGTACTGAACACAAAGTTTGCGCCCTGTTACTTCGCCAACCGTATAACCGGCTTCTTTAATTTTTTGGATAATCAGGTCCAGGGGGCTGATTGTGATTCCTGTCGAAGCTTGTTCAATTCTTCGGATAATATCATGGTAAGCCAACTGCGCTTCCTCCGGCAAATCAGAAATATTAAAGGTTTTGCCTTGACCTTCTCCATCAATATCTTTCTCGGTGTAGCGAAGAACTGAATCCAATCCTTTCTCTAGTACTGTAGAAAAGTCTCCATTAATAACATCATCGGGTTTTGCCATGCCCTCTAAAAAGCTTCCCATTGTGGATGCAAAAGCAATGATTGGCTTCTTCCCATCTTTAAGCCTTTTGATTGCATGTTCGGCAACATCGGAAGCATTAATACTAAATAGCAATTGGTTAATGACATTAAAGACCTTTGAGAAATAAGGCACATTATCAACCCCTGCTTTACTTGTTCCTTTTCGGGTTTCGACTTCCTTTCCCTCGGCTGCTGCAATGCCATCTAGCTCCTTAACTTGTTTGTTGATGTACTTCTCCTGAAAACCAATAACATCACGAATGATAGCCGTAACCTTATCAGCAATTTCAGCCTGTTCTTTGGCTTTTTCCTTTAGCTCGATATAGTTGACTTCAACGCCCTCAAAAGAACGCTCACGCCTTATCATTTGCCCCTCTGAAACCAACTGTGCAGCTAGTACTTCTTGCAAGGCTACACCGCCTTTCATAATAGCTTCAACCAAATCTTCTTTACTCATATTGGCATCGCTCATTGATGTTTTTTGAGCATAAATCGGCATGTTATCAGGTCGCTTAGCAAATGTGGCTGATAGGAAACAAACACCTTTGGTTTGGCGAAGTACATCTTGCATAAATTCGCCTGTATTTGAACTGCCCGAAGCATTATGAGCTTCGTCCATAATAATGATATTACCATTTGCCACAGAAGTTAAAAACTGCTGTTTGGCTGGCTTCTTTGGCTGATTGAATTGCGAATAGGTAGCACAAATAAAGTTGTAATTGTTGGGTGCTTTCTTACTCTTAATAATTCGCTCCTGAGTTGGCTTTTTAGGAGCTGTATAGATGACTTCTCCACTTTTGTCCTTGATGTTGGTTTTACTCTCCTTGGTATTTACGATAAACGGAACCAGGGCGGAACTTCCAATGTCTGATAAATCTCGGTACAAGTCTGTAAACAGGTTGGGCTTTTCGGATAAGAATATTGGTTGTAAACCACTTTTTACACCATAGCGAATTAAAGCTGCTGCGGTTCTACCTTTACCAATTCCTGTTTGGTCGCCAACAATAATACCTTGCTTACGCTTTTCAATATTATAAATGGCTAATGATACGGCATCAATCTGTTCACACGAAAGCGATTTAACCAAGTCATCATTTGCGTAATCGAGTTTCTCGGCAACAAAATCAAACAAAGGCATCCCAATGCTTTTCTTGATTTTACGAATTGCAATGTGCATTTCGTGTCCCATCGAATCGGGAACGGTGGTATCAAGGATAAATCCTTTTTCGGCTGTGGGAATATAAGCCATACCCAATCCTTTATGACCGAACATTCCTTGTAAGTATTCATGTTCGTTCTGAGCCAGCTTTTTGGTGCGGACAAAGCTTTTATTGTTAGTGGTTTTAAAACCCAATTCAATAAGTCTTGTCGATATATGTTGTGGTGGAACACTACCAAACTTTATGGTAATGCTATTTTTAGTAAATAATATTGCCTGTTTCATACTGCTTCTGTTTAATGGAGATTGCTTTTGATTTCATTTTGACTGAACTTAGTTCTGAGCCTGCCTTTTTAGACATTTCTTTGAATACATGAAGCCCAAGTTTAGGGTGTACACAATTGCGTAGAACTTGTCCACCATCATGATTCCCTTTGTAGTAGATATTGCCCTCGTAATTGAAGCCCAATGACTTTTTTAACTCCTGTGGAGATGCTGAAAAAATGCCTTTGATTCCCGGTATTTCAATATTCGCTATTTGGTAGTTGCTCCAAAATAGATGTCTCCCAATTTTGGCTGTAGGTTTTACCAATGGCTCGTAATAGGGAGCAACATTTTCAACCACCCAATTACCTTTAAAGAAGTACTTGAGTAGCAATATTTCTTCATACAGCTTTAAGTCAGGATATTTATTGATGATGTGCCTTGTGGCTCTCATCATTTTGCTGTGGCTCTGACACGGTGGACTGCTCCATATAAAATCATAGTCACGGAAATTGCGGACCAGATAATCATGTGCATCGCCAATGACAATCTTATCATTTGGAAAATACTTTTTGTAAACAGCTGCTATCTGCTCGTTATTTTCAACGGCAGTAACACTCACGCCTTTCCACAATTTGCGATTTCCGCCCAAGCCACTATATAAGTTTAGTACTTTCATGGCTAGGCTATTTTTTGTGTTTTAGACTTCGGTGTAAATACAGTCCATTGGTCAGCCATTGCATTGGCTATGCCTTGAAATGTTTTACTGCGAACCCTACGTCTTTCATCATCGCTTAAATCTCTTGCTTTGTAGTACCAAAGCGGTTGTCTTCGCCAACGCTTTTTCTTTTTATCGTACCAATGCTTGTACTCCAATTGGTCTTCATCAACCATTTCGGTTGGTTCTAAGTGAGGTAGGTTCTTTAGCCAAAGACAAGTTGATTTTTTTGCATTATCACCAAAGAAGTATGGCTGAACAATTTGGTCAGGCTTTCGTATTGCAGTACTGATAACTCCAATTGGATTTTCAATTGCAATCTTATCAATTGGAGCTTTCATCAACTTGCGGATGAATGTCAATGCCTTTCTACGTTCCTTTTGTCGTTTAGGGTCGTGCATCCACGCATTGCCTGATACGGTAAGATAGGTACAAGGAGGAAAGGCTATCATCATATCCCAACTTTTATCCAATTGGTTTAGCACATCATCTTGAATGTGCCATTCCGGATGCTTACCTGTGGTTGGTAATACATCACAACTAAAGGCTTCGTGTCCTTGCTTGCGAAGAGCCATTGCAACCGTTTGACTTTCTTCACATGCGACCAAAATACGGAGTGGTCGGTTCGTATTTGGAAGCCTGCCAAGTGATAATTGCTTTTGCTTAATGAGGATTGCTTTTACTCTCATCCGTAAAGCATTATGTTTGCTACTTAATCTCATTTTTTTCGAAAGGGTTTTTCTTGTTTCTGTTTTATAAGAATTGCCTTTGCTCGAATATTAATAGGCACTACATTACTCTTATAAGGTTCTGTAATTTCATAATGTGACCTATAGTATGATTTAAATGCATTCCTTAATTTTGCTCTAATTGCATCCCTTTCCGTCTTTGTCACATGGTGCTTGTCTGCTTCGTAATTCTGATTAAGTACTTTTTCAATATCTCCGTAATAAGGTTTGTCTTCTATAAAATATCCATATTCGGTAAACATTCGATTGTTGTTAAAACTATCTTTTTTCTCTTCTTCGGATTGTTCTCTTTTATGGATAATTTCAATTCTACGATTTACCCATTCTTCACTTTTAGTTGGATTGTTATTTGCATTTTCGAAGAATACTACTAATTGAGGCTTTTTAACAGCTTTTCGTGTAAGCTTTCTAAATCCATAATACACAAACAATCTACCTATTGGTACAGGATTTTTATAGCTCTTTAAGCTCACACGTTCCCAAAGCTCTTCATGGTTATTGACAACGGTGCTATGCAATTTATTTTTAAGCGGAGCTGCACCTGATGGGGTTTCTTTAGCTCCATCAATCAGTATCAATCGTGTATTGATGGAAGTTCCTTGTCTGGAGTAAAGTTTTTTGCCGTTAATTAGTATTATGTCTTCTACATTGTAAAAATGATAGAGGTAGTTCAGAAAGATTCTGTTGTTCCCGGCAGTTACTCTGCCTTGCTCATCCCAAGTCGTGTGACCACCAATGATAATAGCTGCTTTGCCATTGTCTTTCATGCAGCGCAAGGCATTTAATGCCATAGCATGTTCCAACCGCTTAATCTTGAATTTTCCAAATAGAATAGGTTCAGAAAGTGAACCGAAAGGTGGATTGGTTATAACTCCATCAAATTTTCTATCGTAAGCCATTGGCGGATTTAAAGCATCCCAAGAGCTAACCTTTGCAAATGGTTGTTGCTTGAGGTTGGCAAGTCTTACATCATCCAACTCATTTACATGCGTAAAATGATAAGGCAAAGCAATGGTTAAAAGTCCGTTCCCTGCCGATGGTTCTAAATATTTTGGGAAGTCGTCCTTCTCATTGGTAAGATGTGCATTGCCAACCACTTTACCCTTTGTGCTTCCTTTAACAATATTCTTAAAAGCTTTGTAACCCGTTAGACTTTCTGATTTAAGAATGTAACTCGATGCCAGGAACGAGATTGGCGCAGGAGTAGAATATTGTTGCATGAGAACACTCATGCTTGTACGCATTGACAGATTTACCTGTGATTGATAGAGGGCTACAATATCAAGATACTTTTCGTAAGTACTTAACGAACTATCGTGTGCTACCTCTCTTGCGTTAAGGATTATTGCCAGTTCGGTAAACTCTTTAACAAGGTTCTTGTTGGTAATACCGAAGCTTTTGGCAATGCTTTCAATAGTGGTTTTAGAGTGCTTACGAGCGTTGCGTAAATCCTCACGAATTCTTGATATGTAGCCCTTTTTATCCATAAATGTGAACTACATTATTGTGTGAGCCAAATAGAATAGACCAATGAATATTTCTGCTGCCATTGTTAGCTCCAAACACCAAATGCGTTTATCTGCAAAGCCACTTGCAATTAATGCTGATATGGCGATAATGATAGTGAAATTGATATGACCAAAGCTGAAATAGTAGCTTAATCCAAGTAAGGTGAAACCACCTATTGCAGATGCATAGTGAGCAATTCGGATGAATATATTTCGCTTGAAATCAGAAAATATACCGACTAAAAATATACCGATGCCACCACCTATAATCCACCAATCAGCGGTTTCTTTAATGAACAGACCTGTAATGATAATGGCCAGTCCACAAATCCACATCACTATCTCAAATACAAGCTTGTAAGGTTTTCGTAAGAAATAATTACTATCGGAAATGGATTTACGGATACCATGTACTGCTATGATTGAGGTTAGGTAAACAGTTAATGCTATAAATGCCGTGAAAAGGCTTGCTATTACTAATGCTTTCATAATTATTGAAGTGTAATGGTTCTATCTGTTTCGTCTTTAAATGTTAGTTTCAGATTGTTTCCTGCTACATCTACAGCAAAGCTGTCTACATCAGCATCCACAAAGTTTTTCATGAAGTTGATTTGAAAGCTTAAAATCTCTGAGAGTTTAGCTTCCCAATCCTCTCCTGAAAAGATTCCTGAATCAGCATAGACTTGTAAGAACTTTTTCAAGAAATCAGGAATATTCTGCAAGTTTGTATCCCAATCTGCTCCAACCGTAGCGTTTTCTTCTATGCCTGAAAGCTTGTCTTCATCAGCTTGCGGATAGCTTCGTTTCTCAGTATTGGCTTCGATAGCAGTAGCCTGTTCCTCTGATATTGTAGTAGGCTTGTTACTCACATTCGCCTCCCAATCTGCACCAATAGTCGCATTTTCTTCGATACCCGATAACTTATTCTCATCAGTTTCGGGATAAGAACGTTTAGCCGTGTTTGCTTCAATAGCAGTAGCTTGTTCTTCTGAAATAGTTGTTGGTTTATTGGCAATATTGGATTCCCAATCTGCTCCGTTAGTGGCGTTTTCTTCAATGCCTGAAAGTTTGTCTTCATCAGCTTGTGGGTAGCTGCGCTTCTCGGTATTGGTTTCGATAGCAGTTGCCTGTTCCTCTGAAATGGTAGTAGGCTTATTGCTTACATTTTCGTTCCAATCTGCCCCGACTGTAGCATTCTCTTCGATACCCGATAACTTATTCTCATCAGTTTCGGGATAAGAACGTTTAGCCGTGTTTGCTTCAATAGCAGTAGCTTGTTCTTCTGAAATAGTTGTTGGTTTATTGGCAATATTGGATTCCCAATCTGCTCCGTTAGTGGCGTTTTCTTCAATGCCCGAAAGCTTCTCTTCATCGACTTGTGGATAGCTACGTTTCTCTGTATTGGCTTCGATTGCAGTTGCCTGTTCCTCTGATATTGTAGTGGGCTTGTTACTCACATTTTCATTCCAATCAGCCCCGACTGTTGCATTCTCTTCAATACCTGATAACTTATTCTCGTCCGTTTCAGGATAAGAACGCTTTTCAGTATTTGCCTCAATCGCTGTGGCTTGGTCTTCTGAAATGGTGGTCGGTTTATTAGCAATATTCGATTCCCAATCAGCACCATTTGTAGCATCTGCCGGAGCATGGTCAGCCTGACTGTGTTCATAAGCTGCTTTACCGTGGTCGCCTCGATGGGCAGTCGCTTCGGTTTCGCCCAATTCAAGAGCATTGCCAACAAAAATGTATTCCGAACCACTCCAACGATAGGTTTTATTTCTTTCCTTATCGAGATATATTTTGCCTGTTTCTCCGCTTTCCGGGAAGTCAGCGAGTGTTGCATATTCCAATACATCGTCAACATAAGAAGGTAACTGTGCCGATGGTATTTGACCATCAACCAAGTCCGCTTTAAAGGCTAAATCAGGCTTGTCGGCAAGGTCATTATAGCTGATACCTGTAACAGAACCACTAATACTATCGGCAAAGGTGGTACGTATCTCAATGCCTCCATGCTCGTTTGAAGTAGGGCTTGTTTGTAAAGCATCTTCGCCCGATGGCTTGATATTGTTCGCATTACCAATAATGATAATACCACCTTTTAAAAGCCCTGCTGCTGTTTTGGGTGCATAAGCTGCATCAGATAGCATTGGGTTAACCAAATTAGCGGTAGTTCCTGATTCAATTACATTGAAAATACTACCCACATTATTGGCTTCCATTTTGAACGATGGCTTGACAACCACAATCCTGTTCAACCCTAAATCTTTAAATACAATATCTCCTGCTGCAACATCTTGTTTGGCTTCAAAACCACATTCGGTAAGTGTAGCTGAACTATTAAAAAGTTCCAAAGCCCCTTTGGAGGCAGGGTATTGAAAATTGATTTTTTCAAAGTTTACATTGCTGTTATTAATCAGAAAAGCATTGTCAATATTAAACAGTACCTGGCTGTTATCAGCTAATGGCTTTAGGTTTATGGTGTATGAGAAATCACGAAATGCAATCCTGGCACCTGTATCATCCATGTACGGACTATCCTCAAACAATAAATTAATGCTTGTGGCATCGTCATCGTTATATTTCAAAGCCTTGGGCAATGAATTGATTAAGTCCACAATCTGTGAAAATGGCGTATCTTTTTTAATGATAAACCCTTTCTGCTCAGGCTCAAATTCAAAGCCTGATACCGACTGTGATTCACTTAAATCAAAAATGCCCTGGAACACTTTGTACTCATCAAAGGGCATACCCAAATAAGCGTAATTACCATTGGTTGCCCACTCGCCATTTCTTAGTGTTGGAGGTACGCCTCCTTTGAATTTCTTTATAGTACCCATTTGTAAATCTTATAAGTTTTTAAATCATTGAATAGGCTTGCTCAAATAGTTGTGGAGTGATAAAATTCTTACCATTTTCCACCTTTGCCATTGAGAAAACCAAAAGACGAAGCGTGTTTTTGGTTGGTCGCAATTTGGTTTGAGGCTGCACCTTTAAATCTTTGCAAACAGCATTGATGTATGCTTTTGTATTATTCTCAAAGCTTGGAGCATATCGGTGTACAATCTTTTCAACCGTATTAAACCCTTTGCCCATGTAGTTTTGGAAAAGTTTAATCATAGCTCTTACACCATACTCAGGAGCAATAAACATCTCGAATCGCCTGTCTTTGTTCTGATTCTTCGGCAGCTTACCATGCCACTTGCTTTTGCTTTGAATGATATTACCCGGATTGTTATTGCGAATACCTCTGGGCATAGATGAGAGGTAAGTATTGCCACCATTCCAATTCTTGAAATTAGGTGGAAGCGCATTGTTGTTTGTGCTTAGAATATTGGCAGGGCTTCTATCAGAACCACTTGGGGGCAATAGCCCACGTTTGCGTTTGTTTCGTCTTCGAATCAAAACAATTGTGGTCACTATCGCCCCGGTGGTTAACACCCCTCTCGAAATAAATAATATCTTCTTTTTCTTTGCATCCATAGCTGTAATTCTGTTTTAGAGAGGGATTCCCCAACCATCAAACTTGGGTTTGATTTTAGCAATCTCTTTGTCGCCTAACTCAAAGCGAAGCCAACCAATCAGGTTGTAGTCCTGACCTAGAAAAGCTGCACGAGTTCCCCACAGGTACATCTTCATACCAAAGGTTTTAATCACTAATAGCATGTCATCCTTAGTATTGATTTTATCCATTATGCTGAAAATGGTCTTTTCATCCGTTCCAAAGTCAAGCATTGCACCGTAGAGCGTATTGGCAAAAAGAGCAGCATCAGAAGTAGAAATGGTGAGGTTAGTCTTTTGAATAACCGTATCCTTTAATGATGGCGCAACTCTAGTTGTTGTACCATCAGGATTCCGTTTGAACATTCTACGAATAGCATAAATACCGATACCAACGCCAATGATGGGTAAGCCAATCTTTAGACCTTGGGTAATTAATGCTGCTTTATTTACTGGTGGTAACTGTTGCACGATGCTTATAATTTTAGATGTATCGTAATGCGGTTTTTACAATCTTTGGATTCTTGGCTACCTTGGTCAGCAGCTTAATAATATCCTCCTGTTCAACCTTATCAACTGCATTCTGTATAAGATTTCCGACTTGCTTAACCGTTTCTGTAGTATCGGCTTCAATGGTTATTCCTACTTTAAACTTTCTCATAATCGTATGTTTTATTGTTGTTCTAATTCTTCGTTGTCTAAATCGGTTTCTGATCCTGAAACTCCATTCATTGCTTGGTTCAGGAACATGAGCGTTTTGTTAATGAGTTCTGCTTTATCCAGGCATAAGCCAACGATGTTGGCGATTTTAGCTACCTCTTGCAGTTCCCATGTTCTAAGTGCATCAGATAAGTTTTTGATAATCTCTGCTTTCTTCTTGTCTTCGGGAGAGTTGGCAGAACCCATGTCGGTAATCTCCACATTGGTTTCAGGAATTTGGGCTACTTCTTCAGAACCATCATCGACCATTCCCAAAGCTCCTTTGAGTTCCTCTGCTGATAACCCCAATAACTCCGCTGTTTTTGGACTATTGGTAAGAATGCGAGAACCAATACCCACTAATGCACCTGTGGCTACACGCTTCATTACTTCGTTGGGAGCATATCCGGCGAGACGATTTTCAAGGTCTGTCTTCTCAGTTTTCAACTCCTTATTTTCGCCATAATAGCGGTCTTTTTCGGCACGGAGTTCAGCATTTTCATTGCGTAAACGTTCGTACCTTTCTTCAAGATTGGTATAGCGTGTCTCAAACTTGAAGTCGTCTAATTGCTTTTGGTAGCTAATTCTTTCAACTTCTTTGTTGTTTCCTGATAAGGCATTGAACAGACCAAACAAGCTTTCAACCTTACCTTTTGCCTGTTCGTTTTCTCCTGTAATCAAACCCAACAAACCGTTGATTTCGCCTAATCCATCAGTACTGTTTTGGATTTGTTGTTTTTCAACTTCTTGTTGCACGATGGTCTGAATATCGCCACGTTCTAAAGGTTGTTTGGGTGGATTCAAAAGTCCACTAATGTTGATGGTGTAGTCATTCAGGTGTTTAGCATTATGACTTTTGCCTCCATACACATTAACACGCAATGTACCGTGTGCCTGTTTTGCCTTTTCAATGGCTTTTTCAATGTCGCTATTGAACATCTCTGTCCCGGCAGTTCTTGAGGTCAATGCCGTTTCGTCCATACCTGTTATCAGGTATATTTCATAAGCGTATGGGTATTTCTGTTCTACCTCTGAACGCTTGATAAACTCGAATATGCTCTGTATTTGTTCTCTGTAGTCTAACATAGTACTCTTAATTTCGGTGGGGAATAATCTTTACAAATTCCAAGCGGTAAGGCTTGAATGTTTCTGCAATGGTTTCGATGTCGATGTAATCGGTAAAAACACGGAATCGGAACTCATCCATAAAGTCGTATTCTTCGGGGGTAGCCGTAAATACATTATCGCTGCTAATCATTTCAATTTCTTCGATAGAATTTGGCAGGGATTTCGTATTCAGAATCCACATATCATTATTAAGGTCGATACTGTGGTTTGCCGATGTTACAGTTATCATTACAGGTTTCAACTGATAGCTATCTATTGTGCGAAGTCCTTCGATGCGGTCTTTGGCAATGGTGTGTAACAGTTCGCTTGTATTCATCATGATTCAGCCTCCTGTATTTGGGGTTCAACTTTTGCCAATGGCTCTTTAAAATCTTCGTACTGAATGTAAATGCGAATGTTAAGCGGTTCAGCACCACTTTTCATATTGCTTTTATAAACCGTATGAATGCTACTATTCACGTCCAGCGGTTCGCTGAATGGTATAACCTCTTTGGACAAGTATTTAATGTTTCTGTTTGCTGTAAGCGTATAATCACGAAGTAAGAAACTGTTCCCATTAACCAAGAGGCTTAAACTTCCACACTCATAAGCATCGGGACGTTGATACTTTTGTACAGGTCGAACAAACAGAGCAGTCTTATTTTGATAGATAAACGAAAGCGTTTCTTGAGCGATAAGCTCTGTATATGCAAGGCTTCCTAAACTTTTCCCTTTCTCAAAAATGCTCACTTTAGCATACAGATAATGCGCAAGCCCTTGAGTCTCGGCTTGTTCATACGCTAATTTGTCTTTTTGTAATTGCTCAAGCTGACGGTCATAATCCTGCATAATGGAGTTACCGTAGGTGTTGATGTTTTTAGAAACCGTTGAATAGCTTTCCAAATATTCATTACCACGTATTTTGTAATACACGCTGCTTGTAATTCTGTAAAGCGCATAGCTTCGTGCAGATGGAGAGGTGTGAAATAGCAAGTCCACATAGTAAGCCTCTAAATCTGTTTCAGGGTCAAAACCAAATTCGCCATAAGTAGCCATCAGGAATACAAAAAAATGTGCCTTGTATTCAGTTTTCAGGTCGGCAAAGCGTTGTTCCCAGTCTATTTCAGGTTGGTCGCTACCGCCCATGAGCAATTCGTTTAGGTTGGAACTAAAGGCTATCTGTTGTGCATCAGTAAGGCATGGATATTTAATGCCGTCACGTAATACGCTGACCATTTCAGGTAGAATATCACTTTCAAAAAATGCTTTACTTTCATCTAATGTCGGGCGTGTTCGCATGTATGAATAGAACAAATTGGCTACTTGGTCAGAAGCCAATAAGCGTGTAATCAAACCTTGCGGAAATGCTAATGCTGTTAAACTATCAATAGCCTCGGCTTCTTTCTTTACGGTGGTAGTTACTGCAATCCCTGTTATCAATTTGCATGATGCAGGGAGCAAGTCCTGGTCGTTTAGATGCTCATTATTAGCTGATAGTTTTTTTATGACGTGGTATCGCTTCATCTCAGGAGTATTAGGGGCTTACTTCTTTTTCTCTTGAATGGCAAGTAGGTACACACGTACATTGTAGCTATCATCGGCTGCAAGGTTTTCGCTATCGTCTTTATAGATAATGCGAACAGGACTGTTCTTTGCTTTTTCATCCACAGGAAATGTCACATCGGGAATGCTCATATCGGTGTTGTGGTGTGCAATGGCTACCTCTGTATCATCAGGGATAACTTCTACATCATCCACCCACATTCGGAATGTTGCACCTGGTAATGCTTCGGTATTGGATAGGCGTAAAAAGAAACCTGTAATACGGTCATGCTCGGTTTTGGTGTTACCGTTAAACTCAAAGGTTTCGCCTTTCTTTACTTCAAATTTGATGACCTGAAGCTTGCGTACTTTATTGTCGTTTTGTTTTTCCATTATTCAATTGATTAGAAAGAAAAAGGGGCGATAGGCATTCGCTTACCGCCCCTCGAACGATTATGGTATATCAAAAATGAAAGACTATGCCTTTTCTGTGATAGTTCCCAATAGCGTGACCTTAACGGCAGGGTTATAAACCTTGTCGCCTGATACCGATTTCGGCATGTTCAATTTTGGCGTAATATCCATTGATGGTTTTAGCCACTTTGGATTAGAAAGCTTGTATTGGAACTTGCGTTTTGTGGTATCGGTATCATCAAATACCGCACATGAGATTTCAGGAACGATAACCTTTGTACCTAAAGTCATCTCGAATGTACCGTTCAATAGTGCAGGTGGTAAAGCAAACTGACCAAAAGCAAAATCTGCCGGGTCGCTATCTTCTTCCGATGCACCGTGAGCGTACTCCAAAACAATATCAGTTAGTAGGAAATACTTTCCTGAATCTAACTGGGCACGGTTAAGGTTGGTACGTCCAGCCTTTTTATCATCCGATGCTTCCATCAAATCAATATCGGACTTGTCCTTAATCGACTTAACTGTGTAGATTGCTGTATCTACGGTTTGCATACGTGCATCTTTCAATGCCTTTTGAATCTCTGGTGGAAGCTGCTGTCTGCGTAATTCAAACTGACCTTTGGAAGTCAAGTTCTTGGTCAAACCTGTTTTAACAGCGGTGCTTCTTTGC
Organism: Saccharicrinis sp. 156; assembly: GCF_050589685.1. Classification (NCBI taxonomy): domain Bacteria; kingdom Pseudomonadati; phylum Bacteroidota; class Bacteroidia; order Marinilabiliales; family Marinilabiliaceae; genus Saccharicrinis; species Saccharicrinis sp. 156. The sequence goes on from NZ_JBNGOS010000013.1 coordinate 111,792, forward strand.
CCTGCATTGTATGACCTACGTGCTGAACGTCTACGACTGCTACGTCTGCGACCTCTGCGAGTTCTACGTCTTTTCCAACGTCTTGAACGTCCGAGTTCGCCAATGCCTTCCGTTGCATCGTCCTGGTCTTCTTCTTTTTCAATCGCTTCTTCCTCTTTATCGAGAATCGCTTCTTCTAAACCCTCAATATCTTCCATTGATGGGTACAAATCATTTTGCTCATTAATATCTGCCATAAGAATTTGTTTTGCGGCTCAATAGCCTATTATTAAATAAATTGATAGTTACATTTAAGTGTGGTTAGGATGCCATCATGTCCCCGGCAAACACGTCAAAATCCATACTGTCGGGGTCAATCTCTTTTATCTTCCCAACAGGTTCGTCATCATCGGAATAATCTGCTGTACCAATAGGGTCATCGCTCATGGCGTAATCCGCTGCTGCATTACCGATAGGGTCATCACTCATTGAAAAGTCAGAGGCTGCACCTGATACAGAAGCTTGTATTTCTCGCTCGATGTCAATATCGGCTGCTGGTAAAGCTTGTGTGATAGGATTTAGGGCTTGCAGTCCATCCATCTCATCATAATCCTCTTCATCGCCGATAATGCCCTCTAATCCTTGTAGAATGGTTTTACCTGTGGCTTTTTTGATAATGGATTCGACACCTGCACCTGCTGCACCTACTAAGCCTAACTTAACATATTCGTTTTTGGTAAACTGAGTACCAATAAGACCGCCCATTGTAACGGCTGCTGGAACGATGTACGTTTTCATATCGTTGCCCAATAGTCCGCTTACTGTTTGGCTCTTTTCTAACTTCTTTAAAGCGTACTTACCAACTGCAAACCCTGCCACGGCAGCAATAGGCTTGCCTATGTTGTTGGTAGCTTTCATAAAGTCAATTTTGGTGGCTCTGGTACCACCACCTGACGTTGTTCTTTTAACTGCCATGTTTCAAATTTTAATTAATGATTATCTATTGTTTATTGAAGTGCTATACTTCCTAAATCCTGTTTGGAGGTGGCTTTTGAGCTTCGTTTCTTGGGCTTATCATCCTTTTTGCGAAATGCAAAATATGCGCCTGTACCAAGAAGTGCAGCAACACCTAATCCAATTCCTATTTTTGCACCCTTGCTCATGCCTTTCTTTGGAGCTGTAACCATTGAAGTCGGAGCTGTAGCTTGTGGCGTATAATTCCCGGACTTCATTATTGGCTGTGGCGAATAACTCGGTTGTGGAATAGTATTGTTGGATTGAGGCATTATACTATTTGTAGGTGGAGCGTAAGCCTGTGTATTGCTTGCTTGTTGTTCTGTAAACTGTGATGGTGCAGGAAGTGCAGGAGCTTTCTTCTTGAACTTGTTTTTAACCTTTGAAAAGATGTTTTTGATAGGTTTTAACCAGCTACCAATTTTAGCCAATACACCACTTGCAGCCGTTACTGAGGCTGCGGTAGCAACTGCACCCAAAGTTCCCAACTCTGCTAAATCTCCCATAGATTCTAAGGCTTGTAAGTCGCCCAATACACCATCCATTCCTTTTAGGGAGAAATCAGAGCTTTTCTGTTTTGCTCCTTTGATAATGGCTTTTCTTAGGTTCTTTTCTTTGCCTTGCAAACCGTTGAACAGCTTTCTTACCTTCCCATGTACTTTCTTGATTTTTCTTAGTTTGGCAGGGTCAATATTGTATTTGCTTGCGAGGTTATCGGGCAAATAGGCATATTGCATTTTCTTAGCAATACCGAACATATTTAAACGCAAAGCAGCCAATAAACCACCTCTTATTGCAATGGACAAAGGATTAAACCTGATTATAGCTTTAACTACTTTCTTCGCTACTTTACCGACCTTTTTGGCAGCTTTCTTGATACCTTTCCCAACTCTTCTTAATGCCTTGAAGAATCTTCCTCTACGTCTTTTTCTTCGACCTAATCCGTCAATTTCATCATCTATCTCATCCAATTCAGCCAAGCCTTGAATAGCTTCTGAATCGTATTTTATCAATCCATTTTCAGCAAGCTTTTCTTCAATATCCGATAGCTTTTCTAATACCGCATCACGCTTAGGTGTATTCCAAAACTTGATTGCCTGGTCCAACATGGATATGAATTGGTCAGGGTTTTGGATATGAGCCATTTTACCCTTGTTATCCTTATTCTTTAGTAAGAAATTCCGGGTACGAACTAAATAGCGATAAGTAGCATCGTCTGCATCGCCTAATCCATTTATTGCTTCATCAAAGTCAACACCTGAAACAATAGCAATGAGTTCTTCATGGTCGACTTGTGCCTGATGACCGCCAGCTAAATCAATACCTGACAAAACTGATATTGGTAAACCTAATGCGCTAGTTCCTGTTAAACCGTCAATGCCTCTAAGCCCTGCCAATTGAAGCGGAGACATATCAAAGTCAGACCTTTCAAAGCTGTATGGCTTTTGATAATCGAACTTTGATAACACAGGGTCAATGACTATTTCATTCTCTGAATCACCAATGGCAGGAACAATTACATAGATGTGCTGAAAGTTTTTCTTTCCATCGTATTTGGTAATGCGGAGCTTGAAAGGAATACCTAAACACTTTAATAATGACCCCACAAAAATGCTGTAATCGTCACAGTCAATCCCGGCATTTTTTCTGCCTTTTTGTTTGAACTTGATTTGACCATCTAACCAAGAGCGAGAAGGGGTACGAAGCTGTTCCGTTCCGTCATCGTCTTTATGGTATTGCAAATAAGTATATGAAAAATTAAAGATGTTACGACAAGTATCTTTGAGCGTATCGCTTTTAAGTAAACTTGCTAGTTCTTCGACCTCTCTATAGTGTGAGCCAATTGTATCTATACAGTTTTCAACTGTTTCAATGACGTTACCGTTTTTGATGAATGTATCCTGTCCATTTGCCTTTTTTATAAGGTGGTTGAACTTCTTTCCGTTTTGGGTATTTCGTGGGCCAGATACAATGCCCAATTCGCCCAATGCTAATCCGTTCATATTTTCGTCCTCTGATAATGATTGCGTTGTGGTAAGCGTTTCGCCATTAACGCTGATGGTCATGGTAAAAGTCATGTCCTTTTTTAACTGCTCTGTATTGGAAAGCACGGAGAGCGTAAGTCCTTTACCCATTAGGTTCAGGTATGGCACTTGAAAAACGATTTCAGGCTCTTGTGTTTTGCCTGCTGCAATAGTAAGACCTTTAATGTCGGGGGTGGAATAAGCGATTGCCGAACCTTTGTAGTTTGCCACTACCTGGTTAACAGCTAATGTGATGGGTGCTTTTGTGGGGTTGTAGCAGCGAAGCTTTACAGCAAATTGAACTTCTTGCAAGTTCATCTTGTGGATGCGGAATCCCAAGAGGGCAAAGTTCATTTTTGCCCCGGCTAGAAGCTTTTTGCCTTTCTTAATGAGGTAGAAACCTCCACCAACTGCTGCAACTGCTGCTAATGTGCCTAGTATTTTCTTTGCGCTTGCTTCCATAATGGAAACAAACATATAGTAGGTTGGAGGTTGGAATGTTGGAGAATAAAGCTCCTTGTAGGTATTTGTAAGTGTTTAATGAAAATTATTAAAAGATGTGAGCAAACTTTTTTTACATTTTAGAGGAATAGTTTGGTGCAACTGTATGCTATATCTTATTACTTCAAAAAGTTGATTCAGGAAAAGTTATTAAAAGAGTTTTGTTAGCAAGTTCATAATAAATCAACTGCATTTTACGTTAATTACAATTATATTTGCGCAAAACGAAACTTAGTAAGCGATTAAAGAAATTAGAAGTGAATGTCTAAACAGAAGTTAAATAGGATAAAACCAGTTCTTGCTGAATATGACAAATCGGCAAAGTGGTTAGCTGAACAATTATGCAAAGATAAGTCAACAGTTTCCAGATGGTGTACAAATGACATGCAACCTTCTGTAGAAACATTTCACCAGATAGCAGAATTGTTAAATATAGATATTAGAGAGTTATTTGTTCCAACAAGAATTAAAGAAAACAACGAGATATAATTATGAATCAACGTTTTGAAAATATAATAGATGAGTTAGTTGACCAGTATGCTTATGCTGACACCAGTAATAGACCATGGATAATTGGATTTAGTGGAGGGAAAGACTCAACAGTGTTATTAACATTTGTATGGCTAGCATTACAAAAGATTAAAAAATCATCTGATATACCATTTCAACTTAAAAGACCTGTGTACGTTATTTGTAACGATACGATGGTTGAAAATCCCATAATTGAGTTTTACGTTAATAATGTTTTAGCAAAAATCGAAGACTCTGCAAGGAATGAAGGTCTTCCAATTTTTGTAAAAAAGACTATTCCTAAATTAGAAAACTCATTTTGGGTAAATGTATTAGGAAAAGGTTACCCAGTTCCTAATAATAGTTTTAGGTGGTGTACAGAAAAGCTTAAGATAAAGCCTACCTCTGATTTTATTACTGAGCAACTCGATGGGAATGGAGAGGCAATAATATTAATTGGCACTAGATATGGAGAAAGTGCAACAAGAGCAAGGTCTATTCAGAAGCATGAAATTAAAGGCAAAAGGTTGACTAAGCATCCTTTGCATAACAACACTTTTGTTTACAGTCCAATAAAAGAATTAATGCTGGAAGAAGTTTGGTACGTTATTAATACTATTCCATCACCTTGGGGATTTGATAATAAAGTATTATATAATATTTATGCAAATGCAAGTGCTGATGATTATGAGTGTCCAACTGTAGTTACTGATGATAAACACAGAACTTGTGGGCAAAGTCGTTTTGGGTGTTGGACTTGTACTGTGGTAAAGGTAGATAAATCTATGTCAGCTTTAATAAATAATGGTGAAGATTGGTTAACACCATTATATAACTACAGGAATGATTTAGCTAAAAATAGAAATATCAACAAGAACAGGTCTAGGTATAGACGAAATGGACAATTAGCGGTAACGGAAGAAGGTCAACACCAAGGTAATTATACGCCAGAATATAGAGCCAAGGCTTTACGGGAACTTTTAGAGATTCAAAGAGATTTGCAAAAAATTGAAGATAAGCTTGAATTAATTACCAACCAAGAATTAATAGCAATTCAGGTTATCTGGTATAGAGATGGAATCTTCGATTTTAAAGTTGGTGAAATTTTCGCCAAAGTTTATGGACGAGACATAATGGTCGAAAGGCAACTGGATTCTAAAAAGCTTGAAGATAAGGTCATGCAAGATGTGTGTAAAGAAAATGAGGGTGACATCAAACTTATAGAAAACCTTGTTTCTATTCAAAGTAGCAAGACTTTAATGTTGTCAAAATATGGTATTCAAAATGACATTGAAAATACAATTGAGAAATTTGTAATCGCCAAAGAGAAAGAAAATGAGAATAGCAGAGGTTAAAATAAAAGACTTTAGAGTTTACCAAGGAAACCATTCTATTTCTTTCGGAGATTCTTCAAATGAAGATGCAAATATCTCAATAATTGCTGGGCAGAATGGTTTTGGAAAAACAAGTTTCCTTACAGCTCTATCTTGGGTAATGTATGGTAGAATGATTGCTGAAGTAGAAGAAACATACAAGAAGCAGATATATGAAGTTGGTGGATATAAAGAGTATGCTAAAGCTTTAATGAATAAATATACTCTTGCTGAAGAAAGTGATGATAAAACAAACTTTTTTGTTGAAGTAAACCTAACTGATATTTATATACCATCAGTCCCTTGTTCAAACATTACAATAAGAAGAGAGTATTTTGTTAACAGTGCAACAGAAGAAACAACAATCCTTATTGATGGATTTGTAAATGAATTAGCCAATCAAGTTGGAGCTGATATTTTTATAAATGATTTTATACTCCCTAGAGAAATAGCGAAGTTCTTTTTCTTTGATGCTGAAAAAATTGTTAATCTAGCAGAGATAAAAACACTTTCAGAAAAGAAACAACTTAGTATCGCTTTTTCAGATATTCTTGGGATTAAAAAATACGAGACCTTAAAATACAATCTGGAAAATGTTCGCTCAAAAATGAAGCGAAAATCAGCGGACATTAAGGAGAAAGAAAAGATTAAGGAATTACAAGTTGAGATTGATAAACTTGAGAACTTAGTTACATACAACAAAAAAGAAATTGAGGATTTACATGATGACTTGGCGGAAAAACGAACTAAAAGCGACCAAATTCAAGAAAAATTAATTCGAGAAGGTAATAGCATTACAGTAGAAGAGCTAAAAGAATTAAAAAAAGACAGAGAAAGGATACAAAAGGAGGGGCAAGAAATAAAGGCTAAATTGAAAGATTTATTGGAACTAGCTCCTTTTGCAATTGCTGGAAATAAACTGCACCAAACAATTATGCAGTTAGATAATGAGATTAGCAATCAGAATAAAAATGACGAATTAATTAGTTCTCAAATCAAGAAAGTTCAAGATGCTTTAAAGTCCAGAATTTCATTAGAGATAAAGGATAAAGGCAGTCGAAATGACTTTATAAAAATACTGGAAGAAGAATTTGCTAGAAGTACAAAAAAATTGAATGAATCTGAATCTCCTATTCTTTTGGACTTTGAAAGCCAGCAAGCAAATTCTTTTAAGGCGATTTATAATAATTTAAAAAGTGCTTATAAAATCCAATTTGAAAACATTGTTCAAGAGGAAAAGAACAACAGAAATAGCTTCAACCGAGTATTGCGAAAGATTCAGCAATCAGAGTCCAAAGATTCTGATTTGGTTACACAGAAATACAAAAATGAACGAAGTTTAATCATCGAAGGAATAAATAATAGTGAAACTAGAATTCTCGCACTTACTGAAGAAAATGGAGCATACAAGTCTGAATTAGCAAATAAACATAAGGTTTTGTCGGAACTTCTAAAGAAGGTCAAGTTAGACGATATTGATGATAAGAAGGATGACACAACTCAACGCTTAATAAAAGAGCTAAACGAGTTTATCTTAAGGTTTAAGAAAGAAAAGATAGGATTGTTTGAAATGAGAATCAGAAATGCCTTATACAAGTTAATGCACAAAAATAATTTTGTAAACGATTGTGAGGTTGTTGTTAATAATGAGATTATTGATATTTTATTGATAAATGAAGATGGGAAGTACATCAATAAAGAAAGCCTTTCTAAAGGAGAGCAGCAACTGTATGCAACAGCTGTTTTGAAAGCTCTTGTTGAAGAATCAGGGATTGAATTTCCTGTATTTATTGATAGCCCTTTGCAGAAGTTTGATAAGAATCACTCAAATAATATTATTACATATTTCTACCCAACCGTATCAAAACAAGTAATTCTCTTCCCTTTACTCGAAAAGGAGCTAACGGAAGAAGAATATGAGATGTTAAAAGCTAGAGTGGATAAAGTTTACAGAATAAAGAATCAGAATAATAGGTCTCGAATTGAGTCTGTTAATCCAGATGAATTATTTAACGAATTAAAATTAGAAAGAAGTAATGTTTGCTAATATAAAGACATCAAAAGAGAACCGTGAAGTTGTAGCTAATTTAACAAGAAAGTTAAACTTAGGTACAGAGAACATAATTGCTAGAATTGCATTTACATATTCTTTATCTAAGGAAAAACAGCTCAAAATAGCAGACCTTAAAGATTCTGGTGGAAAAGAGTACAGTAGAGGAGTCTTGTTTGGTGATAATTATTCATTTTATATCGCCTTACTATCTACCCACTACAACCTATACAAAACAGATAAAGATTTGCCTAAGTACGTAAAACTCCACATAGATGATGGGCTTGAACTAATTCAGAAAGAACTTGATTCAAATCCAAACTTGAATGGGTTTGAGTATGTTATTGACAAAATTGAAGGAGGGTTAAACGACTTGGTAACGAATTAGCCAAAGGCTATCTGTAAAGAGAATAATACATTAATCCTATTCAAAGGGGAGTTTTAATTGATTAGGATCCCCGAAAGCAGATGCACGCTGAACTTCGTCAATTGAGCAGTCAGCATAATACATTAAATTTTCATATAATCTTTGTGTACAACACCTTAAATCATTATTCTCTCCAACAGAAGATAGATATAGCAATCCTTCTAAACAGGGGCGTAATTCTGATAACGACCTTACGAAAAACTCATCACCAATATCATCATCTCCCTGAAATGCTCCTGGGCACCATCCTCCATAATATTGTTCTCTATATTCGTCATAAACAGCAGCTAATGAACTCTGCATTTCCAATACAAGCTCTTTGCTAAGCTCATTTTTTATAGATATGAGGAATTCAACAAAACCCTTTAAAAAAATATTTGAATATATATCAAATATATTAAGGTAAACATTGTCGTTGTTTTTAATAGCAGTTATTAATGAATCTTGGAGTAGTCTTTCTAATTTTGCCAAGTCTCCTTCATAAGCAAGTTGCTTTAATTCCTCTCCATAATAATCATAAAACAAGCTATATGTTTCGGACTCTTCCTTATCGTCAGCTAATGATTTATCAATTTTAATTAATGTAATAAACCAATGAATAAACTCTTCTGATTCTTCTATATCGTAGCTTAAATAATTCTTTACGAATGCTTGTATTATTTCAGGTTTTAGTTCACTTATATGCAATCTTAACCAATCTAATTCGATTAGTTCTGCATTTTGTATGATAGAATATTTAATTATTGATATAACATTTGGATATTGTAGTTTATCAATATGATTGTCATACAGATACTTTAGGTTTTCTATGTATTCAGGACAAGATAAAAACCATTTTAATGCTTCTAAAGAACATTCATTTTTACAACATTTTTCTAGTTCAGCATTTATGTCGGTCATGCTTTTTTTTATAGAAAATAAGTTATGCCATTTTCTATGAATAATCGAAATCATATAATTCCTATCAATTGTATAATAGAAATTTATTTCATAGGTATCCATTTTTGGATTACCAAATATTAAAAGTCCAGCGTCTTCATACTTTTCAGTATCAATATTTCCTGGTAGTTTATTTAGTTGGCTAATGTCAATAGGAGCTCCATTTTCAAAGGCATATGAAGCAAGATTCCCTAAAACAGACAGGGCTTCAATTTCTTTAATCCCTGCACGGATAGCTTTTGAGATAATACTTTTCTTAATTAAGACAGAGTTATCAACTTGAACAACATCTTGTCTGTTTGTGTAAATTTCAGCGAATAACCTTAAATAAAATGGATTTCGAAGTAAATCATCTACAGGTATTTTGGTATTATATTCAGCTTCATAGATTTTTCTTGCTTTCCAATGTAAGGAACCTGAGTCAAAATCATCAAGCTGGACATGTGCTCCTTTATCTGAATTAAGCTTTCTAACATATAAAATATCCGCTCTTTTTTTATCAATCCCTGTTCTATCTGAGATATATTCAGGATTAGAATTATTGTCAAATAATAATCTTCTTACAGAAAAGGAAGTGCAACTAAGAATTATTTTTATATTTCTATTTTCTAGCCTACAGCACTCTTCATTTAATTGTAATGCAATATCTTGATTTAATTCGTTCCACCCATCAATGAATAAAAGTAGTTTTTGGTTAGTGTCTCGTAGAATTCTTTCTAACCTATTGATGATATGTAATGGTGAATCGTCACTATTTTGTATCCAATTAAAATCTTCTTTGATTGTATTAAGTAATCCACCTCTTAGTTCATTAGCTGGATAAAAAAGACATGCAATATTTTCATTTAAATAATTTTCTACAGTATTACATAAAAAACAAGTTTTTCCATTTTGAGGTGGGGATGTAACTAGGACTAAATCATTACCATTTTCAAATAAGTGTTTTTTTAGTTTCTTGGATTCATTTTTTCGGTCAATATATAATTGAGGGATATATTTTCTTTCACTATGAATATCTGTGCTTTTAAGTTTACGCATTCTGAAAGAGACCTGACCTTTACAGAAAGTAATGAGATTTTCTTTTGATAATGAAATCAGATATTCAAGTGCCTCAATTCTTGCAGAAAGAAAATCACCAGATGGTTTGAATCCATTAATTATATATGGGTGATTTATTGGGATAGATTTATTTGAAATTAGTTCTTTCGTAACAGAATCGTATATCCTTGATTCTTTTCCATTAGTTAAAATTGTAAAGGGAGCAATACCTCCGTCCAATGCTGTAGCATAAGATATCGCTTGCCGTTTATCATCTTCATTAAGTTTATGCTCTACTTTTTTTACTTCAATGACAAATAGGTTTATCCCATTACTTTTACGCACTAGAATATCGCTTCTACCAGATATTGTTTTCTTCCCTTTACCTAATAGTATTGTAAATGTTTTTTCAAGAGATATTTCCTTTTCATTAATCCCTTTATCCAATAACCAATTATAAACAATTTTAGTTCGTAGGTCTTCTTCAGAGTCTAAGTCATTATAGGTAATACTTTGATACATCAATGAAATTAATTATTGATTTGCAACAATCTATTATACTCTGGAATATCTTCTTCTTTCCTTATACTTCCTATTTCCATAAAGCCATTTTTTATTAAAAGAGTATTGGTAATTCGAGTCTTACCAATACCAGATGCCGTAAAAAAGTTATCAGAAAAATCAATGTCTTTACACTTTTCAAGAATGCTTTTATAGTAAGAAGTACTGATGTCTTTATCTTTCTCTAACTTTTCAATAAGAACCTTTTTTAGCAAAGAAAACAAAGATTGAATTCCTATTGTTTTAAAAATATAACTACCATCTTTATATAAACAGTCATGAGCAGCCTTAAAAAAGTTCGCAACAATCGTATAAATAAGTTTATCATTATTTAAGAGGTAATACTGTCTTAATGGTGTGCTATCTTTTTCGTCACTTAATACAGAACGATTTCTTTCTTTTGTTGTTTTTTGCTGTAAAGCATCCCTATCTCTTTGTGGATTAGAGGATATTAAAGTTAGAATACCCCTTACGATTGATGCAGTGGAAATATTCCATTTTTGATATTTGGGTAAAGTTTCAAATAAAACATCATCATTTTCAGCAGCAGTAGTTATATGATTATAGAAAACTGAATCCTTATCAAAATTTAGCGTTCTAGATAGATATACTGCAACCTTTTCTGGAGACCAGCTTTCATCCTTTTCTTCATCTAGATTATAGCCATATAAATCATATGCAAGACTTTTATCAACAGTCTTTTGATTCATATTAATAGTTGCAAATATGTATGCTTGATATGGATTAGGAAGGTCTAAATATATTGAGCAGAGTAATTCGTATTCTTTTTGTTTCTCGACTGAAACATGTTCAAACGCTTTTAAACGATGCTGTCCATCAATAATAACTCCATTTTTAACTTCCATTGGAGCATTGATATACTTGTTGTCACCCTCTACCTTAATTTCCCACCTAAGTTTTTCATCATCAATTATATTCCCTCCAATGATTATTGAATTAGGCATTGAACTCTCAACTCCTTTTAGATATTCTGCAATCACTGATAACCTTTTTTCATCCACAGCTCTTTGGATACCTGTATGATTTCCAGTTGAATCAACTCTGTATGGGTCTGTCTCTACAATTTGAAGTAAATCATAGGCGTTTATCTTGGTTATATAAAAAATACCAAAAGGTTGTTTTACTTCTAACACTTGAAATTTATACATATTATTCTGTCTTGAATCCATCTGTATCTCCTTTTAGTACTTCCTTTTTAATTTCTCCCTGATTTCCCCCAATAGTTTTATCCGCATTCACATTACCAATTATCTTTTGATTGTCTGCATTTGATATCCACCAAGTAAAGTAGGCTAATAATAATCCCAATATGCTTAGTATTAAACCGAGGTATTCCTCTTTGTGATTGATAATTATCGACCAAAGAATAAATCCAATTATTAAAATAGAAATTGCGAACACTTGAATATCTGTCCTAATTGGAGAGAACTTTTCATCTTTACCTCTTACTAACATTAACTCTATGGTTGAGCTGGCTATCAATGCGACAAAAATATTTGCAGCATTTATAGTAATGCCTTCTATGTCAATTGGACATTGAAACAACTCATAGTGAAATCCTATTGAACCTAGAATTACTATTACAATAAAGAAATAAATCACATAGCTGGGGTGCTTCCATGGCTCCTTAATTTTGTATTCAATAAACTGTTTTAACAATTTCCATTTTGAAATATCGCTCATTCTATTAATTATTATCATTTAATAACTCCCAAAAAGCTTTATCCTTAATCATTATAGGAGAACTTCCTGCAAGATTTACAATACTGCAATGTTTCTCTAACTTCTTAATTGTGTTAGCTAAATTCTCTTTCTGCTCCTTAGATTGAATGGAGAATAAAGAATCAACTTCTTTTATTTTAATCTCATTTACTCTGTGAATTATCCACGTCAGAATATAATTAGAATAATCATTATCCGAAGTTGAGAAATGATTCAAGAATTGGGTTGATAAAACAGTGCCAACGCCATATTCACGCCCTTCCTTTAATATGTTCTTAATTGATTTAAACCCTTTACTTAAGAAATTGTCAGCTTCATCAACAAGAATAATTTTTGTTAGCTGTCTGTAATCCCCTTGGATTTTACTATGACCATGATTCTGCATTTGATTATAGAATAGGTCGAGGGTAATTGCAACAACTAAGTTCTGAATGTCAGGAGTATAACCATTAAGGTTTATAACAGTAACACCTTCGATTAATGAATATAACGACTTCGTTTTTGTAGTATTTGGCTCAAATATTTCAAAATCAGCTAAACTAGACAGTGCTGCATATAGGCTGTCTTGGGTAGAATTTTCATCTGCAAAGTAGGCATCACATATATCTTGGATAGTTGGAGCTGGATTTCCCCATGTATCAGGTTTGTTTTTAATTATTCCCTTATCACTATATGCTTCTGTAATCAGACTTTTTAACCTTTGCTGCTGCACATTACCCAACCCAAAAGCTTTTGAGATTGTTTCCTTTATATTATTTGCAACATGCATGGGCAACATTGGTTTTGGATTCTCTCCAACATCTAAACTTAATGGGTTATAAGGTAAGTGGTATAGGGTGTATACTTTTGCACCTGTAGCATTTACAAAATCATCCTTAATATAATCCCCTTTGTAATCAAAAATTAATATACCAATTTTCTTGCTGTCAACATTTAGGGAGCTATTTGAATGGATTTGAGTAATTAGAGATTTTGTAAACTGTGTTTTACCAGTTCCCATTGTACCAATAATACCCGTATTGGTATGCATTACCTTTTCAGTGTTTGTTGGAAACCAATTTACTTCTTTACCATTGTTTAAGTCAGAACCAAACAAAACTTTAAGCTCTCCGTTTTGTTTGTGAGTAGTCTCTACTTGAGCTGATACCTCAGTTTTAATTTTACTTTTATTCTCTTGAACTTCTAGAGGTTTTTCCTTCGCTTTAGAAGATTTGTTTTTTGCTTGATAAGCATTATGTAAGAGAATATCTCGCTCTAATGAATTCTGAGTATGAATAAAGAGCTTTATTAATTCATCTATTTCTTCGACAAGAAACTTATATCCATCTTCTTCGCATAGAGTAAAGCTTATGTGTTCTTCATGTTTTATATATTGCCTAATTTTGTTGTCCGTTTCAAAATGAATAACGGCAAAATCTCCAATGTGCTCTTTAAGGCTATTCCCAATGATTATATCTTTGTTTCTTAATTTAGTTCGATATTTTTGTGATACAATCTTCCAGTTTTCAAGATTCCCAACATTGTATAGTAGTAATTTTTCAGCATTTATTATAGCCTGAGTTACAAAGAAGTTCTTGTAAAACCTGCTCTTAAAGGTGTCTTGTGTTAAATGTTTATTTAATAATTGGGCTGTGCTTTTAGCCTGGTCAACTCCTTTTTTCTTCAATGATTTATTACCTATTTTCAGTTCGATAGGGTAGAAGTGAGTTATAATATTATCACTTCTTTCCTCAAAACCTATAAAAAGTAAATCATCGCTATATGAGCCATATTTGCCTAGATTTTTCACGGAAAATAGACCATCGCCTTGATTTAATCCAGCACCTCCAGAAATTCTAAGAATTTCCTCCATAGATATAGGAACCCAAATAATATCAGGGTGATGAAATACACTTAAGGCAGCTTTAATACCAGATAAAATACTTATTTTCTCTCTTGGGAATTGGCTTTTAGCAGAAATTAGCTTTAAAAGCCAATCACCATTAATAGCATTAAATAGATTTATTACTTGAAGTGTTTTTTCATTGTCTGAGGCAACGGAATTTTCTTTTAAAAAGTCTTCTACAATAAATTGGTATTGCTTACTCTTATTTGTAACAGTTATCGCATCGAAACCAGATGTATTTGTATATTGGTCACTATAATGAACAATCACTAAGTCTTTTCGAGCTTTAAAGAAATCTAAATTAACTTTTGGGTCAATAAAAGTCACCCACTGAGAGCAATTATACAGTTTTTCAAGCTCATCTTTCATAGACATGTTAATTGTGGTAAAAATTGACATGTCAGAAGAGTAAGCATTATCACCTGAAACATAATTTGCCAACGAATTATATTTCTGAGTAAGATTGATTAAGTCATTCTCATCAACGTTAATTTCTTGTGTTCCGAAACCTGTCTTATATATATTACCATCTTTAACGGATGGAACTTCTGACAAAATTCCTGATAGAGAAATTCCTGATTTTGAGCCAGACATTTCTAAATGAACATCTTTAATCTTTTCTCTGTTAAATTGATGAAATGTTACGTGGGCATATTCGTATTCTTCGTTTTCTTTTGGAAGTTCTTTTTTATAGAAATGAACCTTCTCTTGAAAAATACTTAATAATTCATCCGAATCATGATGTTTTAAATTAAACGATACATCAAAAATATTTTGAAGCTCTTTTACATTGTTATAAAATGATATTTCTTCAAACTTAGTTACAATATTATCAGAACCATAAATTGAAATATCGATAGCTAAAATATTCTTTATTTCGTCCCTGCTCTTATTGAGTTGTTGCCGATAGTAATCGAAAATTCCTTCAACAACCTCTTTGCATGCACCAAGATTAACTAAATTAATTTTTAATGGAGCTACAGATGTTTTTGAAAATAAGTATGAAAAGTTCTCTGTAAACTCTTTAAGCTTAGACCTGATAAGAGGCTTGACAAATTCTTTTGGGGTTTCGAGTTTTGAATTAAGATATGTACTATAAAATGTCCACTCTGGAATGTTCGGGTTGTCGATAACGGTATATACTTTTCCTTTGTTACCTTTTAAATATGGTAAAAGTGAATTGGAGTTAAGTCTTTTTAAAATTGCTTTATATAAAACTTCACCTCCAATTTTATCTTCCAATAATAATTGGTAAGCCATATTTATGGGATGAAGCGGAGTTAACTTAATCCGTTCTTCTTCATAAAGCTCTTTTACAGTTCCAATCTCAAATAGAGACTTGTGTTTCTGTGATAGATTCTTCCTTTCCGGAATCGAGTCTAATTCATTAATAAAACAACTTAAAAAATCGTTCATTAACTGTGAAAGGTTCTTGTCGTTAACATATTGCAAACTGGGTAAGCTTGAATTGTTTTTGTAAAAATCAAGAATAGTAAGATACTTATCTTCAATCTCTTTATTTAAATCTAAATTAATTGGTGTAAGTTTTCCTCTCAAATCTTCCTGCCATGCTAACGCCCTGCTTTTTACTATACTTTGCTCTGCCTTTAAGCATTTCCGAAAATCTCCTATCGGAGAATATTCTTTGTTTTGAAATAGTAGCTTAAACTTATCCCCTTCAGATATTTGTTTAAATGAGGTTTTATTTTCTCTTTTATCTTTCCAAACATTAATTCCTAAAATATTAGTAATTGGCTCTACTTCTTGTTTCATTTTTAGAAATAGCACATCATCACCAATTTTTAGACTAAAGGGAATTAAATCTTCTTCTGAAGAAATGTCATTGGAAAGTTCAATACATTGATTATCATATAAGGTGTAACTGCCTTCTTCTTCAAGTTCAATAGGTATGGTTTCAGTTCCAATACTATTAAACTCAATCTTATCAAATGAGCTTATTAGAATATGGTCTTTTTTAATAATAAAATTACCTTCAATAGCTTCTAAATATGATTCTGAAAAATTTACCACACAAAATTTTAATTCATATTTCTTTGATGTTTCGGAATCATATAAAGTAACACTTCGAAACAGGTCTCCATCTTCTTCTATTAGGACTTTGAGTTTTTTTCCTGTTAGGTCTGTGCTTATTCCTCCCCCTTTCGAAGTAAGCTTACTGGCTTGTTTAATGTTTACGTCAAATTCCACATTAATAACAATAGGGTAAATTTCAGAAGTATTGAAAATAAAGATATTCTTATTCCTTTTTTTTGCTACTGATTCTCCATCAAATCTTTTCCAAATCGTTATCCCTAATGAGTCATCTCCTTTACATGAAACTATTGTTGGAGGAGTAACGTTCTCCAAATCACTCTTCCATTTCTCTATATTAGAAAAATCTTGAGTGTGCCAATCTTCCTTTATTAAAGTTCGTTTTCCTTTCTCTGAAACATGTCTATCCAATTCAGATTCAGGATTTCCGTACTTAAATATATACTCTATCTTTTCATAAAAATCAAAGTTCTTATCCAGAATGTCATTAATATTATCTAATGAATAAAGCTCATCGTGGGGAAATAATCCAAATTCGGGATACAAGTTGCTGTCAATAGAATTATTAGTTATAGCCTTAACAACAGAGGCTAATTCGTAAATTGACTCATTATCATCTCTCTCGAAGTCTGTTCTGGTTATAACCTTATTTAAAATTTTCTTCTCATATTCCTTACAATTAGAGCTTTTAATATCTTCTTCAAGAGTTTCTAAAAATGTTTTAGAATGTAAAGGCATACCTTCCTTTAAAAGACTGCCTGACCCGCCTAATATACTATCGAGGTTTCCACTAAAAAGAATAAGTATAGCTGTCTTCTGAAATTTAGGGTCAACCTGTTCTGCAACCTTATTTCTTAACATGGTTAGATAGTCGACAGTAGCATGCTCTGGAGAAGATTTTGAAACAATTAGATTGACATCATTAATTTTAATCATGAACGTTTCGTAACTCTCATCACTTTCAGGGTACGAATATTCAAATTCTTTTACTTTTTCTTCTGGTACTTCTTTTAATGAAGAATATTGAAAGTCAAGCTTATCTTGATGTTCAATAAATAAATTATACCTTTCTCCAGCATTCAAACCTTCACGTTGAAAATAGGTAATAATCTTTTCTGATATATATTTAAATGGTTGATTTGACATATTGTGCATCTCCACTATCACTTTTTTTCTCGATTAAGTTAATTTTCTCAAAGAGTTGTATAATTATTCCTTTAGAAGTTTGGTCAAAACAAATACCTCTTTTTTCTAACTCCAGCCAATAGTCTTTTAAACGGATTTTATCATTATTTCCAATACAAAGTCTAGTTATTAAGAGTAGTGTTTCTTGATTTATTGTTAAAATACCTCCAAGCCTTCCTCTATTTTTTATATAAGAGTGTGTGCAAAATGATTTTGCCCAATTAGAATACTTAATAAAGGCGCTTCTTCGACTTCCCCTATCATGGTTGAATTGATAATTTATCATATAAAAGAACGAATAAAATTCTTTTACTATTTCTGACTCAATAGAATTGAATTCTGTATTTAGAGATAGCTCATCAAGACATTTTTCCCAAGAACCATCGCTTATCTGAGTAACAATATTTTTATAGTAATCTTTAAGCTCAGAAATTGCACTAAGTAATGAATTGTCCTTTTGTTCTATGTCATTTATAGCTTTTGATAACTCTTTATATGATGAGATGTTTTTACCATCTCCAAAATCTATATAATTAACAAACTCGAAAAAACATGCGTGTGAAAATAAGTTGTCTAGTTTTTTCGATAAGAAATCCCATCCTTGGTAGTTAGTCTTCCTTGACTTAGATATACTTTCCCATTCTAAAGAATAGAACAACGGAGTAATACTATCTGAGTCATTAAAATGTCTATCAAATTCTAGAGCCAGCTGCGAAATATAAAAGAAATAGTAATATTTAGTTATTTCCTCAATTGAGTTTAATAATAAAGTCTTATCGGTTGCAAGAAACTCGATATCTTTTTTAAAAAGCTTGATGATTTCTGGTTTTACAATCGAGTACTCTAACTTTGAGTTTTCATCAGCTTGTTCCAGTTTTGGTAGGCTGTCTATCGCTAAATCAAACAATGGATTACTATTGCCAATATCACTTACCTGTAATAGCTCTTTTATAGAATTATGGTTGTAAAAAAGTTCGTAAATGAATGTAGATATAGATAATAAGGTACTAGGTTTATTCGTAGAAAAGTTAGCATAGAGTAAAGAACGTAGGTTAAACTTTACTATACGCCCTTCGTCATCTATAAATATTTCATTAATAATTTTTTCAAAATCATTTTGACCATTTTCTACAGATGTTTTCTTACAAGCTTCTGTTACAAAGTCGTCTTTTATTTTCACTTTGTAGTCTTCTGCTTTCTTATATTCAGTGGGCAAATCAAGGTTATTGGATTTACGAATACAGTCCCCAATAAATCCATGAAAATCTGAAATGTCAGATAAGTTTAAATTCTTATTGTTAGTTACAAAGGGTAAAACCTTTACCTTGTTTCCTGTCGTATGCTTAAAAGAATCACCACTCTGGTTATTCTTCTTTAATTCTTCAATATTAAAATTTCCTAAACCCATTATAGTTTCACAAATTTATAATCACCATAACTATCCTTTGTTAAAAGAAAATCAGACTCTTTTCCAATATTTACTTCATCAATCCATAATTCAGAAACTTTTTCCTGCGACACAAGTTCTTTAGTGAAATTTGCAAAACTCACATTGTTATTGGTGTCTTGTCTATTAGGACGATACCCCCTCTGAATTTTTTCAAATAACTTAAAAAGCTCGTAATCAACATTTATAGTATTGGTTTCTGATGAATCCTTAAATGTGACAGTAAACTGTGGTAAAAAAACATCTAGTTCAGATTTGTCACTTTCATTGCTTTTTTTGAATATAGGTTCAAGCTGTAGTTTCTTTAGTACTCTATATTTAGTTTGCTTTTTTCCTAAATCTATTATTGTTTTTTGAGCCTGTTTAGAGTCTCCATTCCATTTTCGAATTGACTCTTCGGTTAACCTATTTATTGCCTTTACAGCATCAAGATTATTTCTGTTCCAATCGAATAGTAGCTGCATATACTTGTAGAAAAACTCATCTCCTTTAGCAAAGTCCTTTGAGCGAAAAAAAGACAATCTAGTGAAAAGCTTAATAATTTGTTCCTTATCTTTGTTTTTTAGTGCGTTTATAGAGTTTTCTATAACATCACCACTTTCAAACAAACCATTTTCAATGAAAAATTTAACTGGTTCATCACTATTGTAGATGTTAATTCCAATTTCGTCTAACTTCGATGTTCTATAGTGATATGGGTCTAGCTTCCCAATATTCCATAAAAGAGATGAGATGGTCTTATGCTCAAATATATAATTTGGGAGTATGTTATTAAAAAAACTTCGTTTACAATTCTCTTTAAGCTTCCCATTGTACAAACTAGATGAATAATCAACAGGAATAATTATATCATAAATAAAGTTTAAAATAGACCTCATTGATATTATCTCTTTGGTCTTAACCATTGCTTGAATGATAAGGTCTATTAATTGTTCTTTATTATTATCATCTAATAAAAACTCATAATTATACAAGATAGGGCATTCTGAATCTGACCCTATATTTTTCTTATGCTTTAGATATGCTTTGAAAAATAGATTATTGGGGTTTGAAGAAAATATTTTATTAAAAACAGAAGAAAGAATGTCTGATTTTGGTTGTGATTTAGCTAGTGAATACATGTGGTAGTCTGTGAAATTCACATGTTTAAAGCATTTTTGTGAAATATTATTAATGACAAAACCACTGCTTAATATTTGATTGTCTTCTACATATTTATATAAAGATTGAAAGTCTTCTTTTTTTTCATCCAAGAAGTTGTTAAGAGTTCCTAGATTAATTGCGAGAATTAATTTGTGTTCAGTATTTTCTATTTCGTTATCACAAAATGGAGATAGAACTCGACTTAATGTTTCAATTGACGTTTCGTTTGGTTTATGTGCTTCTGTAGCATCATTATGAATCTTAAAGCAAGAGATTTCATTCTTTATTTTATGATTCAAATAAGATAAAACATGAGATTTTCCATCTCCAACATTACCACAAACAAGTATTAGTTTACCTCCTGATTGATTTGCAGAGTCTTTAATTAGACTTTCAAGATTCCTTTCTACTGGCCTTTCAATATGAAGGTACTTTCTTAGTTCATCAAGAGAATCATTATCTCCCTGTATTACAGCATGTCTTGACGATTCTCTAAGTTTTTCAAACTCTATTTTCAGTGGGTTATTCATCATTCTTTTTAAATAATTCATCAAAACCTTGTGAGAAGAATTCTTCAAATGATATATTTAGCCCTTTTAGTATCTTGAACAGTGTTAATATTTGGATATTACTACCTGTTTCATATTTTCCATATTGAGTTCTTGATATGCTATTATCGTAGGCAAAATGTTCATAATTAGTAAAGCCTTTTTCGATTCTCAACTGCTTTAGTCGAGTACCTATTAACTTAAACAATAATTCTTCATCTATAGGTAATTCATTTTTCATCAGGTAAATATCAAAAAAATACCGCTCTTATAGTACCGCTCATAAACGGTATTTTAATTTGAAGCATTCATAGTTGTTTTAGAAGAACAAAATTAAATACACACTTACATATATCGTATGGAAATATTAATAAACGCAAACAGTTCCATCGTTTGGCTTACAATATGATAAGGAGACTAAAAAAAAGATTTACAATTCTATGTAAAAACAGTAAATAGCAATAATGAGTATTGCTATTTTACCTATAAATATTTATTAATTTTAATATATCTATTAGTAAACCTTTCTCCTGCTGAGATGTCGTTTTCTGAATTTTTTCTTTTAAAAAGCTCTGAGGAACCTCTTCTTTTATTAATTCCTTTGCGGTTTGTCTTAAAACTTCAAATAGTTCACTTTTAATCGTTTTTCTTTTGGAAGTCTTTTTACATTTTGCATGACTATTAATGGGGTGGTTGTATTGTAGTAAATGTTCAACTACGTATTTGTATTCATGCTGCATTTTCTGGAACTCATGAGCAGTTCCACCTTTATCAGGATGCAATCGCTTTGCTAATTTTCGATAGTGTTGTTTGGCTTGTTCAATATCGGTAAAGCCTAAGAAGTACTTCATAGCTGTTCAAATTCTTCGAGTGTAATACAAAAATGTTCCAGGATTAAAAGGAGTTGTTGTTTGTTGTAATAATGGCGTTTAGTGTGTCCAGCACTTGTTATTTGTTCTTTCAACTGAGAGCATAATTCAATATCTCGCCTGAGTTGCTGCATTGCTGCGTCTGTGGAAATACTATCAGGATATAGCTTCTTAACTAAATCCTGTTTTAATATCGTTCTACGAACCATGTTTGTTAAGAGTTTAAGTTAAAAAATGAGCTATAATGCCTTTGGCATATTAGAAAAAGCTGACTTGTAGAGTATATTTTAAGTGCTTGAGACTGCTTTAGAGAGCTTTTTTTAATATTGAGATAGCCTGAGAGAACTTTCAGACATTGTTCAGACTGCTTTGCTGAATAATCTAATTTTTGAAGGGTACTTTTAATGAATAATTGCCAGTATTGTAAGTGTAGAACCACAAAAAGCCCCGGAAAGAGGCTTGCTTCTTGAATGTATGAAAGTATTTTGGGCATAATCTATATAATTATACCCTTGACAGCTAATGGTGTAAATATAGCTTTTTTAGGCTTGTAAAAAAAGGCAATAAAAAACCCGATACCATAACTGATACCGGGTCAATATTATATCGAAATACTTTTAATGCGTGTTTTCCTTACGAAGCTGCTGCACTTGTTCTGGCTTTAATCCTGTCATTTTACAAATGTACGCATCTGTAGCCTCTTCATTAATCATATTGACAGCAATACGCTTAACAGCAGAAAATTCTAAATCACGTCTTGCTTCGGCAAAAGCATCCTTTGTTTGTACTGAAATTGCTTCCATAATCTCATCAATTTTATCTGATTCCAAATCAGAAACTTTATACAAATATAACGCTATTTTCTGAAAAATAGTTTCGTCAATCTCTTTAAGCTGACTGAACATTTCTCGTGCCAAATCAGGATTGTTCTTGATGAATTCGATAAGGTTATCGCTTCGCTTCATAAACCACACAGCCACTTTTACACTTGGACGCTTAAAATGACGAATTATAGCATGGTCTTCAATGTCTTTTGTGTCAAATAGAGCATAATCAAATAAGGGTACAAAACGTTTAAGCTCTTCTGGAACCTGAACAAATCCCTTATCTGTCCATTTGCGTTTGCCATGATAAAATACCATAGTAATAACAGGAGTAAGTTTTTGTTTGTTGGCTGCTTGGTTCTCCCAAACATTCAGGATATACCTCAATAACTGTAGGTGTATGTTTTTATCGGGGTAGCTTTTGTGTTCGTACAGCAATGAAATTTTAATATCAGTATTTCCATAAAGCATATTGCATGAAATGTCTTTAAAATACGGTGCAAGTTCATGGTCAACATATTCAGTTGGGTCGTATTCCAAACTCTCAATTTTTAGATTTTGCAATACATCTTGTGGCAAAGAACCATGAAGTAAGTCAGCGAGGTTCTCTTTAACTGAAAAGAGGCTTTTAAAGAAATTGTCGTGAATGTTATTGTTCTTCTGTACGTTATCCTTGTTTTTCATTCTTATAATATGTTTTAAAATTGATATTTTAATTTTCAAAAATGTGTTTCTCTACGACCTATGGTATTTTTCAAAAACTGTCCTCATTCCTCATTTTTATATTAAGTATCACATAATCAAACATATAAAATGAGGACAATGAGGAGGCATGAGGGACGAGGCGTGTTTTTCCCTCATACCTCCCTCACTTATCCCTCATATTTCCCTCAGCCGTCCTCACTTGTTTTTATAGGTTTAAATAGTAATAGATTATATATCAATGAATTATTACTATATTTATCTACTAAGTGAGGAAATGAGGACGGTTTTTGCATTACTACCATTAATAAGTCTTTAAAATATGTTTTGTAGTTTATATAAAGCGTTCAAGCTCGATGCCCTGTTCCTTTAATGTATCGTAGTTCATTATGTAAGCACTTGTTCTATTATTGCCGAACTTCACATTTTTCCTGCGGTAGTCAATAAATGAGCGATGTTTCTTCAGGTACTCACCAATCACGGCTTGGTCTAATACTGTTATGCCTTCTTTTCGTGCTTGCTCCCGGTATAAACCATGAATTGAGCCAACCCTTAGATAAAGATGCTTTACGCTATTTTCAGCAACCACAATTTTGTAATGGGTATTCTCGGTTAGTTTGTAAAGATTAAGTAGTGATTGCAATACATGAAAATACTGTTCTACTTCATCACTTTGGTTTTGTACCGATATAGTAAGTTTAGCAGAGCGAGTTAAGGCATTCTTTGCCGTTAAGAAATCAAATGGAAAACTTAAATCGGATTGCTCCATTAATATTTTCATTGGTGTAAGTACAGATGCGATATTAAGTACAGTTCTTCGGTCAACGTTGCCGTATTCTCGTACTAATTCATCCATGACCTGTGAACTAATCTCAGGCTCAATCTTTGAATAGTGTTTTTCAATTAAGTATCGGTAATCGAATACCGAGCAAGTAATATTGGTAAACTGCAAGCTTTCTTCGGCTGCTTTAAATAGTTTCAGTTCGGAATAATTCCCTCGGTTGGTATCATCAAACTCTCCCAATAAACTACGGCTACTCAAAGCAGGGTCTTGTGTTGGTAAGTCTTGACCGCTGATAATTCCCGACCCTCTGGGCTTTGCTATTCGTGTTTCATTACCACCTGATTTCACACCTGTAAGCTTTCCATTGCGGTCAGCTATTCCTTTCAATGCTTCAATGGTGTTTTTGTGTATGCTATTCTTGTACTCATTGCCCCAAAACGGATGGTTGGTTGTAGAATCCATACTACGCTGCATACCAGTACTTGTGCTACCCGAAGCAAGATTAATACCATCTTCCATTGGTGGCTTTCCAAACATATACATGATACTGCGAGCTGCGGTACTTTTACCTGATTGGCGTTTCCCAAAAAGGAACAATAAAGGGAAGTAACCGAAATTGGCTTTGTAAATTAAATCACTAAAGATGGTTGCGATGTAATAAGCTATCAGCAATTCAGAATTGCCAGGGTAAACTTTTGTCATAGAAGCAGCCCATTTGGCAAAATCCCAATTCTTACCTTTTATTGGCTTTACATACTTTGAGTTTTCCTTAAATGGATTACCGCCATCTGAACTACCAATCTTTAGCGCTTTGCCATAGGGAAGATAGAAGAAATGAAGAAGAAACACCTCGCCCTGTTTTATGCTATTCTCCAACTTTTCTATACCATATCTGCCAATAAATTCTGCGGTGGTATTGAGTACATGAAAAGTATCGTTGATGCGTATCTGACTTTCGGGTGGGATATTATCGAATTCATCCATATTGTTGATTTGGGTAGTGTGAGTAGTGATGCCGTACTCATCAATTGGATGGAAAGCCTTTTTGTAATATAGCCCGTTTGCAAACACCCAAAAGCTGTTTTTCTCATTGAACCCAATACGTTCGAGTTCCCTAGCTTCGGGTATGCCCAAAAGTTTAACGTTTTTAATATTATCGAGCTGACTATCGTTACCGTACCAAAAGAAACCATGACGGCGGTGTACTTGTTTTTTAAATGATGCAGGGGTACAGAAGTCATCGGATGAAATAATAGCCAGGCGTTTTCTTCCGTATTGGCTTATCAATCGCAATACATATTTCAAATCAAATCTGCCTTGTGGGTCTTTATGGAACACGCAAAAAAGAGCTTCAAAAGTGAAATTAGATATTTGCTTTGGGTTCTTTCCTTCCATAGTCCAATACGCTCCATCTTCTTCATAAAACTGATTGGTCAATAGATTTTCCTGCTGTTCCTTTTTTAGCTTGATTATTTCGCTGATATTTTCCTTTTTCTTTGGCTTTTTCTCAGCTGGCTGATTGTATTCCTTTAGTGCATCTTGCCAAGCTTTCTTGGGTTTAATTAGTTCTGATACAAAGTCGAGATACACTTCTTGGTCAGTTCTGTCATAACAGGAAATAAGTGAAGCTATACGCTTAATGACTTCTGATTTCTTAACAGGGTCTTTAGCAAACTTCTCGCTATACGATTCTGTTTTAAATACCACATAATCCGATTGTTTTTCGATGTGCTGAAGAAATACTTCTTTGGTGGTAAAAGTTGAATCCGGGTCTTGCTTTTCAGGTAGTAAAACCACTGATACATGGAATTCATTCTTGATGAGTATTTCAGCATTACGGTCAGTAGCTCGTAAGCCTGCTGCATCGCCATCAAAGATTAAAGTTACCTTATTGGTGTATCTTTTCAGGAGCTTCGCTTGTGCTTGGGTTAGCGCAGTTCCGCATGTGGCAACCGTATTTTCAATACCTATATCGTGCATACGAAGTACATCGGAATAACCCTCGACTATATATGCTCTGTCTTCTTTCTGAATAGCGAACCGTGCTACATCTAAAGCATACAGTTCATCTCCTTTGATGTATATGCTACTCTCAGGAGTATTCATGTATTTAACCTTTGGATTTTCATTCAAGTCACGCCCGGCAAAAGCAATGGTCTGACCTTTAGAATTAGAAACAGGGAATATCAAGCGGTTTCGAAAGAAGTCATATAACCCATTGTCGGCACTCTTCAACACCCCAATCTCTTCCAATATTTCCGTTTTCAAACCGCTATTGCGAGCATGGGCCAGGAGAGCATTTCCACTCGGAGCATAACCAATGTTGAAATTTCCGTTTTCAGGTATAGCAAGCTTCCGTTCTTTAATATATGCTTGAGCTTCCTTGTGAACTACTTGCTCCAAATAGAACTTCTCAATAATGCTACAGGCTATTCTCAGGCTTTCTTCGTGTTTAAACTTCGCTTCATCAAAGTTGGTACTCTTTTTCCATTCAAAACTGATGTTAAGAATCTTTGCGCCAATTTCAACTGCCTCTTTAAACTCAACGCCCTCGTGTTCTTTTATAAACTCAATGGCGTTGCCTCCTTTATCACAGCCAAAGCATTTGAAAATACCCTTTGCCGGATTTAAGATAAATGATGGCGTTTTTTCATTGTGAAAAGGACAGCAAGCCTTGTAATTGCTTCCTGCCTTTTTTAGTTTAATGAAGTTTTCGACAACACTTAACGTATGCTCATTGATTTGTTCTATAACCCTATTTGCATCCATGTGTGCTACCAATTAATTGTTGTCAGTCTTTCTCTATTATCAGCATCAAGGCTCATAAAAAACTCATATATATTCCCTCTAAAATCATAGAACTTATCCAAGAGGTGGTAGCCCATTGATGAACCCCAAATCTTGTAAAAGAGTGCATTTAGTTCTAGTTGGGAACTCTCAATCATTTTTTGTACTTCCTTGCTATCAAATGGTATATTGGTATATCCGTTCTTTTCATAGAAGCTTTTAATTCGGTTATCGAAGTAGAAAAGCTTTGAAATTGTATTTGGAGATAAAGCGGTCATATTCATTTGTTTTTAAAACTGTTGTAAGATAAAATGGTAGGGCTGCCCTTGTTCAGCCCTACCTGAACCATATTAGCCGTCAAGGGTGGTTAATAAATCTTTAATGTCATCAATCGAAAAGCAGAGGTGTTTTTTCTCGTTCATAGCTGCTGTAAGCTCAATTCTTGCAATAGTGCTTTTCTTCCATTCCGGCATCATAAATATGCTATCGCTTGAGAGTATTGAGTTCATGCGAAGAGATATGCTTTCTGTCCAACTCAACTTCTTTGTTGTATTTTCTTCGGGAGTAACTATGGTACATCCTAAAGCCATTATTTGCTCTTTTAATCCACCCAAGAAATTTAAATCCGTTTCGTAGTGAATGCCTGAGAGGTAAATTGTCATAATCAATTGCTTTAATAATTTAAGGACGACCTAACAATTTATAGATGATTTTCACTTGTTTTGGAGTGTATGTTTTTCCTCGATATTCACCCAATTCTCCTTTAATAGGTTGAATCCAATGCTTGAAAGTTTTTAAGCTAACCTGGTACGCTTCTGCCAATTCTATTTTACTCTGAGCAACTACTTTAATATCGTCTTCCATTATTTATATGACAGATGATTTGTTGTTGCTTCTTCCTTTAGCCTATTCATTTCACTTGCATATATCTGCCAAGAACCGCCTTTGAATTCTTGCCTTGCTTTAAGCATGTTCTTCTTACAATAATGAATGACTGTAGTGTAAGGCATACCCGTTAATTTGCTGAATTGACTTGGGGTGTAAAACTCAGGCTTGTCTTTTTCAGATATGCGATGCATCTCGCTAATAATTTTCTCGGAGAAACTGTTTAAATCAGCTACCGTTACTAAATTGTTTAAATCCTGTTTTTGCATAATTGTATGTTTTTAATTCTACATCAATTTGTAGGCGAACATACATTTGCTTTAAACACGAAAAAAGGGACAGTAGGGGATGTCCCCCTTTGTCCCCTTCGGGTAATGAGCAGTTATTCAGTGAGTAATGAAATTGATTTTTTTGAAAAATAATTACAAATACTATGAACTAATCGTATCAGATAACTCATTAAATAATGTTTCAACTCGATTTTTCACAGAATCGTTCACTTCAGTAAACTGTTTTCTTATTTGACTTGCTTTAGGAAAAGCAGCCTTTTTAGTGGAGAAGTTTTCAGCTAATAATCGGGATAGGTGTGTGCGATTAAAGTTTGGGTCTTCAGATACTTTTTGCATAATCTTAAATGTAAGGTATGCCAATTCAGGACTAGATAGTTTTGTTTTAAACCTATCCTGGCTTTCACAGTTGAAAGGTTTTATATCAATACCATCGTTTAATGCGGAAAGCTTTAAAACATCTACAGCATTTTCAATCTTGTCCATACGAACAGTAAAGGCTATGTGCAATTTCTGATATTCTTTTCTCGCTTCTTTTAAATATTTCTTCTGAAAGTATCGAGGAAAGCAACATTTAAACCTTACTCTTTGAGTTGAGATGCAATCCTGACTTTGTGCAATGGTTTTCTTAAACTGCTCGTTTAGGTTTTCTTTTGTGTAAATAAACTCATCATATAGATTATTTAGGAATGCTTTTCTTGACTGTTTTGTATTTAAGCTAAAAGGTAAGCTATGAATTTCTTTTCTGAACTCAATTAAATATTCATCGAGTTTTTTCTGATACTCTTTTTCCGAAGAAAACTCTTCAGTAATTGTTAAATAACGCTTCCTAAACTTGGTGGAATAATCCACCTCAATCCTCCCAATCTTTTCTATAAAATCATATACGAACATTATACTTTACTTTGAAATAGTTAATAAAAAATAAATATTAACGTGCAAAGGAAATACGTATGATTCCTTAAATTCTTGGTATTCGTTCGTATATGATTTCGGGTCTTTCATTATCTTCTAAATAACTTTGTATGAAAACTTAGTGGAGCAAGATTGACATTTCAAACTCAATTTTTTAAGTGTGAATATCCCTTTCTCAAAATTTAATACTTCATTATCGCAATTGGGGCAGATTGCCTGATTGTGAGTATTGCTTCCATCGTTAGTACGATTTAGCCTATTCCACTTTGACATTTCGTCTTTTCGCTTATCATCAATAACCTTAGCATAAAGCTGTGTGGTTCTTAAATCATTATGCCCCATAATATCTGAAACAGTTTCAAGGGACATTCCGAGTGTTAATGCACTTACTGCAAAAGTGTGTCTTGTACAATGGAAGGACAGATATTTATTTATACCAACCTCATTCATTATAAACCTAAGCATCGGGTTAATATCGGTGCTATTTCTTACAAAGCCTTGATAAATTTTGTCATTGGGATTTTTGTCTTTCAAATCAAGAACAGACAATAGCCTTTCTGTTATGGGAATTCTAAGCATTTTTTCTTTATCCTTTCTGCTTTTCCCCATCGGCATTATTATCATATTGTTTTCGATATGCTTGAATCTTAGCTTTTTTAGGTCAGAGAGACGTAATCCACAGTAACAACTTATTAATATATGCTGAAGAGTTTCCTGGTACTTCATGCCAGTTAAATAGGTTTTACCACGTTTGTCCTTCTTGTAAATTTTTAAGAATTCTTCTTTATTATAATAATCATGGAGCATATCCAATTCTTTAAGAGTAAGGTGTTCCTTTTTACCATCTTCTTTTAAAAAAGAAAAATTGTGAAATGGGTTTCTGTCGACAATAGATTTCTTATAAGCATAGGTTATATATTTCCTAATCATGGATATGTTACCATATACAGTGTTTGCCTTGTTGTCAAGTTTTTCTATCAGATAGTTCCTGTACTTTTCAAGCCAGTTTTCATCAATTTCATAAATTGTAACATCGGGTTGGTATCTTTCCACCTTTAAAATGTCAAGTTCTAAACCTTCATAGGTAGATTTTTTTATTCTATTTCGCTCCTCCTTTAATCTTATTTTAGCGAATTCAATAAAACTACCGTTAACTTCACAATTAGAGTAGGTGTTTAAAATGTTCTCGAAAGTAACAGGTTGCTTTCTTCTCTCTAAATCAATAATGATTTGTTCAACCTCACTTTCTTTATCCTTTAAATAGAGGTTGTTTTTTTTTGCATCAGGCACTTCTCTAATTTCTTTAATCTTTTTAGTTTTGGAGTTGTAATACTCTGGTCTAAGAAATAGATTAAGAGGAATTTTTTTGGTCTTCCTGTTAAGGGTAACCCTAATGTAAAAACGTGACGTACCATCTTTTTTTGTGTACGAGCTGTCTAAAAAAATACTTACTGTAGCATTCGCCATAATTAATAAATTTGCGCTATAGCAGTCTCAAAATATTATTCGGAAACAATATTTAGTTGCCAATTATTATTCGGAAACAATTCGGAAACAAATATTGTATTTGTTGTAAATATGAGTACGAATAAAGAACACTAAAGGAAAGTAAAGGCACGTAAAGGCAAGTAAAATAGGGGTTTTTAGAAATACATTGTATTTTTAGTTACAATAGTATTTGTATCCTACTTGGTTGAGGGGCTAATGCTCGTTTAGGGCGTGCAAGTTCGAGTCTTGTTCTGGGCACAAAAAAACTCCCGGTTGATTTATTCAGCCGGGAGCTTTTTGTTTCAGAATTTCTTTAAATTTCTCCAGAAAGAGCATATACAATTAATTGATGAATGGGTTCAAGTTTATTTGCTACTGCTCGTAATGATTCAATCGTTTCTTTTTCATTTTGAATATAATCCCTTTTGCCAAATTGGGTTAACTGACTCCAATTCTCCAATTCTTTAACTGCCTTAATCTCAAATTCAGATTTATTCTGAGTTTTTAGAACTCCTTTAATGCTTCTGAAATTAGAATACAAATCATATTCTTCATTCTTAATTCGACACAGCAATTCCAGAATAAGCACATCCAAAAAAATCGGATTATCTTTACTCTTAATTCTCTTTGAGACCTTAAGAGTATTCAGGATTTCAATGCTTTTTTCTTGTTTATTCTCTAAATAAAGAAGTATAGCTCGGTTAAGTTCAAGCCTATCAGGAATGTTCTCTATCTTCTTTTCGGTATAGAAAAACAAATTAATATAGAATTGTACATCAATTCCTTTATTCGGGTCATTATTGACATATGAAGGTATTAAGTTTTGATTTGTAATAAACTCTTCTTGGAGTAGGGTGGCTAATAGATTGTTTTTTCGGCGATAATTCTTACTGCTTTTGAAAAGATCATGCCTCTTATTGTTTTTAGCATTAATGATGCTCTTTTTAAACTCGAAATATGCTTCTATATTATTCAATAAATCCGGGTAGTCATTATAAAGCTTTTTAGCTTGATATTGTACAGAATTAATTGAATCAACCGCTTCCTCATACCTTGAGTTTTCTTCGAAATACCGATAAAGAAGTTGATATCCAATATATTTGTGTTCTTTTAGTAAATGAACTTTACCTTGATTAAGAGAGTTGTTATAAAAATATTCACCTAGCATTAATAGATTATTCAGCATTTCATCAATCTCATCAACTTCTATAAGATTGTTTGACCATAGTGCAAGGTTGATTTTTAAATTTGCAAGCCTTGAGTAAATACTTATGTCGTCATAAATCCACTTACTATACCTACTATGACCTTTTAATCTATCCTCTAGTTTAAGTAATAATGCGATTGCTTGTGAGAACAATTTTCTGCTGCATAGAGCTTCTATTTCTATTAAGGTATCGTTCGCTTCAATTTGCCATTTCTTCCATTCATCAATTTTATACATATCAGACAAGAAGCCTAAAAGTCTACTATATAGGTTTTCAGTGAGCTTATTGAAGTTGGGTGATATAGTGGTTTCTACTTCTTTTTTTATTGATGATTCATTAATCGTATCTACGGTTTCATTTGCACCTATTAAATCCAATACTGTTTTGAATAGCTTACTGTTTTTTGTGATTTTTCTTTTTTCCAGCAAATATTTCTGAAACGAAGCTATCTCCTCATCATTCAAAGTTTGTACAACTTCAATTAAATTCTGGAATGCAGATAATTTGTTCTTAGACACTTTCATTTTTGTATATATTATGGAGTAATAAATATAACTGATGCAAATATATTACTAATTCACTACTACATATCTATATTTTACAACTAATTCGATTGTATATCAGATAAATAAAATATATACAGATATTATAGAGTAATAAAGTTTTCCGGGAATTGAATGTAATTACAATCAGGCATAATTTTGCTTCTTGTTTAATTTAAAAATATTCTTATGCCTTTAAATGACGATTACAATTACAGTCAAGATGAGCTTGACAATCATGCAGACCAAATGAATCCAAATAATGACACCTATTGGACTGACAGGGGGTATGACGAAAGACCGGATGACTGGGAAGACAGAAAGTAATTAACGATTAAATTTTATTCTTATGAGCAAATCAAAACCGAGACCTACAAATGGTCCAAGTACAACAGGAAAACCTTCAGGAGGTAAAAGAGGAAATAACCCACCTAAAATTAAGGGTAAGTGAAACAGCTGTAAAAAACAAACTCCCGATTTAAAACCGGGAGTTTGTTTTTTACACTTAAAGTCAAGTTATATGTTATAGCCTAAATTGGTTAATCTATAAGTCATAGCAACTTCACTTACATGAAATTTCTTAGATAACTGCTTGATGGCATCTTCAACTGTTAATCTATTATCAAGCTTATCTATTTCTTCTTTGATAAAATCCACAGGCATTAAGATTGCAGCTGCAAAAGAGTTAGCTTCTCTTTCCATTCTTATTTCACCTGTTGATGAACTTTCATTCCTAAACAAAACGTTGGAAATGAAAATGTCATCCACTTTATTACTATGAAATAAATAATGTCCTAATTCATGCGCTATGGTAAATCTCTGTCTAACTTCACTCTCTGTTGACTTTACAGCAATAATATTCTTATTTTCCTTTGTTAATAAGAATCCTGAAATTGTATCTCCAAAAATACCTTTATCAATAGACAAGCCGATTTTTTTAGCGATTTTTTCAATAGGTACTGGGGCTTTCTTGATATTTAATTGAGATAAGATTTCCTTAGCTTTTTGTTCAATTTCCTTAATCTTAATCATACTGATTAGTTTATTCTTTAGTTAAAAGCTGTTTTGAGATATAATCCTTAAGGATAACTTTTTCATCCTCTTTCAATTTTCTTTTATCTATTTTTTCAGAAAACTTAGTGTTAGTAATAATATCCTTTTGAAATGATTTGAAAAAATAATTCATATCTAATTCTGCCAAAATAGATATCTTATAAAGAAGATGAATAGTAGGTCGTTGTCGTTTCTTTTCAATATTGACAATGGAGGCTCTTGATATATTTAGCTCATCAGCAAATACTTGCTGCGTTAGATTTAACTTCTTTCTTGTCTCAATTATCTTAGTCGATATTTGAGAATAAAATATTTCAAGTTCTTGTTCTGTCATATCCCTGTTTCTTCTGCAAATATAATAAAAATAGTTTATATTACAAACGTTTGTGAAACAAACCATAAATTTTTTGAGAAATATATTTGATATTACAACTCCTTTATTTACTTTTGTCAGAGAATAATTTAAAAAGAATGCTATGTAGAAAAGAATATAAATAAAAAAAGCCCAGTTGAAAACTGAGCTGTATTTTTTTAAGAAAGTGTGTCTTTCTTTTTACGTGAGACTTCAAAGATAAGACCTTTCCAAAGAAAATGCAAATTCAAGTTATTTAACTGTTCAGTTTACCAATAGCTTAATGGTAAATATATGGAGCTTTTTTATCCTCAATAAACGCTTCTGTTCTGGTGAGGGGAATAGAATTAAGCACATATTATAAATATCTTAAATAATTTGAAAATGAAAGATTCATATACATTAATTGTAAATGGTCGTGAAAAAGAATGGAACGATAAGACCATTTCATTTGAGCAAGTTGTAGAACTTGCATTTGGTACAATCCAAAACAATGGTAGAACTGCTTACACTGTGACTTATACCAGAGGTAATAATGACAAACCTCAAGGCTCTATGGTTGCAGGTGATGTCGTAAAAGTCAAACACAAAATGATTTTCAATGTCACAGCTACTGATAAGTCGTAATGCAGACCTAAAACGTCTTAGAGACGAAGGGTATAAAGTTGAAGTTAACGGTGGGCATTTATTTGCCCACCATATACCTTATGTGAATTCCAAGAAAGAGGTAAGTTTTGGTGTTTTAATTTCACCATTAACAATGAGCGGTACATCAACTACTAAGCCAAATAACCATGTTATATTATTTAGTGGTGAGTACCCTTGTGATAAAAATGGTAATCCTATTGAGCAAATTAGACACACAACCAACAGTACTTTATTTGGAAATTCAATACAGGCTAACTTCTCTTTTTCGAATAAACCTGCTAATGGATACATAAATTTCTATGAGAAGATAAAGAGGTATGCTGAAATTATTTCTGCACCAGCAAAATCAATTAAGGATAATGTAACTGAGAAACCTTTTTTGCCAATTGTTGATAATGAACTTGAAAGTAAGTTTCTCTATTTGGATACTAATTCTAGTAGAGCCAACATTGACTTCATCAATGACAAACTATCATCTCAGAAAATTGCTATTGCAGGTTTGGGAGGAACAGGAGCCTATATTTTGGATTTGGTTTCAAAAACAAACGTTCGAGAGATTCATATTTATGATGGAGATGTTTTCCTAAATCACAATGCATTTCGGTCTCCGGGTGCAGCTAGTTTAGCGGATTTAGAAAATCAACCTAGTAAAGTTGATTACTACCAGAATAAGTATTCTTTAATGCGTAAAGGTATAGTTAGCCATAACTACTATCTGCATGAAGGGAATTTTGACGAGCTATCTAGCTTTGACTTTGTTTTTGTCTGTATTGATGATAATCAGGTAAGAAAATCACTGATTAATTATTTGATTGTACATAAAGTGTCTCTTATTGACGTAGGCTTAGGCGTTAATGTAATTGACGATAAGCTTATTGGTCAAGTCAGAGTAACTTCAGCTAACATACAAAACAATAGCCACTTAGATAAATATATTCCATCAAGTGAGGGTATTGATAATGATTATGTGACCAATATTCAAATTGCAGAACTTAATTCTTTGAATGCGGTTCTTGCTGTACTAAAATGGAAAAAAATGTCTGAATTTTATCAAGATTTGGAACAAGAGTTTCATTCAATATACTCAATTAATAATTCTTACTTGAACAATGAGGAAAAAGGCGAAATTTAAGTTTGTTGAAACAATTCCTGATTTTCTTAAAGAGAATGTTGTGTATATTACAACTCAATACAACACAGCCGTGCATAAATGCATGTGCGGCTGTGGCAATGAGGTTGTTACTCCAATTACACCGCACGATTGGGAATTAATTTATAATGGAGAAAGTATTACCCTGTATCCATCAATTGGAAATTGGAATTTTGATTGTCAATCTCACTATTGGATTAAAAACAATGAGATTGTTTGGGCCGAAAAATGGTCAAAGAATCGAATTGAATTGAACCGTAGATTTGATAAATCCAATAAAGATAAATTTCATAAAATAGGTAAAACAAAGAAGTCGGCATGGAAACAGCTGCTATCCTATTTGAACTTATATTAAAGTGGTTAATAATGGAAGAATTGAATAGCTTCAATTCTTCTCAACCACCCCTTCAAAAACTTATGATTCTGCCCACGTTGAGCAATAGTATTGTAATAATGAATCCGGGCAGTTTTAATGGCATTAAATAGCAACTCTGGTGGACAAGAGTTAATCGCCTTGATAGTGTTTTTACCAATTATTCCATCGAGTTTAAGGTCACTGTCAAAGAAGCGATTCAAGACCTTCTGAACGCCACAACTACCCCAATAACCACTATTGACACACCAGTCAAAAATGATTTCTTGTAACGAGCCGGAGTTAATGCTTCCGATTTTGTATTTATCGTAGAAAGTTTGTTTGTAGAACTCTTTGACCATTGTGGTTAGTTCAGGAATATCAACCTTGGCGTTTCGTTTAAGTTCACCAAAAGTCAGTTTGTAGCCATCAATGATTTGCCAACCTTCCCAATTCGGGTGCAAGTTTCTGGCTACACCCATATATGTCTCACCACCTCTATCTCCGGTTACATTGGCGTAGTAGCCTTCGTGCTTTATTACTCCATCAAAGAGTTCATCAAATGTCTTCATTCTTGCGTTTGGTTTTAAGTTTTACATTATTCACTCCGGAAATTGCACCACCGAAAAGGAAGTCAATAATGGTGCTTAGTTTGGTTGAGATACCGCCATTAATGCTGCTTACAAAGGCTATTTGCCAATCTTTTAATTCAATGGTCTGAAACACGAAATAGTTAAGCATTAAAATGGTTAAGGCACACCAAGCCAGTAAGAAGAAAAGTGCAAACACTTTTTGCAGCCAACTATCCTGTGCATACATGTCACGAGC
Organism: Saccharicrinis sp. 156; assembly: GCF_050589685.1. NCBI lineage: Bacteria > Pseudomonadati > Bacteroidota > Bacteroidia > Marinilabiliales > Marinilabiliaceae > Saccharicrinis > Saccharicrinis sp. 156. Next base: position 147,885 of record NZ_JBNGOS010000013.1, read on the forward strand.
AGAATTCCGGTCGGCAACTGCCATTTTAAAAAGCTCCATTTTGCCTTGTAGCTTTTCTTCCTGCGTGGTAAAAATTTCATCAATGAGTTTTGTGCCAACCTTCAATGTTTCAGCAACTCCGGCATTGGTTAGTTTTCCGAATATCTTTCTCATCGTTCCACAAATTTTAAGATGGTATCAAGCTTATCATTGAGTTGTTTGATGGTCTGATGAAACAGTTCCTTACTCACATAGATTTCTTTTGAGCTGTCTCTTAAATCAGAAACACGTTTATGCAGTATGGCAAACTTGTTTTCAGCTCCTTCCAGTTCTTTTGTCAGGTGCTTAATGTCTTTTTCCAGTAAGTCTGTTTTAGCTTCCACCGTTTCCTTGGTCGCATTTCTTGCTATGGCATTGCGGATGATAAATGATACCACTCCAACCATTAATGAGCTTAACCCGGCAATCACTACCCAGTAGAATTTTATTGTCATTTCCTCCATGCCTAAAAGATTTTAATGGTTTCAGTACTTCCACCCGGAAATCGGTTTTTCTCCATTGTGGCACTCTGATTCTCAATGTGCATAATAGCATCTACATCGTGTTCCCAATCTGTTCCGCCTTTGGATGTTCCATCACGATTAGCTTTAAAAACCAGAACAAATGAAGTATTGGGGAATCGCTTTTTCAGAGCTTTAAACTCATCCGGTTTCATGCCCACGGTTTGGGTACTGTCTAAGAATACTGCATCATAACCTTTAAACTGGCTTGTATTGTAATTCTCCACGAAGTCAATTGGATTACTGATTCCTAATCGTAATAGCTTCTCCTGTAAAGAACCTTTTACACCTTCTTCATTGGAAACATACAGAACATTCAATCCACATTTGACCAGTAAATCAGCAAACAATAATGCCACAGAGCTTTTGCCATGAAACCTTTGTCCATATATCATCAAATAGAATGGCTTGTACGGCTTACCAAGTAGTTTGCCGAACTTCCCGGCCAGAGAAAGTGTAGAAAACTTCATCTTGGCTAACTGGTTAGCTGATACTACCTGATTGGGTGATACGTTTACAGTTCTTGTTGCCCTTGGTTTAGAGCCACTACTTTTGGGCATTGAGGTAGTGGCATTTACTTTCCCAATCCGGCAACACCTTTCAATCCGTTTAATTGGATATTGGTCACCAATAATTTATCGCTATCCAGATAATCTTCCAGATGCTTCTGCACTTGGTTTATTCGGTCGTATGCCCGGTCTGAACTGGTAACTTTACCATTTTTTTTGGCATTCTTAATACTTGTAAGTAGTCGTTTTGCTTTATCAATGGTAATGTTTCCATAAAGGTTGATAAAGCGTTTAATCAGGGAAACTGCCGGAGTAACACCATAGCTATCTACAATATTTTTCAGCTTGGAATACATTGAACCCGGCACTTCAAAGGTACAGGAGCTACCCATTTCCTTGTAAGTGCGGGCAAGGTCATTACCAATCTTTTTAACTTCCTCTGCATACTTACTGGATTTACGAATGGTCTTTTCTGTGGCTGCTTTCTGAATCACTTTATATAGCAAGGAAACCTGACGTTCGGTTACTTTCTCACCATGCATATTCAGGTAACGCTTAATAATCTTTACCTCCAATGGCATTAATGGCACTTCATTGGGCTTCCGCTTTGCCGTTTTTGAAGTGGTTTTCTTTATAGAAGAAGTCCGTTTTTTTGCAGTTTTCTTGTTACTGGTCTTAGTAGTCGCTTTAGGTTTTTTCTTGCTATCCCGGTATTCCTTTAAAGCCTCTTTGTATTGGCCGGATTCCTTATCCAGAATATTTAAAGGATGGTCAAACGGCAATTCAGGAAAACGTTTTACGTTGATGTACGGCTCAACAATCTTGAAATGATTATCAAGCATTTCTTTTATATCCTTATCATCACTGTAAAAGTCAGCAAAAGCATCAAACTCTTTGTGTGCTTCACGGGCTGCTTCCGGTAATTGTGAAAAGTCAATATCCTTGGTTGCTTCCTTGTAGTTTTTTATTGTAAGCTTCATATCATTAGTATTTTATTGTTGTCGAATTGATTTACAGACCTGCTACAGCTTTTAGCTGTTTCTGTTTTATCAGAATGGCTTTTGCCCGGAGCTTCACCAGTTTTAGTTTTTTGCCTTGGTCTATATTGATGGTCTTAGCTTTTGTAGTAGCTTTTTTCTGCTTGGCTAACCTCTGAGGAAATTCCTTCTTATCCTGCTCAAACATCTCCATCGCTTCTTTGGTCACGCTATCACCGTTATCATTCCGTTTTGACCCTTTCTCCAGATATTCTTCAAAATAGTTCCGGGGTACTTTAACCGATAAGCTGAATCGCTCACCTAGCAAATTCAATAACTTGGACATTTTCTTCTCTGATACCGAAGCTTTCATATTGCCTGATACCATTTCAAAACCATCCCGGCTATTCTCCAATAGCTTCACCACTTCCTTATCCGTATAAATTGGTATATGGCTCTTGGTTTTTGGCATGATAACCTTGAAAGTATCATCGTAATGGCGAACAATACTAATCTTGTTTTCAGTACTGATGGTAGCTCCACTTCGCAAACTCATGATGTGCTTTTGCAGTTTGGCGATGGGTGCAACCACATAACTATTGGAGTTCTTTTCAGTTTCATCCGGTGACCATGCCTCTGACATCAATATTCCCTTTTGAACACCTCGACCTTTGGTTGTATAGCTTACAAGTTTGCCGGAAAAGTCAGCCGAACCTTGAAGGATATTCCCAGTAATGATGTAGCGAACTTGTCTGTCCTGAGTAAAATTTTTAATGGCTTCATCCCACTTGCCAATCAGGCTTTCCTTTTGTGGAGTGCTTAATTGAAAACTACGAGCCTGAATACGCTCAATTTCTTTGGCTGTATCTCCCGATGCAGGAAGTACGATGTACTTACGGCTATCAGAAATGGCGAAACGAAGTTTTACAGCCGATGGCGCATAAGGATTGTTCCGTTTGGGGTTAATATCAAAACCAAGAAAGATACAGTAGGAATTATCGCTGCTTTCATTCTCAAAACTCAATGCCGGGTAGAAATAACCATGACCAATTTTAAAGAACTTGAAAAAAGCATTCAGGTAGTTCTTACGGTTCTGGCTTTGCGTTTTAACCTGCGTAATCTTTTCCTGTTTGGCATCTTCCAGTTCCTCTGTTCGTTCTGACATGTACTCGTTTTGAGCTGCCTTGTCGAATACTGGAATTTTCTGGAATGCTTTTTCGTTGGGAATGTCAGCAATCAGCTCTTTGTATTTGGTTTCTACCTCCTTTAAATCCTCTGCAAGTTTGTTTTGCACAAGCTTTTCATGCGCTGCAATTGTGTCTTCTGAAATACTGTCCGGGTGTTTGCCATTCAGGTGCTTTTTAATCAGCTTCTCCAGTTCCGGTTTACCGTAGGGTTTCTTCAATACGTTACATTCACACTTTTCCAAGAATGTATCATTACCGAAAACTGAACGGCCACCTTTTCCTGCAATCACAACCCGCTTATCCAGTGTTTGTGCTTTCAGGTTCAGGATTTCAACTTCAAGGTCGTATTCATCGGCTTGTTTCAGGTACTCAACGTAATCGTTGTATCGCTCAATGACCTCATTGTAGAACTTCTCCTGTTCCTTTACCGACAATACCGCCACTCGTCCGGTTACTTTGGAAGCATCACCTTCTGATGGTGTTTCATCGCTTTCTTTACCTTCAAATTTCAGAGGATTATCCAAAGCTTTGTTTAGTTCCGGATTCTCCAACATATACTGGCGAACCACCTTATCACCGTATTTATTCAGGAAGTCATCTGATTCCAGTTGTGATTTGCTGCTTTTCTGGTTGGAAGTGGTATTGGCATCCAATGATTTCAGCTTCTTTTTAAGCATCATCATAAAACGCTTTTGTGCCGGAATAGACGAAATAATGTAATCGTAAATTGGTTTCATTATTTGCCCGGTACGGTTGATACGACCACGCTTCTGAATTTCAGTATTGATATTCAGTTCTGGTTGAAGTATAACCATCACACGCTGCTTTACCTGTTCGGCAGGTACTTTATCGGTGACAATGGCATGAGCTGAAGCCCCGGTTGAACCACTCTGGTTAATCAGTAAGCAATCAATTTCATTGTCGTTGAATCTACGGAACAGGTCTGCTGTATTTTCTTTTTTACGGCTCATCACCAAAGCTGTTGTATTCTTGGCATTGGTTGAATTGTATTGCACACAAAGCTTACGTCCGGTAACTTCACCAACGGTATAACCTGCTTCTTTAATTTTCTGGATAATTAAATCCAAAGGGCTAATGGTGATTCCGGTGGAAGCCTTTTCAATTCGTCTGATAATATCACGGTATGCAAATTGAGCCTCTTCCGATAAATCTGCAATATTGAAAGCTTTACCTTCCGATTGACCGTCAATGTCCTTTTCCGTATAGCGAAGAACTGAATCCAGACCTCTCTCCAGAACAGTAGAGAAGTCCGCATTAATTACATCGTCCGGTTTTGCCATTCCTTCCAGAAAGCTTCCCATTGTGGATGCAAAAGCAATGATTGGCTTCTTACCATCCTTTAATCTCTGGATGGCATGTTCAGCCACATCGGAAGCATTGATACTAAACAGCAATTGGTTAATGACATTAAAAACCTTTGAGAAGTATGGTATATTATCAACTCCGGCTTTTTCTGTTCCTTTCCGTGTTTCAACCTCCTTACTTTCGGCTGCTGCAACCTTATCAAGTTGCTCAACTTGTTTGTTAATGTACTTTTCCTGAAAGCCGATTATATCCCGGATAATGGCTGTGACCTTATCGGCAATATCCGCTTGTTCCTTTGCCTTTTCTTTTAGCTCAATGTAGTTGACTTCCACCCCTTCAAAAGAACGTTCACGCCTAATCATTTGCCCTTCGGAAACCAACTGTGCTGCCAAAATTTCCTGTAATGCCACACCACCCTTTGAAATGGCTTCCACCAAATCTTCTTTGCTCATATTGGCATCACTCATGGATGTCTTTTGAGCATAGATGGGCATGTTATCCGGTCGCTTGGCAAAGGTTGCCGATAAGAAACAAACACCTTTAGTCTGGCGAAGTACACCCTGCATAAACTCCCCGGTATTGGAACTACCGGAAGCATTGTGCGCTTCATCCATAATGATAATGCTGCCATTACTGGTAGCACTTAAAAACAATTGCTTTGCAGGTTTCTTAGGCTGATTAAATTGGGAATAGGTAGCACATACAAAGTTGTAATTGCCCGGCACTTGTTGGCTTTTGATAATTCGTTCCTGAGCTGGTTTTTCAGGAGCCGTATAAACAATCTCACCGCTTTTATCCTTTATATGTGTTTTGCTCTCCTTGGTGTTAACTATAAACGGCACAAGTGCAGAGCTTCCAATATCTGATAAATCCCGGTATAAGTCTGTAAACAGGTTGGGCTTCTCAGACAGGAATACAGGTTGCATTCCCTGCTTTACTCCATAGCGGATTAAAGCTGCTGCCGTTCGTCCTTTTCCTATTCCGGTCTGGTCACCAACAATAATTCCCTGACCACGCTTTTCAATGTTATATATAGCTAGAGATACCGCATCTACTTGTTCAGCTGAAAGGGCTTTTACCAATTCATCGTTTTGATAATCGAGCTTTTCTGCAACGTAGTCAAACAATGGCATTCCAATACTTTTCTTGACTTTGCGAATGGCAATGTGCATTTCATGTCCCATTGAATCCGGAACCGTTGTATCCAGAATAAATCCTTTTTCGGCTGCCGGGATATATGCCATTCCCAGACCTTTCGTACCCAACATACCTTGCAGGTATTCATGTTCGTTCTGAGCCAGTTTTTGAGTGCGGACAAAACACTTGTTATCCTTAGTTGAAAAGCCCAATTCGATTAACCGGGAGACAATATGTTTTTGTGGTTTTCGACTGAATTTTACTGTTATGCTGTTTTTCTGGAATTTAATTTCGGACTTCATATTGCTTTTGTTTTAGAAGGATGGCTTTAGCTCTCAACTTAACTAAGCTCAATTGTTTATTATTCGTATTATTTTGGGGGTTCTCCAACCAAACTCTATCCCAGAGTTCTTCATGGCTATTCACCATGGTGCTGTGGAGTTTATTCTTTAGTGGAGCTGCACCTTCGGGTTTGAATTTTGCTCCATCAATCAGTATTAACCGGGTGTTGAATGATGTTCCCTGACGAGAATAAAGCTTCTTCCCATTGATGGGGATTATATCTTCCACATTGTAAAAGTGATACAGGTAGTTCAGGAAGATTCTGTGTTGTCCGGCTGATACCCGGTCATGTTTATCCCATGAGGTATGACCACCAATGATAATAGCTGCCTTGCCATCATCCTTCATGCAACGCAAGGCATTTAAAGCCATTGCATGTTCCAATCTCTTGATTTTAAACTTTCCAAATAATTCAGGTTGAGAAAGTGAACCGAAAGGAGGATTGGTTATTACACCATCAAATTTTCTATCGTAAGCAAAAGGTGGTTTTACTGCATTCCAACTGCTTACTTTGGCAAAAGGTTGTTCTTTAAGGTTGTCTAGCCTGACATCATCCAGTTCATTAACGTAAGTTTGATGATACGGCAAAGCGATGGTCAATAATCCATTACCTGCCGATGGCTCTAAATACAATGAATCATCATTGGTATTTCTAACATAACTCGATGCCAAAAACGAAATGGGTGCAGGTGTTGAATATTGCTGCATCAATACGCTCATACTTGTACGCATTGACAAATTAACCTGAGACTGGTAAAGGGCTACAATATCAAGGTATTTCTCATAAGTGGTCAGCGAATTGTCGTGCGCTATCTCTCGTGCATTCAGGACTATTGCCAGTTCGGTGTATTCTTTAACCAAGTTTTTATTGGTTATGCCGAAGCCTTTAGCAATACTTTCAATAGTGGTTTTAGAGTGCTTACGACCAATAAGCAAATCCTCACGAATCCTTGATATGTAGCCTTTCTTATCCATTAATATTTACATGATTGAATGAGCTAAATAGAAAAGACCAATAAATATCTCTGCCGATAATGTGAGTTCTAAGCACCAAATACGCTTATCCGAAAAGGCACTTGCAAAAAGGGCAGATATACCAATCAGGATTGTATAATTGATATATCCAAAGCTGAAATGATAACTTAATCCAAGAAGTGTAAAACCGCCAATGGCAAAGAAGTAATGTGCTATTCGGATTATCAGGTTTCGCTTGAAATCTGAAAATACACCAACCATAAATATGCCAGAACCTCCGGCAATAACCATCCAATCAGGGCTTCCTTTAATGAAGATTCCGGTTGTAATAATTGCCAAACCACAAATCCACATTACAATTTCAAATACAAGCTTGTAAGGCTTTTGTAAAAAGTAATTGCTATCAGAAATAGACTTCCGGATTCCATGAACTGCAATTATCGAAGTGAGATACACCACTAATGAAATAAAAGCCGTGAATAAACTTCCTAATACTAATGCTTTCATAATTATTGGAGTGTAATGGTTTTATCAGTTTCATCTGTAAATCTCAACTTCAGGTTATTCCCGGCCACATCAACCGAAAGACTTTCCACATCTGCATCCACAAAGTTTTTCATGAAGTTGATTTGGAAGTTCAGTATCTCAGCCAGTTTTGCTTCCCAATCCTCTCCAGAAAAGATTCCGGAATCAGCATATACCTGTAAGAACTTTTTAAGGAAGTCCGGTATGTTTTGCAGGTTTGTATCCCAATCTGCACCAACAGTAGCGTTTTCTGCTACACTTGCCAGTTTATCTTCATCGACCTGTGGATAGCTACGTTTTTGTGTATTAGCTTCAATTGCTGCTGCCTGTTCCGGTGAAATGGTAACTGGTTTATTCTGCACATTCGTTTCCCAATCTGCTCCGGCAGTTGCATTTTCCTCAATCCCTGCCAACTTATCGGCATCTACTTGTGGATAGCTTACCTTTTGTGTATTGGCTTCAATGGCTGCCGATTGTTCTGGAGAAATGGTAACAGGTTTGTTCTGCAAATTTGTTTCCCAGTCTGCACCAACCGTAGCATTTTCTTCAATTCCGGCAAGCTTCTCGGCATCTACCTGTGGGTAGCTATTCTTTTGGCTATTGGTTTCAATAGCTGCTGCCTGTTCCGGTGAAATGGTAACTGGTTTATTTTGTATGTTGGTTTCCCAGTCAGCGCCAATAGTGGCGTTTTCTTCAATCCCTGCCAACTTATCAGCATCCGCTTGTGGATAGCTTACTTTTTGGGTGTTGGCTTCGATTGCTGCTGCTTGTTCCGGAGAAATCGTTACAGGTTTATTCTGTAAATTCGTTTTCCAATCTGCTCCAACTGTGGCATTTTCTTCAACCCCGGCAAGCTTATCTTCATCTACCTGTGGATAGCTTCGCTTTTGAGTGTTGGCTTCAATTGCTTCGGCTTGTTCCGGTGAAATGGTTACAGGTTTGTTCTGTACATTGGTTTCCCAGTCTGCGCCAACCGTAGCATTTTCCTCAATCCCTGCCAACTTATCAGCATCTGCTTGTGGATAGCTCACCTTTTGTGTATTGGCTTCGATGGCTGCCGATTGTTCAGGTGAAATGGTAACAGGCTTATTTTGTAAATTCGTTTCCCAATCTGCGCCAACGGTGGCGTTCTCTTCAATACCTCCAAGCTTATCTTCATCTGCTTGTGGGTAGCTGCGTTTATTGTTGTTGGCTTCAATATCGGCTGCTTGTTGTGGAGAAATAGTTACAGGTTTATTCTGCACATTGCTTTCCCAGTCTGCACCAACAGTAGCATTCTCCTCAATACCTGCCAGTTTATCTGCATCGTTTTGCGGATAGCTTCGCTTTTGAGTGTTTGCTTCTATAGCTGCCGATTGTTCCGGAGTAATGGTAACAGGCTTATTCTGTACATTTGATTCCCAGTCTGCTCCGGCTGTGGCGTTTTCCTCAATCCCTGCCAACTTCTCTGCATCTTGCTGTGGGTAGGAGTTCTTGCGGTTATTGGCTTCAATAGCAGTTACTTGTTCCTGAGTGATAGTAGTTGGTTTGTTCTCCAATTGCTCAAAATCGCTAGTCAGGTTCATGTCGTTTTCCAACTGCGAAAACTTGGTTGGAACAGCAATGTCGATGTTACCATCAGGACGAGTTACAAAACCACCATGAATCTCTACACCTCCATTAGGCATATACACCGGGCTTTTCTCTGAGATAAGTAAGTCCTCTACATTTCCGGCAATAATCATCCCACCACTTAATGAGCTTACAATGGTCTTTGGTCTGAAGTCCGGTGCAGATTTACTTCTTGCAATATTAATAAACGAACCAACCGATGCTTTATCCAGAATGGAATCCTCCACATCCCGGTTCATCTTGAAATAAGTATCGGAAAATACAATCTTATTATAGCCCCGGTCAAATACGCATGACTGGTTGACCTTGGCATCAAAACAACAATCATCAATGTTGGTAGTACTGTTCAGGTAAGCAATTGCACCGTTTGAGGCATCAGCATATTCAAAACGAATATCAGAGAAGTTCACGGCACTATTGTAAATCTCAATGGCTCTGTCACTTTGAAAAATGACTGGTTTCACATACGTTCCTAACGAACCATCAACTTTGTTGCTAAGTGACTTAATGTTGATTTGGTAGGAGAAATCACGAAGTACTAAGAACGTTCCTAAGTCGTTAATGAAAATACCATCTTCAAACATGATGTCGATACTTGCTTTCTCGTTTGTATGGTATTTCAATGCTTTTGGCAGTGTATCAAATAAGCGTTGTAGTTTTGAGAAAGGCGTACCTGAAGGAATAATAATCGCTTTTTCGTCAAGGTCGTATTCAAACCCGGTAATCTCTTGGTCTTTACTCATATCAAACACACCCTGAAACACTTTATATTGTCCGTGTTCCATTCCCAAATAAGCGTAATGACCATCCGAAGCCCATTCGCCTTTTTTCAATAACGGTGGGGTTGTTCCCCTAAACATCTTGATTGTTCCCATATGTGAAGTCCTTTCTTGTTTTGTAAATCTTTAATAATTCCCTCTTTGAGGGCTATATCATTGAATAAGCCCTGTCAAACAAGTCATTGCTGACGTAATTACCTCCATTTTCAACCCTAGCGATGGATAGTACTAAAAGGCGAAGCGTATTCTTAGTAGGCAATAGCTTTGCTGTTTTGCTCACCTTTAAATCCTTGCAAACCGTGTTGATATAAGCTGCTGTATTGTTCTCGAATTTGGGTGCGTATTCCTCGATGAGAGCCGGAACCGTGTTCTTGCCCTTTTCAATATCGTGCTTGAGGTCTTTTATCATGGCACGAACACCATAAACTGGAGCTATAAACATTTCAAACCGTCTGTCTTTATTCTGCTCCTTGGGTAGTTTTCCGTTCCACTTGATTTTGGTGTAAATCAGGTTACCCGGATTGTTATTGCGGATTCCCCTTGGTGCATTGGACAGGTAGTTGTTTCCACCGTTCCAGTTTTGAAAGTTCGATGGTAACGTATTGTTGTTTGTAGTCAGAATGTTTGCCGGACGTGTATCAGAACCACTTGGGGGCAATAGTCCACGCTTACGCCTGTTTCTTCTGCGAATCAGTAAAACGCTTGTAACTATTGCCCCGGTGGTTAACACCCCTCCCGAAATAAATAATATCTTCTTTTGCTTCTTATCCATAGTTGTATTGGTGTTTAGAGAGGAATGCCCCAACTATCGAACTTGGGCTTAATTTTAGCAATCTCTTTATCATCTAACTCAAAGCGTAGCCAGCCAATCAGGTTGTAATTTTGACCAAGAAAGGCTGCACGAGTACCCCAGAGGTACATCTTCATACCAAAGGCTTTTATCACCAGTAGCATGTCATCCTTGGTCTGGATTTTATCAATGGTGCTGTAAATGGTCTTTTCATCCGTACCAAAATCAAGCATTGCACTATAGAGTGTATTGGCAAACAAAGCTGCATCGGAAGGCGTAATGGTCAGGTTTTCCTTTTGGAGTACCATATCCTTTAAAGACGGAGCAACCGTTGATGATGTTCCATCAGGGTTACGCTTAAACATCTTGCGGATGGCGTAAACGCCCACGCCGATAGCCAGTACCGGAACGCCGATTCGTATTCCCGAACTGATTAATGCTGCTTTATTTGCTGTACTTAAATCCATTAGATAAACCTTAGTGCCTTTTTAACTATGCTTGGATTCTTTGCTACTTTGGTCAGAAGCTTGATAATATCTTCCTGCTCAACTTTGTTGACTGCATTTTGAATCAGGTTGCCTACTTCCTTTACTTTCTCCGGCTTTTCAGCCTCGATGGTGATTCCTATTTTGAATTTTCTCATAATCGTATGCTTTTAATGTTATTCTTGTTCTATTTCGGTTGATTCCTCCTGAACCCCTTGCATGGATTGATTCAGGAACATGAGTGTTTTGTTGATGAGTTCAGCCCGGTCAAGGCATAACCCAACAATATTGGCAATCTTAGCTACATCTTCCAGTTCCCATGTTAACAGGGCATCTGAAAGGTTCTTGATAATCGTTGCCTTTTGCTTTTCTTCCGGTGTTTGCGGAGAGCCGACTTCGCTAATCTCGACATAGGTTTCCGGGATGGATTGTGTTTCTTCAGAATTGTCTTCTACCAGACCTAAAGCTCCTTTTAGTTCTTCCGGTGATAAACCAAATAGTTCTGCCGTTTTGGGACTGTTGCTCAATATTTTTGTGCCAATACCAGATACAACGCCTATGGCAACACGTTTCATCAGCTCGTTGGGGGCATAACCTGCCAAGCGTTGCTCTAAATCTGTTTTCTCACGTTTCAGCTCTTGGTTCTCATTATTGAATTGGTCACGCTCCACACGAAGCTCTGTGTTTTCATTACTCAGCTTCTCATACTTCTCCTGAAGCATATTGTAGCGTGTCTCAAACTTGAAATCATCCAACTGCTTTTGGTAGCCTATTCGCTCTACTTCCTTGTTGTTGCCGGATAAGGCATTGAATAAACCGAACAAGCCTTCTATGTCATTTCTGGCATTTTCATCTTTCACCAGTCCCAATAAACCGCCAAGTCCAATGCTCGGAGTGCTGTTCTCCTCATTCATCTTCTTAACTTCTTCTTTTACCAGAATCTGAATGTCTGCTTTTTCAATGGGGGGTTTTGGCGGATTCATCAAACCACTTACGTTAACTGTGTAAGTGTTTAATCTTCGTGCATTGGGGCTTTTTCCACCAAACACGTAAACTTTCAATGTTCCGTGTGCTTGCTTTGCTTTTTCAACGGCATTTTCAATATCCTGATTAAAGGATGAAGTACCGGAAGTTCTTGATGTCAATGCCGTTTCATCAACTCCGGTTAAAAGGTAAATCTCGTAAGCGTAAGGGTACTTTTGCTGTTCCTCCGAACGCTTGATAAAATCGTATATGCTTTGTATTTGCTCTCTAAAGTCCAACATATCATTATTAATTTCGGTGTGGGATAATCTTTACAAACTCCAAGCGGTAAGGCTTAAAGCTCTCTGTATTGGTTTTAATGTCGATGTAATCGGTAAAAACCTGATAGCGGTATTCGTCCATGAACTCGTATTCTTCGGGTGTTGCGGTGAATACATTGTCGGAGCTTACCAGTTCCATTTCTTCGATGCTTCCGGGCAATCCTTTGGTGTTCAGAATCCACATGTCATTCTTTAAATCCAATGTTTGATTGGCTTCTGTAACACGAATGACCGTTGGTTTTAACTGGTAACTATCAATGGTTCGCATTCCGGCAATACGGTCTTTAGCGATGGTATGTAGTAACTCACTCGTGTTCATATTCAATGTAAATTCTAAGGGTTAAAGTGTTGTTGTCACTGTTCTTATTGCTCTTGAAAACCGTATGGATATTGCTGTTCACTTCCAAAGGTTCATGGAAAGGAATAATCTCTTTTATCATGTGACGTACCTTGCGGTTGGCTGTCACCATGTAATCACGAAGCAAGAAGCTGTTGCCGTTTACAAGCAAACTGATATTACCACATTCATAAGGTTCAGGACGTTTGTATTCCTGTTTGATATGCAAAAACACATCTTCACGTTTTTTATATGCGAACATCAAGGTGTGTTGGGCAATCAAATCGGCAAATTCCAGATTGTTCAGGTATTTACCTTTCTCATACAAACCAACTGTACCATAGAGGTAATCCGTAAATTCGTTGTTGAATGTGTCGGTGATGTTTTGCTCCAGTTCTTCCTGTTCAACAGCACTCAAACACGTGTATTTGATATTCTGACTTAATATCCGTGTGATTTCAGGAAGCATATCACTTACGAAGTAAGCCCGGCTGTCTTCCTCACTTGAACGTGTTCGTAAGTAGGAATAAAACAGGTCAACAATGCTATCCTGTTCCAGTAAATCGGTTATCAGGTGCTTTGGGAATGACAACAACTCGATTACATCCTCTAACTGACCATCCTGTTTTGCCGTAGCGTTTACAGCAATTCCGGTAATTAACTTACAAGATGCAGGTAGCAAGTCCTGAACGTTAATGTGACTATTGTCCTTTGATTGGTGGGATATAACAAAGTATCGTTTCATCTCGATGGGGGTGATAAATTTTACTTGTTTACTTCGGCTAACAGGTACACACGAACATCATAGCTATCGCTTACAGCAAGGTTTTCGCTATTGTCTTTGTAGATGATTCGTACCGGGCTGTTTTTGGCTTTCTCATCCACCGGAAAGGCAACATCCTGAATACTCATATCATCATTGTGATGTAGTAGTGCCACTTCGGTATCGTCCGGGATGATTTCCGTATCATCAATCCAAACCCTTAGAGTTGCACCCGGCAAAGCTTGTTGGTTCGACAAACGAAGAAAGATGCCCTTAATGCGATCATGTTCCGTTTTTGTATTACCGTTAAACTCGAAAGTCTGACCTTTCTTAACCTCAAACTTTACAACCTGTAGTTTCTTTATATTCTCTTGTGCTTCCATTCGTAATTAATTAGGAAAGAAAGGGAACGGCAGAAATACCGCCCCCTTTGCGATTATGAACAAACTCAGTTACTATGCTTTCTCTGTGATAGTACCCAATAGCGTTACCTTAACGGCAGGGTTAAACACCTTATCTCCGTTATTGATAGCCTTTGGCATGTTCAGCTTTGGCGTAATGTCCATAGATGGTTTTAACCATTTTGGATTTGCCAGTTTGTATTGGAACTTACGCTTGGTCGTATCGGTATCATCGAATACGGCACATGAGATTTCAGGCATGATTACCTTAGTTCCCAAGGTCATTTCAAACGTACCGTTCAGAATTTGCGGTGGCAACGCAAACTGACCGAATGCAAAATCCGCCGGGTCAATATCTTCCTCCGATGCTCCGTGAGCGTACTCCAGAACAATGTCAGTTAACAAGAAGTACTTTCCGCTATCCAATTGCGCACGATTCAGGTTGGTACGTCCTGATTTCTTATCGTCTGATGCTTCCATCAAATCAATATCGGACTTATCCTTAATGCTCTTTACCGTGTAGATAGCTGCATCAACGGTTTGCATACGTGCATCTTTCAATGCCTTTTGAATCTCAGGTGGCAATTGCTGTCTGCGAAGCTCAAACTGACCTTTGGAAGTCAGGTTTCTGGTTAAACCAGTTTTTACAGCAACGCTTCTCGCACCTGCATTGTACGACCTGCGGACAGAACGTTTGCGACTGCTACGTCTGCGTGAACGTCTGGCTCTGCGCCTGCTTCTACGACGTGAACGACCTAAATCACCAATACCATCAACGGCATCGTCTTGGTCTTCCTCTTTTTCTAATGCGTCCTCTTCTTTATCAAGAACCGCTTCTTCTAAACCTTCAACCTCTTCCATTGAAGGATACAAATCATTTTGCTCATTAATTTCTGCCATGATTTTACTCTCTTTTGTATTATTAAAAATTGATTAGTTCAAATTGTATCAAAGGCTGATGGAACTATGATTCCATCATATCGCCCGAAAAGATGTCGTAGTCCATGCTGTCCGGGTCAAGGTTGGTAATCTTGCCAACTGCTTCTTCCTCGTCATCATCCGAACCAATTGGCTCATCTGACATGGAGAAGTCTTTAGCTGCGCTACCCATAGGTTCATCGCTCATGCTAAAATCACTTGCTGCACCAGAAACCGAAGCTTGGATTTCTCTTTCGATGTCAATATCTGCTGCCGGAAGAGCTTGAGTTACCGGATTCAATGCCTGTAGTCCATCCACTTCCTCGTAATCGGTGTATTCGTCACCCATTAAACCTTCCAGTCCTTGAAGGATGGTTTTACCAGTCGCTTTTTTCACGATGGATTCCACACCTGCACCTGCTGCACCTACCAGACCAATTTTGACGTATTCATTCTTGGTGAACTGTGTAACAACCAAACTACCCATAGTAACCGCTGCCGGAACGATGTAGGTTTTCATGTCCGACCCCAATAGACCGCTTACCGTTGGGCTCTTTTCAAGCTTTTTAAGTGCATACTTACCAACAGCAAACCCTGCTACGGCAGCAATAGGCTTGCCTATGTTGTTGGTGGCTTTCATAAAGTCAATCTTTGTGGCGGTTGACCTTGTTCTTGCACGAGTTTGACTCGTAGTTTTTTTAACTGCCATGTTTCTAATTTTTATTTATTGAATTGCATTTGTTATTGAAGCGAGATGCTTCCCAATGATTTCTTCTCTGTGGATTTCTTAGGAGTTGACTTGCTCTTTGGCTCATCATTCTTGCGGAACATGAAATAAGCTCCGGTTCCAATTAATGCAGCCACTCCCAGACCGATTCCGATTTTAGCCCCTTTACTCATGCCTTTCTTCGGATTTACCGTTGCAGGTACACTTACTGACTTTTGCATGGGTACAACCGGGGTGATTGGAGTGGTTACATGCGGAACACTAATGTTCATAGGACTGATGGGTGTCATTGGTGTTAATGGCTGAACCATATTCTGTGTGTTGTATGATTGCGTATCTGTTGACTGTGGAGCTGCTTGTCTGTTTGGAGCAACTTTGTTTTTGATTTTGGTAAAGATGTTTTTTACTGGTTTGAGCCAACTTTTGATTTTAGCCAGAACTCCGGTAGCTGCACCAACCGATGCTGCTGTAGCAACGGCACCCATTTGTCCCAGTTCTGCCAATTCACCAATGGATTCCAGACCTTTTAAATCGGCTAATAAGCCATCCATGCCCTTTAAGGAGAAGTCGGAACTTTTTTGTTTTGCACCTTTTAAAATGGCTTTTCTCAGGTTCTTTTCTTTACCCTGTAATCCTTTAAAGAGCTTGCGAACCCGATTATGACGTTTCTTTAAATCCTTTAATTTCTTTGCATCAATATTATGCTTAGTTGCAAGCTTATCCGGTAAGTAGGCGTATTGAAGTTTCTTGGCAATGCCAAACATATTCAGGCGTAAGGCTACCAATAATCCGTTACGAATGGCTATTGACAGAGGATTAAAACGAACAACCGCCTTAACTACTTTCTTGGCTACTTTACCAATTTTCTTACCTACACGTTTAATGGCTCTCCAAAAACGACCTCTTCGCTTTCTTCTGCCTAGACCATCCATTTCATTTTCTAAATCGTCAAATTCCAGTAGCCCTTCAACGGCATCAACATCGTATTTAATCAATCCTTTTTCTGCAAGAGCTTCTTCAATATCCGCCAGTTTATCCAGTACTTTTTCTCGTTGTGGAGTGTGCCAGAACTTAATGGCTTGGTCGAGCATACTAATGAACTGGTCAGGATTCTGTATGTGAGCCATCTTACCTTTATTCTCCTTGCTTTTATGCAAGAAGTTACGGGTTCGCTTGAGGTAGTTTAATGTGGCTGCATCCGGGTCACCAAGTCCGTTGACTGTATCTTCAAAGTCAATACCCGAAACAATGGCCATAAGGTCGGCATCATCATTTGCCATGCTTCCCCCGGCATAATCTATTCCTGATAAAGCATAGATTGGTAAGCCCAAAGAAGTAGAACCTGTCAATCCATCAATACCATGAACACCTGCAACCAGTTGAAGTGGTGACATATTAAAGTCAGACTTTTCAAAGCTGTATGGTTTCTGGTAGTCAAATTTGGAAAGTACCGGGTCAATGATAATCTCGTCTTCGCTATCGCCAATGGCAGGAACAAAGACATAGATATGCTGAAAATTCCTTTTACCATCATATTTGGTAATTCTGAACTTGAATGGAACGCCCAGACATTTTAGGATAGAACCCACAAAAATGCTGTAATCATCGCAATCAATACCGGATGACGTTTTGCCCTGCTGCTTGAACCTGATTTGACCATCTAGCCAACTTCGGGCAGGTGTACGAAGTTGTTCCGTTCCGTTTTCATCTTTGTGATATTGCAGGTAGGAGTAGGAAAAATCAAAGATGTTCCGGCAGGTACTTTTCAGTGAATCGCCTTGCAGCATTTTAGCCAGTTCTTCAACTTCGAGATAGTGTTCAGCAACCAAGTCAATACAACTTTCAACGGTTTCCAGAACATTACCGTTCTTTACAAATACATCTTTGCCGGATGCTTTTTTTATGAGGTGATTGTATTTGCGACCGTCTTTTGTATTACGAGGGCCGGAAACAATACCCAATTCTCCCAATGCTAATCCG
Source organism: Saccharicrinis sp. 156 (assembly GCF_050589685.1). Classification (NCBI taxonomy): domain Bacteria; kingdom Pseudomonadati; phylum Bacteroidota; class Bacteroidia; order Marinilabiliales; family Marinilabiliaceae; genus Saccharicrinis; species Saccharicrinis sp. 156. The sequence continues at coordinate 165,497 of NZ_JBNGOS010000013.1, forward strand.
CTCATGTTATCGTCTGTTAAATTTTGCGTAGTGGTAATAGTTTCCCCGTTCACGCTGATGGTTAGCGTAAAGTTCATATCGGCTTTAAGCTGCTGCGTGTTCTGAAGTGCAGCCATAGTCAAGCCTTTACCCATTAGATTCAGGTAAGGCACTTGAAATAAGATTTCCGGTTCTTGAGATTTGCCTGCCGGAATGGTCAGACCTTTAATATCAGGGGTGGAATAAGCGATTGCCGAACCTTTGTATTTGGCTACAACTTGGTTAACGGCTAAAGTGATTGGAGCTTTTGTAGGATTGTAACAGCGGAGTTTTACAGCAAACTGAACCTCTTGGAAGTCCAGTTTATGAATACGAAAACCAAGGAGTGCAAAGTTCATTCTTGCACCGGACAGGAGTTTCTTGCCTTTTTTAATCAGGTAAAAACCACCGCCAATGGCAGCTGCAACTGCTAATGTGCCTAATACTTTTTTTGTGCTTGCTTCCATAGTGGGAGCAAACATATTATATCAGGTTTTTAGTGCTAACGGATTGTATCGAACAGAAATGAAACGATAAGAATTGTTATGAACTAGAATGAAAAAGATGGGGAATATTAGCCCAATATTCTCTATACAAACCCCAAAAAGGTTCATTATACTCAAATTATTTATTTGATATTAGTTTAGTAATACCTTTCATTCCCTTTATCTTCATCAACCTATCAACTTTTTTCTGAAATTCTGATTCTGTATTATGGTCTTGAGGGAAATTCATTTTGTCAACTTCTGGCTTTGTTAAGATTAAGCTAATACCTTTCTTAATTTCTCTATCTGATGTTAAATCATAACAATAAGAGAATTCAACATTCCTACCATTATAATCATCATTTAATATTATTAAGAAATTATAAGTTGAGAAAAGTTCTAAATAACCAATTAAAAGCTTCTCCTTTTGGTTTCCTTTAATATATATTAAATGTGAAACTTCATCGCGACCTAACGAATGTATATTTTTATTATTTGGATAATAGTATTTTATTTTATTGTTCCATTCAAAATCTCCTTTTATGAACAAAGAAGCATCTGCAACTTCAGTAATCTCATTAGTTGAAAAAACATAAAAGTTTACGATTATTTTTGTAATTGCTCTAAATGCATCTTTTCCGGTTATGGCTGTAAACTTGTTTTCAAAAAATATTTCAACCTCCTTTTTACTGTTATCCCATTTTATCTGCTTTCGTATTTCATCTATATTAATATCGGGATTGTTCTTTTTTAAACTTCGTAAAATACCATCTTCTTGTCCTTTAATAAATTTTATGGATATTTTACCATTTTCCAATGTAGTTTGAATTGGTTTAGATGGTCTTTGCTCAACAGAACTGTTCTCTCCAATCAAATATTTATTACCCCCTTTGCTATAAGCTGCAATTTTAGGATTCTGGCCTCTATCTCTATTTACCGATAATAAGGTTGGAAGTGGTACTTGTTTTATTAGGGTCTTATCGATAGTCTTCCCAAATTTTTCATTCCAATAACTATTTAATAAATGAAATGATTTTAATTTGCCACCAAAAGCATTAGGAATAATATGCTCTAGAGATTTATTAGCTTTAGTAAGTTTTTCTTTACTCACATAACATGTCATATTCTTCGGGGAATAAACTCTTTTGAATTTCCCTTTCTCCCGGTGCTTTCCATATGATTTGTTGAATATTTTTCCTCGTCTCGTTTTTAAATCTCCTTTGCCCATTTTCAATAATTTACGAATACACAATTGCTACTTTTCTAGCCTTTCAAGAACATTACTTAATGTTGTAAAAGAATAGTGCATGTTCCCATGATTGTCTTTTTCTATTAGAAGTGTTGCCATTGGAGCAACATTTAGCATTGAATCGTCAAGACGATTAATCAGGTTTCTAAAAGTTAAAAATACATCAGGATCCCCCCATATAATTGGTAAAAGCATAAAAGGTATTTCTTTGTTATCTATTTCTAAAAATTGATCTCTGCTCTTAAGGTTTACCGTTTTTGCAATTATTTTTTCTTCAAATTTCTTCCTAAGAAAGCTTTCGAATTTTTCTTCTGTTTTATATCTACTTGGGTCGATGTTGTGGTAGCTAATAAAATCCATATATAAAGGAGTATTATCATCTTTACTATTGAATACAAAGTCTACAGTTTTGCCATTGGGTAATTCTTTTTCAATATCAATCAAATTGAACCCTTTTTTTAGAATAAAATGCGTGCCCAGTAGTTCTCCATAAAAATTCAGATACTGAAAATTAGTGCCAATTTTCTTATCTACAGCTAACATCATTTGAACAATTGCATCCTTTACTTTAGGCATTAAACTTGAATCAATTAGTTCTTTTATTTCCTTAACAATAGTTTCAATGTGTATGAGAAAAGAGGCATATCTATTCTTGGGATTCGGATCATTTTCTGCCAAAACAAGTAAGTCGTAAATACAATGAGGTCTATAATTTGTATTTGTAACTTCAATTTTAATTAACTGATTATATCTTTCCTTTACAGCATTAATTTTCTTCTTTAGCATTGAATCTTTAATCTCTGACAAGGAATAAATCTCAGGAATATATTTATTCAATTTTTGCTTAAAAATATTTAATTGTTCCTCAATTGTAGTTGGAGTATTCATCGTGTTTAGATTCTTTTATATTTCAATTTGCATTGAAAGTACTTAAAATTTTCACACATGTTTACTGCTAGATAAAAATGTATTTATAAAAGACAAAACTCATCAACTGTAATACAATAATGTTCTAAAAGTACTTCCAGTTGTTTATGATTAAAATATGGAGTATTGCTTTTGGGATAGTCTTTAAACAATCTTTGTTGCAAAGAAGGTGTTCTCCTAATTTCCTTGCGCAGCAACTGCATTGCAGATTCTGCATTAATGCTATCAGGGTACAGTTTTACAGCAAGCTCTTGTTTTAAAATAGTCCTGCGAATAATCATGGCTGCTGAATTAGGTAAGAAAATAAACGATGAAGCCACGAAAACATTTGAAAAAGCAAGCGAATTGAGTTCCTATCAAGTGCTTTGACTTCCTTTTTAGTGCTTTTTTGAATAACTGAACTGAATTCGAGTATATGCTGAGGATATATTACGGACTTTCTAATGTATTGCCAATTTTGTTGGGTACTTATTGAACTTATCGGATGAATGTAATAGTTCCAAGCAACAATAAGCCTATGGTGAAGGTGGATATTCCGGAGCATGTTGACCCCCTTCCCAAACGTTGGTTAAGGTTGTGTTTTAGCATGACATTCCGGCGGATG